>NZ_JAJEJP010000002.1:312524-625049 GCF_021390495.1 Paraburkholderia sp. ZP32-5 | reverse complement strand
GCGACGACAGCACCGCCGTCGCCACCGCGCTCGCCTTCAGTGCCCGGACGCCGAACACCCGGCCGAGAAACGCGGCGACGGAGCCGTTCGCATTCGAGCCGTCCTTCAGAATGGTCACCTGCACCGCGGGCATATCGCTGGTTCCCGGTGTGAACGGCAGCGCCTCGATGCCATACGGCGTGCCGGTGGCATTCCAGTAGCCGGTCGATACGGTACTGGCTTTCACATAGGCGCCCTGCACCTGGTTGGTCGAACTCGACGTCGAGAACGTCGATGCCGTGGCCTGCGCGGTCGTAAAGTCCGGCTGGCCGGCGGTGCTGTTACCGCACTCGGTGCGCGGCTTCAGACAACCCGCTCCCGCCATCGCGGCCGCATCGGCGGCGTTCTGCAACTCGTTGCGCGCAACCATCAGATTGCCGATATCGACGGCAAGCGCCGCGATCCCAAGCAGGACGATCAGCATCAACGCCACCATCACGGCTACGGCGCCCCGCTCCTTCTTTCTGCTCCCCGTGCGCATGATGGCCCCCTCATTCGTTGTTCATCACGGTGGTCGCGGACAGCGTGACCGGACCGGTGAAGACCGACAGCATCCGGCCGAGGCCGAGCCCCGTGTATCGATAGGAGACCGTCACCGACAGCGGCTGACCGAACGTGCCGCCCGCGCCGGTGGTGGTCACCGAGGGCGCGGACTTCGTGCCGAACGTCAGCAGATAGCTCGACGTGTAGTTCGTCACGACGGTCTGGACGTCGGTTGTGGTGGGCTTGGGACTTTTCAGCACTACGCCGGCGCGCGCGCCTTCACGGCTGGCATTGGTGATCACCGCTTTGTCGTACAGCGCGATGCCAAGCTCGACGATCGCGAATACGACAAGCAGCAGGAACGGCAGCACGATCGCGAATTCCACCGCCGCCGCGCCGCGCTGTGCCGGTTGGCTTACCCGCTTCGCGCGACGACGCGCATACACGGGCTGATATTTTTTATCGTTCATGGTCCCCCCTTCTAACGCATTACCCGAAGCATCGAGATCTGCTTCTGCGCTTGGCCGGCGATATTGGATTTCAGATGTGAGCCGGTTGTGCCCAATGTAGGCAGGCTGGTGCGCCACCACTGTTGGACAGCGCACGCTGAGGGTGATGTGATTGCCAGGGTGTTCGGCAATGCGTGATCAGTCTCGCCAAGCGGCTCGCTGCCGCCGGCGCCTACAGCTTTCCCTGCCCGACCCGCTCGATAAAGCGCCACAGCGCATCGTCGGTCGAATAAGGTGCGTTGAAGCGAAACCATGCGCTCGGCGCATCGTCGGGACGAAAGTAAGAACCCGGCGCAAGCCAGATGCCGTGCGCGAGCGCGGCCGTCGTCACCGCGCCGGCCTGCTCCGCTTCGATCGGCAGACGCGCCATCGCGAACAGGCCGCCGCGCGGCCGGTGAAACATCTCGAGCCCGAGCGCGTCGAAGCGTTCTTCCAGCGCCGCGTGCGCGAGCTTCAGCCGTTCGTTGACCGTGTCGACATGGCGCGCGTAGCGCCCTTCGATCAGCACCTTGTCGACGATCCGCTCGATCGCCTCCGACGACGTCAGCCCCACCGCCATCTTCGTGCGCGCCAGTTCGCGCAGCACCGCGGTCTCGGCAACCACATAGCCGCAACGCAAGGCCGGCGTCACCGTCTTCGAAAAGCCGCCGAGATACAGCACGCGCCGCAACCCCTCCATCGCGGCGAAAAGCGGCGCGCTGGGCGGCGCGAGTTCGCGGCTGACGTCGTCCTCGATGACCCAGATGCGCTCGCGCTCGGCGATCTGCAGCAAGCGGAACGCCGCCGACATCCCGAAGGTCGCGCCGGTCGGATTCTGCAGCGTCGTGTTGACGAAGATCGCCTTCGGCTTGTGGCGCGCGACCAGCGCGTCGAGTACATCGGTATCGACGCCGGCCGGCGTGCGCGGCACGCCATGCACGACGAGGCCGGCGAGCTTCAGGATCTGCAGCAGATTGCCGTAGCCCGGATCCTCGACGATCACCGCGTCGCCCGCGCGCAGCAGCGTGCGCACGATCAGATCGAGCCCCTGGGTCGCGCCCTGCGTCAGCAGCACGTTCGTCACCTCGACCGGCAGACCGCGCCGGTCGAGCTGTTCCGCGATGCGCTCACGCAGCGGCGCAAAGCCATACGGATGACCGTAGTCGCCGAAACGCGCGGCCGGTACCCGGCTCAGCGCGCGCAACGCATGTTGCAGCCCGGCCTCGTTGATCCACTCGCCCGGCAGCCAGCCGCAGCCCGCCTTGATCGGCACCGAATGATCGGCGAACACATCGGACAGCAGCCAGTTCGCGGTCAGGCTCGGCGGCTGCCAGTCGGCGACCGCCGCGCGCGTGGCCGGCCCGCGCGCCGCGACCCGGTAGCCGGAGCCGCGTCGCGCGACCACCAGCCCCATCGATACCAGCCTGTTGTAGGCCTCGGTCACCGTGAAGGTGCTCAGCGCATGGCTTTGTGCCAGCTGCCGCACCGACGGCAGCAGCGCGCCCGCGCGCAGCGATTGCGCTTCGATCGCGCGCGCGAAGCCCTGGACGACCTGCTCGACGAGCGTCGAAGACGCGCGCCGGTCGCGCTGAAGTTCGAGTTCGATCATGATGCGGACGAAAAATCCGGACAGAAAACGGCCGCGGCGGGCGGCCGGACGCATGCGTGCAATGCCGCTGTCGATGCCAATCGATGCCGAAATGCGCGGTTCGCACGGAACAATACAGTCCCTACGAATTCGCCAGCACAGTTAGCACCACACTTCGGCAACTGTTTATGCCGCCATTAAACCCCGAGCGCTACAGTTTTGGCTACGCAGGAAGTCCCTTTCCTCATCGGGGACGGCCTCCCCAACCCATTTCGAGGAAATTCCATGACTTCGCGCCCCGTCATCGACGATCTGTCGTCCTTCTGGATGCCCTTTACCGCCAACCGCCAGTTCAAGGCCGCGCCGCGCCTGCTGGAATCGGCAAAAGGGATGTACTACCGCAGCAGCGACGGGCGCGAGATTCTCGATGGCTGCGCGGGCCTGTGGTGCGTGAACGCCGGCCATAGCCGCGACGAAATCGTCGCCGCGATCACGCAACAGTTGTCGACGCTCGATTTCGCGCCGACCTTCCAGATGGGCCACCCGCTCGCGTTCGAAGCAGCCACGAAAGTCGCCGAACTGATGCCGGCCGGCCTCGACCGCATCTTCTTCACGAACTCGGGCTCGGAATCGGTCGACACCGCGTTGAAGATCGCGCTCGCCTACCATCGCGCGCGCGGCGAAGGACAGCGCACGCGTCTGATCGGGCGCGAGCGCGGCTATCACGGCGTCGGCTTCGGCGGCATTTCGGTCGGCGGTATCGCGCCGAATCGCAAGACCTTCTCGGGCGCGTTGCTGCCGGCAGTCGATCATCTGCCGCATACGCACGATCTCGAACACAACGCGTTCTCGAAGGGCCAGCCGGCGTGGGGCGCGCATCTGGCCGACGAACTGGAGCGCATCGTCGCGCTGCACGACGCGTCGACGATCGCCGCGGTGATCGTCGAACCGGTGGCCGGGTCGACCGGCGTGCTGGTTCCGCCGCAAGGCTATCTGCAAAAGCTGCGGGACATCTGCACGAAGCACGGCATCCTGCTGATCTTCGACGAGGTCATTACCGGCTTCGGGCGCGTCGGCAAGGCGACGGCGAGCGAATACTTCGGCGTCACGCCGGATCTGATCACGCTCGCGAAAGCGATCAACAACGCGTCGATCCCGATGGGCGCGGTCGCGGCAAGCCGCACGATTCATGACACGGTGGTCGGCAACGGCGCGCCGGGCGCGATCGAGCTGTTCCATGGCTATACGTATTCGGCGCATCCGGCGGCCGCCGCCGCGGCCATCGCGACGCTCGACCTGTATCGCCGCGAGAATCTGTTCGAGCGCGCGGCAAGGCTCGCGCCGTCGTTCGAAGCCGCAGCGCATGCGCTGCGCGGCGCGAAGCATGTGAAGGACGTGCGCAACCTCGGCATGGTTGCGGGCATCGAGCTGGAATCGCGAGAGGGCGCGCCGGGTGCGCGGGCTTACGAGGCGTTCGTCAAATGCTTCGAAGCGGGCGTGCTGATCCGCTTCACCGGCGATATCCTCGCGTTTTCGCCGCCGCTGATCATCGATGAAGAGCAGATCGCGCATATCTTCAAGACGGTCGGTGATGTGCTTGCGACTGTGCAGTAAGCGCAGCGAGCGAATGCTTGTGGGAGAGAGTGCGTAAGGCAGCTCTCCACGTGGGGACAAACACAAAAGAGCGGTGGCACGTGGATGCGTGCGCCGCTCTTTTGCTTTGTGCGCTTTGCTTCAGGCACCTTGATTCCAGCGCCTTGCTTCGGGCACTTCGCTACGGGCACCTCGTTTCAGGCGCTTCACTTCGCAGCGCCCTTACTAGCCCCCCCACCAGCCTCAATGATGCGCGCGCGAAGCCCGCGTATGCGCGGCCTTCTTCGCGGCCGCCGAACGGCCAGCCGCGCCTTTGGTCGCCGCAGCCTTTTTCGCCGCGGCCGAGCGGCTGGCCGCGGGCCGTTTGGCCGCCGCCGATTTCGCCTGCTTCGACATCGCGGCCGGCGACGCCCCCGCCCTACTCTCGCGCTTCAGTACGTTCTCCGACACGCGCGAGCGTTTCGCGCTCGACTCCTTGCTCGCGCTCTTTTTCGCGGTACCTTCGTGCTTGCCCGCGGCGCTATCCTTCTGCGCTTTCTTGCGGGTCGCCTCGCTCGTCGCGCCCTTCTTCGGCGGCTTCACATCGACGCCCGCGCGGCGCGCCTCGGACAAACCGATCGCGATCGCCTGCTTCGGCGACCTGACGCCGTGCTTGCCGGCGCGCACCTTGTCCACCTGTTCCTTCACGAACTCGCCGGCTTGAGTACTCGCCGACTTGCCGGCGCGCTTATCGGCCGCGGCACGTTTCAAGGTTTTCTGCTCTGGCATGACAGTTCTCCGGTTGAGGTTGCGACTACGGACTCAACGTGCAGCAACGGCCGTGCCGGGAATTTGGAGACCGGGGCTCGCGCGCATCAGCGGGACGGCGTATGGTGGTGAGCAAGGGTCGGCGCAGGGTCCGTCCCGGCAGCCTTGGAGATATCCATGAAGATAGCTAACGTTCGCGCGGGTGCGCATATCGAAGGCGTGCACTGGATCGCCGAATACGCCGAGGACGTCCATGAAATTCGCGTGTTTCGCGAGGGGCAGGAGGTGGACGTGCATAACGCGCCGTCCACGCTGTTCGGCGATGAGGAAAACGCGGGTTCGAAGAGCACCGCCGATCATCGGGCGATGGAGGCCGCCGTGCTCGCTTATCTGAAACGCTTTGTCACCGAGCACGACGCTGAAGAGTAGTTTTTCGCGGGCTAGCGCAGTGGACTGGACGTCGCGCTAGCCCGCTTTCCTACTCACCCGTGGCACAAGCCGCGGGTTCTCGCCGGCTGCCGGATCGGGTGGCGCTCACACAGCGCCAAAGCACCCGTCACGGCAAGCCGACGCGCGCCGCGCGTTCAATCCGCCGGCCGCAGCTTCTTTACTTCGGCATCCGATGGTTGCACGCTCGCGCCATCGATATAGCGATACGACGTCATCACGCCCTTGCCGTCCTTCACGCCGGTCACGCCGACATACGCGCCCATCGTCGACTGGTTGTCCTGCGGGCGATACATGATCGGCCCGAACGGCGTCTCGACGTTGAGCCCCTTGAATGCGGCGGCGAGTTTGTCGGGATCGGTCGAACCGGCCTTTTTGATACCGTCGGCGATCGACATCAGCGCCGAATAGCCGACCACCGAACCGACTCGCGGATAGTCGTGATACCGCGCGCGATACGCGTCGACGAATTTCTTGTTGGCCGGCGTATCGATCGAATACCACGGGTAGCCGGTCACGATCCAGCCGGTCGGCGCTTCGGCGCCGAGCGGATCGAGATAGTCGGGCTCGCCGGTCAGCAACGACACCACCGCGCGATCCTTGAATAGCCCGCGCGTATTGCCCTCGCGCACGAACTTGCCGAGATCCGCGCTGAACAGCACGTTGAAGATCGCATCCGGCTTCGCATCGGCGATCGCCTGGCTGACCGCGCCCGCGTCGACATTGCCGAGCGGCGTCGCCTGTTCGACGACGAACTGCACGTCGGGCTGCGCCGCGCTCAGCAGTTTCTTGAAGGTCGCCACCGCCGATTGCCCGTACTCGTAGTTCGGATACACGATTGCCCAGCGCTTCTTGTGCAGTTTGGCCGCCTCGGGCACCAGCATCGCGACCTGCATATAGGTCGAAGGACGCAGACGGTACGTGTATTTATTGCCGTCGGCCCAGACGATCTTGTCGGTCAGCGGCTCGGCGGCGAGGAGGAAAATCTTCTTCTGCTTGGCGAAATCGGTCAGCGCAAGGCCGGTGTTCGACAGAAAGCCGCCGAACAGCAACTGCACCTGCTCGCGCGCGATCAACTCCTGCGCGACGCGCACCGTGTCGCCAGGGTTGCCGTTGTCGTCGCGCGAGATCACTTCGAGCTGCTTGCCGAGCACGCCGCCCGCCGCGTTCACCTGTTCGAGCGCGAGATTCCAGCCGTTTTTATAAGGCCCGAGAAAGGCGGGTTGCGCCTTATAGCTATTGATCTCGCCGATCTTGATGGTCTGCTGTGCGCTCGCGCCGAAGGCGCTCAACGAGCACACGGCCGACACGATAAGACGAGAGATCCATCCTGCGCGTGTGGTCATGTGTTGCTCCGTTATCAGAAGGATTGCTGGGTTTTAATCGCATATGAATGGCGGGCGCGATGCGCTTATACGCCGAGATAAGCGTGCCGCGCGGTCTCATTGCGCGCGAGTTCGCCGATCGTGCCGCTAAAGCGGATCTGCCCTTTTTCAAGCACATACGCGCGGTCGCTGACCAGTTCGGCAAAGTGCAGATTCTGCTCGGACAACAGAACCGACAGCCCCGCGCGCTTGAGTTCGAGAATCATATTCGCCATCTGCTCGACGATCACCGGCGCAACGCCTTCGGATGGCTCGTCGAGCAGCAGCAGATACGGATTGCCCATCAGCGTGCGCGCGACGGTCAGCATCTGCTGCTCGCCGCCGCTCATCTGTGCGCCCGGGCGTTTCGGCATTTCGCCGAGATTCGGAAACAGCTGGAACAGCTTTTCCGGCGTCCATTGCGGCATGCCGTCGCGCGGCGGCTGGCGGCCGGTGTCGAGATTTTCCATCACCGTCAGGTCGGCGAACACGCGGCGATCTTCGGGCACGAAGCCGACGCCCATGCGCGCGATCCTGTGCGGCGGCAGCGCGCCGATAGGCCGGCCGCGAAATATCACCTCGCCGCGGCGCTGCGGCAGCATGCCCATCACCGCTTTGAGCGTCGTCGATTTGCCCGCGCCATTGCGGCCCATCAACGCGACCACTTCCCCGCGGCCGACTTCAAAGCCGACGTCGAACAGAATATGCGCGCGGCCATAAAACGCATTGAGGCCGGCGACTTTCAGCATCGGTTCGCTCATTGCGGCACTCCGCGTTCTCGCGTGCCGGCCGCCGCATCCGGCAGCGGCAGATGCGGACGAAAAGTCTTGCCGGTGCCGAAATAGACTTCCTGCACGCGCGCGTCGTTGCGGATCGTTTCGGCATCGCCCTCGGCGATCAGCTTGCCGCGTGCAAGCACGATCAGCCGATCGGCGTACGCGAATACGACATCCATGCTGTGCTCGGTAAATAGCACGCCGATACGGTGTTCGGTCGCAAGGCGCCGCGTCAGCGCCATCAGTTCGTTGCGCTCGCGCGGCGCCATGCCGGCGGTCGGTTCGTCCATCAGCAGCAGCTTCGGACGGTTCGCAAGCGCGATCGCCAGTTCGACGCGCTTGACGTCGCCATACGCGAGCACAGCGCAGGCGCGACTTGCGTGCGCGTTCATACCGACCTGTTCGAGCAGCGCGAACGCTTCGTCGGCATAGCGGGCGCGTGCCGGTTTCCACAGACCAAAGGTTTTTTTCTCGTGCGATACCAGCGCCATCTGCACGTTTTCGAGCACCGTCATCGAATTGAACGTGGCGGCAATCTGGAACGTGCGGCCCACGCCGCGCCGCCAGATATCGCGCGGACGCATGCCGACCAGCTCATGACCATCGAGAAGAATCGAGCCCGCCGACGGCTGCAACTGGCCGTTGACCATATTGAAGCAGGTGGATTTGCCCGCGCCATTCGGTCCGAGCAACGCCAGCAGTTCGCCGGCTTGCAGCTCGAACGACACGTCATCGACGGCTTTGACGCCGCCGAACGATCTCGACAGACCGCTCACGCGCAGCAGGCTCATCGCCCCTCCTCGACCGTGGCCGCCCGTTGCGACGGCGCTGCGCCGCTGTCGTAGGTCGCGTCGGCTTGATCGAAGGCGGTATCGCCGAAACGCTCGCGCACGAAGCCGACGATGCCCTGCGGAAACGCGATCACCAGCAACAGGATCACGAAGCCGAGCAGCGCCTGCCAGTAGTCGGTCTGACGCGCGACGGTGTCCTGCAGCCATGTGAATACCGCCGCGCCGACGATCGGCCCGCTCAACGTCTGCAAGCCGCCGAGCAGCACCATCACGAGGCCGTCGACCGAACGGCTCACGCTGATCGCCTCAGGCGAGATATTGCCTTTCGAAAACGCATATAGCGATCCGGCGAGCCCGCAAAACAGCGCGGCGATCACGAACGATGCCCATTGCACGCGCTTGACGTCGATACCGATCGTCTCGGCACGCAGCGCGGAATCGCGTGCTGCGCGCATCGCATATCCGAGCGGCGAAAACAGCATGCGGCGCAGCAGCCACACACCGAGCACCGCGCACGCGAGCGTCAGGTAGTAAAACGCGACCGGCGACGACAGCCAGTTCGACGGCCATAAGCCGAGCACGCCATTGCTGCCGCCCGTGACGTCGTCCCACTGGAATACGACCGACCAGACGATCTGCGCGAACGCGAGCGTCAGCATCGCCAGATAGACGCCCGACAGGCGCACGCAGAACCAGCCGAACAGCAGCGCGCCCAATACCGCGAGCAAGGGGCCCAGCACCAGCGCGGCTTCCATCGGAAGATTCAGCACCTTCAGAAACAGCGCCGCGCCATACGCACCGAGTCCAAAGTACGCGGCGTGGCCGAACGAATGCAGGCCGCCCGGCCCCATGATGAAATGCAGGCTCGCCGCGAACAGCACCGCGATCAGGATTTCGACGAGCAGCACCGGCATATACGGAAACGCGTTGGCCGCGAGCGGCGCCAACACGAGCGCGAGCAACACCAGCGCGGCCAGCCATTTCAGACGCTTGCCGGCCGGCCGCAATGGCGTCTCCGGCGCGCCGAGACCCCGCACGAGCGCGCTCGCACGGCCCAGCAGCCCCCATGGCCGCACCACCAGCACGACCGCCATCACGGCGAATTCCGCGACCAGCGTAAAGCGGCTCAGCGACAGGCCAAACCCGAAAACGGTCACATGCCCGATGCCGATACATAGCGCCTTGATCTCGGCGATCAGCAACGCGGCGATAAACGCGCCCGGAATCGAACCCATGCCGCCGACCACCACGACGACGAACGCATTGCCGATCGTATCCAGATCGAGCGACAGGTTCGCCGACATGCGCGGCCCTTGCAGCGCGCCGCCCAGCCCTGCGAGAAAGGCGCCGACGAAAAACACGCCGGTAAATAGCCATGCCTCGTTGATACCGAGCGCGCCGAGCATCTCGCGATCCTGCGTCGCGGCGCGCACCAGCGTGCCCCAGCGCGTGCGCGTCAGCGCATACCAGAGCAGCAGCAGAACCAGCGGGCCGATCACGATCAGCGCGATATCGTAGGTGGGCAACGGATGGCCGAGAAAATCGACTGCGCCGGCAAGATGCGGCGCGCGCGGGCCGAACAGATCGTCGGGGCCCCACAGCCATAGCGCGGCGTCGCGAAAGATCAGCACCAGCGCAAAAGTGGCGAGCAGATGGAACAGCTCGGGGGCCTGGTAGATCCGCCGCAGCACGACGATTTCGACCAGCGCGCCCAGCACCGCGACCGCCAGCGCGGCGGCCAGCACCGACAGCCAGAAGCCGCCCGTGGTCTGGCCAAACCGGCTCGCGATGCTGTACGCGACGTAGACCCCGAGCATATAGAACGAGCCGTGTGCAAAGTTGACGATGCGCGTCACGCCGAAGATCAACGACAAACCGGCGGCGACCAGAAATAGCGTCGACGCGTCGGCGAGTCCGTTAACCAGTTGCACCAGCAGATTCGAAAGCATCACGACCTCGGCAGCTTGCCGGACGGCGCCAGCACGACGGGAGCGGCGGCCCGGGCGGCAGGCGTTGGAGCGCGGGCGGCACCCTGCGCGCCCGCGTCAAAGGCAGGACACTACCAGTGAATCAACCCGCATAACAAGCCACACCCAATCTACGCCGAAGCCGGCATCCGTGCCGGGCATGGCGGTGAAGCCCGCACACCCGACAGGCCATTGAAAAAGCCCCAAAAGTTGGCGGGCAACTTTTGGGGCCTGGCTGGAAAGCGCTTGAAGGCGTCTGGCAGCGTTTGGCAGCGCGCTTACGGCTTGGCTGCCGCCACGTCATCCTCGCGGAACAGCTTGTCGGCCAGATGGAAGGCCGAATTCGCCGCCGGCACGCCGGCGTAGATCGCCGTCTGCAGCAGCAATTCCTTGATCTGTTCGCGCGTCACGCCGTTGTTTTTCGCGGCGCGCAGATGCAGCGCGAGTTCCTCGCTGCGGTTCAGCGCGACCATCATCGCGATCGTTACCAGACTGCGCGTATGGCGCGGCAGGCCGTCGCGCGTCCAGATTTCGCCCCATGCATAGCGCGTGATGAAGTTCTGGAATTCCTCGGTGAACTCGTTACGGTTCGCAAGCGACCGGTCGACGTGCGCGCTGCCCAGCACCGCACGGCGCACACCAAGGCCGGCTTCATAGCGATCTTCGTCGTTCATTTCGTCTCCGTCAGGAAGTCGAGTACGGTCTTCGTGAATTCGTCGACCTTTTCGATATTGGAAATATGCGATGCGTCCAGTTCGACATAGCGCGCGCCCGGAATCGACTGCGCGAGTTCGCGGCCTTGCGCGGGCGTCGCGGCGAGGTCGTGCGTACCGCTGATCACGAGCGCCGGCAGCTTGATGCCCGGCGTTTCGGGGCGCAGATCGGCCGCGTCGATCGCGTCGCAGTTCGATGCATAGCCTTCCTTGTCGTTATGCACGAACACGTCGCGAATCAGCGCCAGCACGACCGGCTCACGCTCGATGAAATCGGCCGTGAACCAGCGCGGCAGCACTGCGTCGGCGAGCGCGAGCAGGCCTTCGCTGCGAGCCTTCGCGGCGCGCGGCACCCATACTTCCGGCGAGCCGATACGCGCGGCCGTATTGCACAGCACGACGCGCTCGAAGCGGTCGCCATGACGCGCGGCCAACGCGACGCCGGTCAGGCCGCCCATCGAGATGCCGCAGAAATTCGCGCGCGCGATCTTCAGCGTATCCATCAGACCGAGCACGTCGCCGGTCAACTGCTCGATCGTGTACGGACCCTTCGGCGCTTCCGAATGGCCGTGGCCGCGCGTGTCGTAACGCAGCACGCGGAAATGCTTCGACAACGCCGCGACTTGCGGCGCCCACATGGACATATCGCAGCCGAGCGAATTCGACAGCACGAGCCACGGCGCGTGGCCGTGACGGTCGCCGTCGATGCGGTAGTGAAGCTCGGTGCCGTTGACTGCGGCGTAAGGCATGCCGGTTACTCCTTGGTAGGGGCGCGCTGCGCGCGCGTGGTATGAAGCGCCAGCGCGGCATCCACATATGCGTGCGCCTGGCCGACGTATTGAGCGGGATCGAGCAGCTGCTTCAGGCGCTCGAGCGGAAGATGTTGGGTGACGGCGGAATCAGCGGCAAGCACGTCGTAAAGCGTTTTGCCGTCGGCGATCGCCGCTTTGGATGCCCGTTCGACCAGATGATGCGCGTCGAGCCGGCCGATGCTGTCGCCGAGCGCGAGCATCACCGCTTCGCCGAGAATCAGGCCATGCGTGACATCGAGATTCGCGGCGAGGCGCGCGACGTTCACGTTAAGACCCGCCGCGATCTGTTCGATATTCGCGAGCGCGCCGCCCGCCAGACGCGCGAGGTCGGGCAGCGCATCCCATTCGGCCTGCCAGCCGCCGAGCGCGCGCTCATGCTCCTGCACCATGCCGGCGAATATGGTTGCCACCAGGCCGGGCGCGCGCGTCGCGGCGGTCAGCACGGCCGCGCAGCCGACCGGGTTGCGCTTATGCGGCATCGTCGACGAGCCGCCCTTGCCGGCTGCGGCGGGCTCGGCGAGTTCATCGATTTCGGTTTGCATTTGCAGCGAGATATCGCGCGCGATCTTGCCGAACGTGCCGATCAGCATGCCGAATACCGATGCCGTTTCAGCGATGCGGTCGCGCTGCGTATGCCACGGCAAGGTCGGCACCGCGAGGCCGAGTTCTTTGGCCAGCGCTTGCGTCACCTGTGGCGCCGCGTCGCGCAGGCTGGCCAGCGTGCCGGCCGCACCGCCGAATTGCAGCACCAGCACGCGCTCGCGCAGCGCGGCGAGCCGCTCGCGATGGCGCAGCAACGCATCGAGCCATTGCGCGAATTTAAGGCCGAGCGTAATGGGCAGCGCCTGCTGCAGCCAGGTGCGGCCGATCATCGGCGTCGCGCGATGGGTGGCCGCGAGTTTCGCGACGGCGTCGCAGGTGGCTTGCAGGCCGCTGTCGAGCAGGTCGAAGGTGTCGCGCAACTGCAGCACCAGCGCCGTATCGATGATGTCCTGGCTCGTCGCGCCCCAATGCACGTATTTGCCGGCTTCGGCATCGGCCGCCTTGACGAGCGCGGTCAGCTGCTTGACGAGCGGAATCGCCAGATTGCCGCCGAGCGCAGCATCGCGCGCGAGCGCATCGGCATCGAGCCGATCGGCCTGGCAAGCGGCTTCGATCGCGGGTACGGCGGATTCGGGAATGACTTGATGAGCGGCCGAAGCGCGCGCAAGAGCGGCTTCGACGTCGAGCATCCGTTGCAGCGTGGCACGCGGCGCCCAGATATCGTTCATCGGCTGTGTGCCGCAAAGAAGGCCAGTCAGACGGGCGCTGGAGTCGAGCATGATGACGTCGATGTTCGAGGGAGTCGGAGATGAAAGAACTGAGCCGCGTGCGGTACTGATGCATGCGGCGCCGTGCAGGTTGTCGCGCGTAATGCCGCATATGTTGCCGCGTATTGTGCGCCAACCGGGGCATGCACGCCGCCGAAGTCGCAGGCCAGCGCCGACCAGGCATTTGCCTCGCCAGCACCGGCCCGTTCGCGCGGCGTGCCGCGTCGCGTCGGTACTGCTTCAGGCGGACAGCCAGCCGGCGGCCGCGCCTGAAGCCGGCCATCAGGCCGCGCGCGCGGCCTGCGTGCCGTCGGTCATCGGCACGCCAGTCAGCTTCTGCAGTTCGTCGAAGCCGATATCGGTGAAGATCTCGCGCACGACGAGGCCTTGCTTCGTCACGTCGATCATCGCGAGGTCCGTATAGATACGGGTCACGCAGCCGATGCCGGTGACCGGATACGAGCACTCGGCGGTGATCTTGCTTTCGCCCTGCTTGGTCAGGTGCTCCATCATCACGTAGACCTGCTTCGCGCCGATCGCGAGATCCATCGCGCCGCCGACCGCCGGAATCGCGTCCGGTGCGCCGGTGTGCCAGTTCGCGAGGTCGCCCTTGGCCGACACCTGGAACGCGCCGAGCACGCAGAAGTCCAGATGGCCGCCGCGCATCATTGCGAACGAATCCGAGTGATGGAAGAACGCGCCGCCCGTCAGCAGCGTGACATGCTGCTTGCCGGCGTTGATCAATTCGTCGTCTTCCTCGCCCTTTGCCGGTGCCGGGCCCATGCCGAGCAGACCGTTTTCGCTATGCAGGAAGATTTCCTTGTCGGCGGCCAGGTGATTGGCCACCAGCGTCGGCACGCCAATGCCGAGGTTCACGTACGCGCCTTCGGGGATATCCTGGGCGACGCGCTTGGCCATTTCATCGCGGGTCAGTTTTTTCATGTCGGTCTCCGGTTCAGGCAGCAGCGTCGTGAGGATTGGCCGCCGGGGCGTGTGCCGCTTGCGGCACTTCGATCACGCGTTGCACGAAAATGCCGGGCGTGACGATCACTTCAGGATCGAGCGCGCCGAGCGGCACCACTTCCGACACCTGCACGATCGCGGTTTTTGCCGCGCTTGCCATGATCGGCCCGAAGTTGCGGGCGGTCTTGCGATAGATCAGGTTGCCCCAGCGGTCGCCCTTATACGCCTTGATCAGCGCAAAGTCGGCATGCAGCGGCGACTCCAGCACATAGTGCTTGCCGTCGATCAGACGGGTTTCCTTGCCTTCGGCAAGCTTGGTGCCGTACGCGGTCGGCGTGAAGAAGCCGCCGATGCCCGCGCCCGCCGCGCGGATACGCTCCGCGAGATTGCCTTGCGGCACGAGTTCGAGTTCGATTTCGCCGGCGCGATAGAGCGCGTCGAATACATACGAGTCGGTCTGGCGCGGGAACGAGCAGATGATCTTGCGCACACGCTTCGCGTTGAGCAGCGCCGCGAGGCCGATATCGCCGTTACCTGCGTTGTTGTTGACGATGGTCAGGTCGCGCGCACCCTGCTCGATGAGCGCGTCGATCAGCTCGGACGGCATGCCGGCCGTGCCGAAGCCGCCGATCATGACGGTGGCGCCGTCGTGGACATCGGCGACGGCCGATTGAAGTGACTCGAAAATCTTGTTGATCATGTCGAATTTCCTTTGGGGGCGCTACGTGCCGCTGGGCTGACAGTCGCGACTGGCAATGCTCGCGCCGGAAACGGTCTCCGGGCATGCTGGCGACGGCTCGCGACGTGGATAGCGGGCTGGCGCCTTCGGTTGGTTCACCGCCGAATCGGCCGAAATGTTCGTTACATGAACAGTGATTCGTTTAGCGAACGCTTCGGCGATTATGGTTGCCCTTTGGGCACGTTGTCAAGGCAGGGAAACCCCCTTCATGATAGGTCTCGCCGCGCGGCATCGAGAGCCTGTGTTTGCCGAGAACAAGCCGGCCGCACGCATTGCCACTATGCTTATGGCCGATTTTTGAACTACCCTCTATCGCAATACGGCATAAGCGTGGAATCGGCCGCGCTTGCCCGCACCCGGTAACACTGCATGGCCGACACCCAACTGGATCTGAACCTGATCCCTTATCTGGTCGCGATGGAAGACACGCGCAACGTGAGCCGCGCGGCCGAACAGCTCGGCGTCAGCCAGCCGCGCGTCAGCACCGCGCTTGGCCGTCTGCGCGAATATTTCGACGATCCGCTGTTCGTGCGCACCTCCAAAGGCATGGAGCCGACGCCGCGCGCGCTCGCGATCCTGCCCGCCGCGCGCGACGCGCTGCTGCGCATCGAAAAAGGCATGCTCGATGTGCAGGACTTCGATCCGGCCACCAGCACCCATACGTTTTCGATCGCGCTATCGGATGTCGGCGAGATCGTGTTTCTGCCGCGGCTTTTGCAGATGTTTGCCGAACGCGCGCCGTGCGCGAATCTGCGCTCGGTATCCGTATCGCCGTCGCAGGTGGAACGCGGGCTCGAATCGGGCGACGTCGATCTTGCCGTCGGCTATTTCCCGGACCTGGCCGGCAATAACTTCTTCCAGCAGCGGCTGTTTACGCATCGCTTCATTTGCCTGATGCGCAGCGGCCATCCGCTGTCGAAGGCACCGCTCACACTCGAGCAGTACGTCGCGTCGGGGCATGCGGTCGTACGCGCCGAGGGACGCAGCCAGGAAGTGCTCGAGCAGTACCTGGAAAAGAAGCGCATCAAGCGCCGCGCGGTGCTCGAAACGCCGCATTTCATGAGCCTGCCGTTTATCCTCGCGCGCACCGATCTGCTCGCGACGGTGCCGCATGCGATCGGCTTCGCGTATGTATCGGAGCACGCGTCGATCATGCTCGTCGAGCCGCCGCTGCAACTGCCGCGCTTCGATCTGCGGCAGCATTGGCATCGCAAGTTTCATAACGATCCGCGCGGTAGCTGGCTGCGAGGTCTGGTCGCCGAGCTGTTCAACGACGCGATGGATGAATGGCCCAAATAGCCGGACCCGCCCCGCCGGCGAAAGGGAGATCGGCACATCCGTGCGCAAAACATGGAACAATGGCCGCAGTTACAGACCCCGCGCGCCAGTGCAGCGTCGACGCGCGATCCAGGAGGAACGACGCATGAGCAGCAGCAAGGCAAAGAAAACCAAACCCGCAGCGGCCGTGGAGCGCCCGAGCCGCGAAGAAGCTGAAGCAGCCGTTCGCGTGCTGTTGCGCTGGGCCGGCGACGATCCCCAGCGCGAAGGTCTGATCGACACGCCGGCACGCGTGGTGCGCGCATACGACGAGTTCTTCGCGGGCTACCAGATCGATCCGCGCGAAATTCTTGCCCGCACCTTCTCCGAAGTGGACGGCTACGACGAAATGATCGTGCTGAAGGACATCCGCTTCGAAAGCTATTGCGAACACCATATGGTGCCGATCATCGGACGCGCGCACGTCGCGTATCTTCCGCAACATCGCGTGGTCGGTATCTCGAAGCTGGCGCGTCTGGTCGACGCCTTCGCCAAGCGGCTGCAGATCCAGGAAAAGATGACCGTGCAGATCGCCGATACGCTGAACGATGTACTGCAACCGGCCGGCGTCGGTGTGATTCTCGAAGCCGCGCACCAGTGCATGTCGACGCGTGGCGTGCACAAGGCCGGCGTCACGATGGTTACGTCGCGCATGCTGGGCACGTTCCGCACCGATCCGTCGACGCGTCGCGAGTTTCTGTCGATCGTGGGCAGCCCGGGAGTCGTCGCGGTACCGAATGCCTGAGGGTTTGCGCGTGGGCTTTGCTGCGTGTGCCCGCGCCTGATTGGGCCGGCGCTCACGGCCCCTGTGAAACTACCGCGCGCGCCGTGCGCATCCGTCCGAAGCTCGCCAGCAATACCGCCCCCAGCACGCACGCGGCGCCCATCAGTTGCGCCGCGCCGATCCGCTCGTGCAGCAGCAGCGCGGCAAACGCCAGCGCGCTCACCGGTACGAGCGCGGTCGTAAGCCCAGCCTCCGCAGCGCTGATACGCGCGGCCCCCGCGTACCACAGCACGAAACCCACGAGCGTCGGCACCAACGCGTAATACACGACGCCGAGCAATGCGGCGGCATCGACGGGTAAGGTCCACGGTCTTTCCAGCCACGCCGGCACCAGCGCCACCGCGAGTCCGATACCGCACATCAATGCCGATAGCGGCAACGGCGCGACCGGCGTGCGCAGCTTGCGGTTCAGCAGAATAAATAGCGCCTCGCAGATCACCGCAGCAAACACCAGCGCGTTACCTGGCAGCGAAGCGGACACGCGCGGCGCGCGCAGTTCATCGAGATGCACGGTACAGGCGAGCACACCGGCCGTCGCCAGCACGATCGCACCGAGCAGCGCGGGCGCGGGACGCTCGCCGAGCGCCAGCATCGCCACCGCCGCCGATACCGCCGGCAATGTGCCCAAGATGACACCAGCATCGGCGGCCGACGCGAGCCGCATCCCGCTGATCAGCAGCACCGTGTAGCCGACGCTGCCCGCGCCGGCCTGCGCGATCACCAGCAATGTGTCGCGCCGGTCGAGGCGCGGCCAGCGCACGCCGCGCCAACGCATCGCGATAACCAGCAGCGCAAACGCGATCGCAAAGCGCAGCGCGGTTGCGCTAAATGGCGGCAGGCCGGCCGCGATGGTCTTGCTGACCACGACCGTGCTGCCGACACCGATCATCGCGAGTGCGCAAAAGAGGTAGCCCGTATAGCGCGAATTCATCGTGCGCTCCTGTCCATGCGGTTGATCGAGCCCGCAGATTAGGCGCGCGCATTGCTTACGGTCTTGAACGAAATTGCAGCGCCGGCATGCGATGGACGCGCGAGCCAGCCTACGAGCCATCGGTTATGCTGAGCAAACGGCATCGCGAGAAGCTGCTTTGCGCGCGGCCGTCGCTCATAGATGCCTGCTCAATCGCAGCAACAACAAGGAGCGCCTCAATTGGTAGAGTTTCCGTCATCGGCGGTGTCGACCTGGGGCGGCGCGGTCGTCTTCGTCAATGTATTACTGACGCGTCTCGGCATCCCGGTTCCAGCCGTGCCGATGCTGCTGTTCGCCGGCTCGGCGATCGCCGCGGGCACCCTGTCGTTCTGGCCGGTGCTCGGCGCCGCGGTGCTGGGCGCGCTGATCGGCGACTGCAGTTGGTTCGCCGCCGGCCGTCTCTATGGCCGCAGGCTGCTCGCGTGGCTCGGCCGTTTGTCTCCAGCGGTCGATACGCGGCTCGACATGGCGCGCTCGCTATTCGAGCGCTACGGCGTGCCGCTCGTATCGGTGTCGAAGTTCGTGCCGGGACTCGGACTCATCACACCACCGCTAATGGGCACGACCGCTGTCGATGTCCGCATCTATCTGCTTTGGGAATGCGCGAGCGTCATCGCATGGGCGACTTTCTGGCTGCTCGGCGGCGCCGCGGTGCAACGCGAACTGCACATGCTGCATGCGTTCGTGCAGGCGCGTGGCGGCACGCTGGCCGATATTCTGATTGCCGTGGCACTGATCTATCTGCTGTACCGCCTGTATCAGCGCTACCGCGCGCGGCGCATAGTCGCGCGCGCCACGCCGGCGCTGGCCGGACCGAATACGACGCGAGGCTGGCGACGGATGGCGCCGTCGAGAGTGCTCGATGCGCGCCCCGGCGCGCCGATGCCCGAGCTGCAACGCCATATCCCCAGCGCGCTCGCGCTCGATCCGCATTCGCCCGAACAGCTCGATGGCGCGCTGCGCACGCATGACATGGTGATCTATTGCATCTGCCCTGATAGCGCGACCGCGCTCGAAGTCTCGCAATATATGCGCAGCAATGGCTATACGCGGATTCGCGCTCTGCGCGGCGGACTCGATGCGTGGCATCGGCGCGGCTTCCCGGTCGGCTTGCTGACGTCCACGGATGGAGCAGACACGGACCGGCCGATGCGGTCGAGCGGGCGTCTGGGGCCTATCGAGTCGCCAGGCAGCGACGCGCAAGGCGCGATTACGTTGCGCGGTTTTGCGCCGCGTGGCGCGCCGCTGAGCCGCCAGCATGCGTAAAGCGCGCCACGCCGCCGCCTGCCTACCCGCCTATTTCACCGCTCCGTGCACGAGCGAACAGCCATCCCACTGCGCCGAACAGCTGCGATTGCGTCCCTGCTCCTTCGCGATATAGAGCTGCCGATCGGCGGCCGCCAGCAGATCGACACCGCTGCCGCGATCTTCCGGCCTCGCCGTCGCGCAGCCGATACTGACCGTTACTGCAAGCGCGCCGTCGGGTCCGCGCACGATCACCTGGCTTTCCACTTTGCGGCGTATCTTCTCGGCCATCGCGAATGCGCCTTCCGGCATCGTATCCGGCAGCACCACCGCGAATTCCTCGCCGCCGTAGCGCGCGACCAGATCCGCCGGGCGCCGCACCACCGACGCAATGCAATCGGCCACCGCGACGAGCGCCTCATCGCCGCTCGCATGACCATACGTATCGTTGAAATGCTTGAAATGATCGATATCGAGAAAGAGCACCGACAGCGGCTTTTGCTCGCGTCGCGCGCGCCGCCATTCTTCGTCGAGCCGTTGATCGAGCACGCGGCGATTGCTGAGCCGGGTCAGCGGATCGGTCGCGGCAAGCCGCACCAGCGCGGCCTGCGCGCGCTGCTTGTCGCGCAGCGCAAATGCCAGCAGCCACGACACCAGCACGAACACCACGCCGAACGCAATCGTCAGCACGCCGGCGATATTGCTGCGATGCCGCCACGGCGCGAGCACATCGTTGACGGCGGGCGCGACTACCGCGATCAGCGGCGTGCCCGGCACATGCGCGTAGGTATAGATGCGGCGCACGCCGTCGACCGCCGCGATCGATAGATAAGTGCCCGAGTCATGCGAGACCATCGTCTGAAAAGTCAGCGATTTGGCGATACTCGCGCCGATATCGCGGGCGAGAAACGGCTTGCGCGCAAGCAGCGTTCCATCGTTCATCACGATAAAGACCGACCCTTGCGCGCCGGTGTCGATGCGATCGAGCAGATGCTGGAAATATTCGATGCGAATGGCAAGCAGCGCGATGCCGGCAAAGTCGCCCCGCGGATCGTCGATGCGACGCGTAAGCGCGATCGACAGTTTGTTGTCGCGCAACCGCGAGTGGTACGGATGCGAAAAATACAGCCCGACTGAAGGATCGCGCTTCTGCACCCGAAAATATTCGCGATCGTCGAGATGGATTGCCGTATTGGCGTCGTCGTACTGGGCGGCCGCCACGGTGCCGTCCGCGCTAAGCACATACGCGCCGCCGAGATAGGCCGCGGTGGTCGCGCGGTCGAACAGTATCTCGCGCTGTACGCCGGCGGGTAGCGCCTGCATGGCCGGATCGCGCGCACCGTCCACCATCGATTGCAGCGACAGGTTATAGATTTCGAAGTTACGCGCGAGATCGGTGGAGATGATCGAGACGAGGTTTTGCGACGTCTGGCTCGCGTGATCGAGCGCTTCGGTGCGGCCCGCGTCGAGCGTCAATAGCGTGAGCCCCGCCATCGCCGCGGCAACCACGGTGCCCGCCACACCGGCGAGCCATGGCCGATTGCCTAGATGCCGCGTCAACGCGGCTCTGATCACATGCGGCATCCCGCGCAGCCGGCGCTGCATCGAAAGCGTCTGCTGTGCCACGCTTATCGTCTCCTTTTGCGGACTATTCTGTCGCACCGCCGTTGCGGCGCAGCATGCCGGTACTGTCGCGACGCTGGTATCGACGCGCGACACGGCGAAAGACAAAGCCGCAATCCCACTGCCCCCGATCGGTCCAGCATCAGTCCAACAAGCGCGCCGCCGCGCGTATGCGGCGCTTGCGCTGCTTGCCGAGCCAATCCAGCGCGGCCTCCGTATCTCCGGGGCCGGCGAGGACTTCGGCATTCTCGCGCAACAGTTCCTCGCTTGCCACGGTATCGTTGAGCTCGCCAAAACGCTTCTGGATTTTCTTCAGATGCTTGAGCGTACGTTTATGACCACCTTCGAGCACCGGGCCGAAAAACTCGAATAGATAACGCAGCTTTTTGCCGGCCTTGCGGACATCGTGAAACGCGGCATAGTTCGAGCGCTTCGCATGGCTTGCGTGGCGGATGCGCTTCTTCAACGACCGCTCCGATGCCCTTACGCGTTTAGCGGCAAATTTGTGCAGTGCGATGCGCGGTAGATGCGCGACGTTCAATTCGGCGGATGTGCTGGTAAGCGCATCGCGCAGTAGATGCTTGACGTCGGCGTTCAACAGCGTTTCGCGGCTGACGGCGAGCGTGTCGGCGCGCGCCTGCTCGAGCTTCGGCATCAGCGCCTCGCGCGAGGCGTCGTCCTGCTGCGCCAGCAATTCGATCAGGATGTCCCAGTCGCGCGTCTTGCCGGCCGCCGTCGCGAGGAACTTATAGACCGCGCGCTGGCGGCCATTTTCGCCCTTGTCGAGCAATGGCGCGAAGGCCCACCACAGCGATCGCAATCGCCTTAGCGATACGCGCAACTGGTGCAATGCTTCGGGTGATGCGTCTTCGTGGACTGCCTCGGCAAGCTCGATCGCATGATGGACAAGCGGCGCGGCATAAGACGCAAAAGCCTGCTGCGCCGAAGGTTCACCGGCCGGCTGGAGAACTGCTTCGCTGTCTTGCTTCATGGGCGACGACTCCGAAACACGACTTGACTTTTAGCGTAGCAAAAAATAATCCCCACAGTATATTTGCCGGGCATTCGATCTATTGAGTAAGCGCAAAAGCGCGCACAAAACACCTCTGGCAGATAACGGCGCGCTTGGGGGTCACTCGACTTGATGAAACCGTCCGCACCGAACGTGTAAAGCGGCTATCTTGAACCTGTACGTAACAGGCGCGCCGCCGCTTATTGCGTGACCGGTCCCGGCGGCCTCGTCCGCCTATGCGGCGGGAAACCTCAAGGAGGATATATGCGAGTACTTGTGGTTGGAGCAACGGGCCTGCTCGGCTCCGAAGTCGTCAAACTGCTGGCCGCCGAACACGATATCGTCACCGCAAGTCGTAAGGGATCCGATCTGCATGTTGACCTGTCCGATAAACGCAGCATCGAATCGATGTACGCGCAAGCCGGTACGCTCGATGCGATCGTGTGCACCGCCGGTTCGGCAAAATTCGCGCCGCTCGCATCGCTCGCCGACGAAGACTTCTCGTTTAGCCTCGCCAACAAACTGATGGGTCAGGTCAATCTGTTGCGCTGCGGCGCCACGCATATCTCGCAGGGCGGCTGCTTTACGTTGACTAGCGGCGTACTCGCGCAACAGCCGATCGAAGGCAGCGCGGCGGTCAGTATCGTCAATGCGGGCGTCGAAGCGTTCGCGCGCTCGGCGGCACTCGAGCTGCGCGGTAAAGCACGCGTCAATGTGGTGAGCCCGGGCTGGGTCGCGGAAACGCTCGAATCGATGGGCCGCGATCCGGCCCAGGGCGTACCTGCCTCGATCGTTGCGCAGGCCTATAAACGTAGCCTTGGCGGCAGCGCTAGCGGTGAAGTGTTCAATGCTTCGTAGCCCGGTTTTGTGGTCCTCTTCTTAGCCGCTTCGTCGCCCGCTTTTTAGCCGTTTTGGTAGCCATATACCAGCGCATTTTGACTGACGATTTTCCGCCGCTCTTTTCGGACATTTGACTATCCCGGCTCGCCATCCAGTGGCGTCAAATCCTCGTGGCGCGGCGTCAAACCCGCGCCACGCGTGGCTGCTGGCGCACCCGGCTAGCGTCACGCGTTTGTCATCATTACGACATGCCACGCCAGCAGCATCGTGAGTCCCGCGACAAACTTTTGGGGCTCACGTCATGCCGGAACTTTCCTATCAGCAACCAGGCGCTGCCAGCGGCAAAGGGCGCAATTTCGGCCTGTTTATCTTTCTCGCCCTACTCGTTGCCGGCGTGGTGTATTGCGCCGTAAATCTGCTCGACGATTTGCAGCCGGTACGCGAAAGCTCGGTCCTACCGTATCTGCTGCTGGGTGTCGCGCTATTGATTGCGCTTGGCTTTGAATTCGTCAATGGCTTTCACGATACGGCCAATGCAGTCGCGACCGTTATTTATACGCACTCGCTTACGCCGAATCTCGCGGTCGTTTGGTCCGGCGCCTGGAATTTTCTCGGCGTGCTGCTATCGACCGGCGCGGTCGCGTTCGGCATTCTGCAATTGCTGCCTGTCGAATTGATTCTGCAGGTGGGTAGCAGCGCCGGCTTCGCGATGGTATTCGCGCTGCTGATCGCCGCGATTATCTGGAATCTCGGCACCTGGTATTTCGGCCTGCCGTCCTCCAGCTCGCATACGCTGATCGGCTCGATCATCGGCGTCGGCCTGATGAATCAGCTGATGCACGGTGCGAACGGCACCAGCGGCGTCGACTGGAATCAGGCACTCGGCGTCGGCAAGTCGCTGCTGTTTTCGCCGATCGTCGGCTTTCTGCTCGCGGGCTTGTTGCTGCTGATCCTGAAAGCGGTGGTACGCGTGCCCGCGCTGTATGCCGAGCCGAAAGGCAAGGAACCGCCGCCGTTCTGGATTCGCTGTCTGCTGATTCTGACCTGCACGGGGGTGTCGTTTGCGCATGGTTCGAACGATGGCCAGAAGGGCATGGGCCTTATCATGCTGATCCTGATCGGCACGGTGCCCACCGCCTATGCGCTGAACAAGGCGGTCACTCCCGCGGAAACGCAGAACTTTATCGCGGTCTCCCAGCAAACCGCGGCGACGCTCGCGAACTACACGCAAGGCGTGGCGCCTTCCGCGAATCCGCGTGCCGATGTCGAGGAATTCGTGCGCACGCGTCAACTGACGCCTGCCACGGTGCCGGCACTGCAGCAGCTGACCGCGCAGATCGGTCGCCAGGTGGGCGACTCGGGCTCGATGGCCGCGGTGCCGCAAAACGTCGTCGATAACGTGCGCAACAATATGTATGTGGCGTCCGAAGCGATTCGTCTGATGCAAAAGGCCAATCAGCCGCCGTTCTCGCCGGAACACGCGAAGGTCATCGGCAACTTCAAAACGCAGCTCGATCACGCAACCAAATTTATTCCGACCTGGGTCAAGGTGGCGGTCGCGATCGCGCTGGGGCTCGGCACGATGGTCGGCTGGAAGCGCATCGTCGTGACAGTCGGCGAAAAGATCGGCAAGCAGCACCTGACCTATGGGCAAGGCGCGGCGGCGGAAGTCGTCGCGATGGTGACGATCGGCGCCGCCGACGTCTACGGTCTGCCGGTTTCGACGACTCATGTGCTGTCATCCGGTGTGGCCGGCACGATGGCCGCGAACGGTTCGGGCCTGCAATGGGGCACGGTGCGCAGCCTGATACTCGCATGGGTGCTGACGCTGCCGGCATCGATCGGGCTTGCGGCTGGCCTGTACTGGGTGTTCCGGACGGTGTTCTAAGCTCGCTCGATCTGCGCTTAGTCTGCTCGCGTATTTCGCGAGCAGATCGGCAGACCGATCAGTTGCACGATGATCGGTCCGCGAATAAAAAAAGCCGCTTTAAAAAGCGGCTTTTTATTTGGTGCTTCCGTTTCTCGCAACAGCAACGCCGATCAATACACCTCGGGCACGATCATCGATTGCGGCACCGGCTGGCGGCTATAGTCTTCATGATGGACGCGCGACGGCAATTCGATCTGCTGATGCTCGATCTCGTGATACGGCACCTGGCTCAGCAGATGCTGGATACAGTTCAGGCGCGCGCGCTTCTTGTCGACGGCCTGCACGACCCACCACGGTGCCTCGGGAATATGCGAGCGCTGCAGCATCACTTCCTTCGCCAGCGTATACGCTTCCCAGCGGCGGCGGCTTTCCAGGTCCATCGGACTCAGCTTCCATTGCTTCAGCGGATCGTGGATACGATTCTGGAAGCGGATTTCCTGCTCTTCGTCGGTAATCGAAAACCAGTACTTGATGATCTGCACGCCGCTGCGCACCAGCATCTTTTCGAATTCGGGCACCGAGCGGAAAAACTCTTCGTATTCGTCGTCCGTGCAGAAATTCATTACGCGTTCGACGCCCGCGCGGTTATACCAGCTACGGTCGAACAGCACCATTTCGCCGCCGGCGGGCAGATGCGAAACATAGCGCTGGAAATACCATTGCGTGCGCTCGCGATTATTCGGCGCCGGCAGCGCCGCCACGCGGCATACCCGCGGATTGAGCCGCTGCGTAATGCGTTTGATCGCGCCGCCCTTGCCGGCTGCGTCGCGCCCTTCGAAGATCACCACGAGCCGATGGCCGGTCTTTACGATCCAGTCCTGTAGCTTGACCAGTTCGCCTTGCAGCCGGAATAGCTCGCGGAAATACTGCTTGCGCGCTTCGCGATGTTCGCTCGTCAAGCCGGCCGCACCGTCGATGATACGGTCGTCGACTTCCATTTCGAGTTCTTCGTCATAGGCGTCGATAAGGTCTTCCTCGAAACGACGCTGGCGCTCCGCCATCAATTCGGTTTCAGATCTCGGGTCCGGCTCTTTCATTGCGGCTCTCCTCGCAACAGGAATGGGATGGCGCGCGGCGGCAAGCGCGACGCGGACGCGTTCGATTATCGAAGCGCGAGGTGTCAGCCGTGTTACCACGCAGGCCGACGGACTGGCGAAGCTCCGATAACGGGCTCGCCACGACTCTATCGGCTCGATTCCGGCATGCGCAACATGCGGCGCTATTTATGATAGCGAGTTTTGCGCGAATATCCGACGCTAGCAGAGCGGCCGCGCAAAGCTCAGTTCATGGCCATCCGGATCGGTGATATGGAAATAGCGCTCGCCCCATGAGGCGTCGGACGGGGCAAACGACGGCTGCAACCCCGCCGCCAGCGCCTTGTTATAGATCGCATCGACATCCGATACATAGATGATCACGCGTCCCCACCAGGCAACCGGCGCGCGCGCGTCGGCGATCAGGTTCAGATAGGTGCCGCCGAATGCAAATGACGTAAATGCCTGCTGCGGGCCGCCATAGCTAAGCGGGAAACCGAGCGCTTCATAGAACGGCACCGCGCGCTGCATATCGCTGGTGGCCAGCGTGATTGCGCTCACTGATTCGATGAGCGGCTCAGGGGGCGTAGTTTGCGGGGCTGGGGGGTTGGAGGTAGACATCGGGTTGTCTCCGTGGCGCGGGGGCTGGCGACAGAGTCGCGGCGGGTACGGGCAGTTACGGGCCGGTGATGGTGGGCCGCCGGCTCGATAGAGCGATACGGACAGCGGCGGACCGTTCCGTTACCTCGAAAAGTGTCTCATAGGCAAAGGCCTGCCGTCCCGGCGCCGCCCCCGCGGATGCCCTTGAAAACGCCTGCCGCGCCCCGCATCTCGCAGCCCGATTATCCGGAGCATCGCTATGGGAAGCCGCCCACGCTTCATCGATGACCTGTCGGGCGCCGCATCCGACGCCCCCGGGCCGCAATCCACCGAACTTCTGACTCGCCACGACGATGCCCTGCTCGACGCCTACTCCCGCACCGTAATCGGCGCACTGGAGCGGGTCCAACAAGCAGTGGCGTTTATTGCCGTCGAACGCCGCATGTCCGGCGAGCCGCCAGGGCATAGCCGCGGCGCGTGCGGCGGCACCGGTTCGGGTTTTATCTTTACGCCCGATGGCTATCTGCTGACCAATAGCCATGTCGTGCATGGCGCGACGCATATTCAGGTTACGCTCGCCGACGGCGCGAAATTCGATGCCGATCTGGTCGGCGACGACCCCGGCAGCGATCTCGCGGTGCTGCGTATCGGCTCGCCGGAGCCGCTGCCACATGTCGAGCTTGGCGAATCGTCGAAGCTGCGTGTCGGACAGATCGCGATCGCGGTCGGCAATCCGCTCGGTCTGCAGCAGACCGTCACCACCGGCGTGATATCGGCGCTCGGCCGTTCGTTGCGCTCGAACTCCGGCCGTATGATCTACGACGTAATCCAGACCGATGCCGCGCTTAATCCAGGCAACTCGGGCGGCCCGCTGATCAATTCGGCGGGCCAGGTAATCGGCGTCAATACCGCGATCATCCCCGGCGCGCAGGCGATCTGCTTTGCGACCGCGATCGATACCGCCAAATGGGTGATCATGCAGATCTTTGCGCATGGCCGCGTGCGGCGAGCGTATATCGGCGTGGCCGGCACCACGACACCGTTATCGCGCCGGGTGCAGCGCTATTTCGGTCTAAGCGCGCAAAGCGGCGTGCATGTCATGGAAATCGTCAAAGGCAGTCCGGCCGCGCTGGGCGGCTTGCGTACCGACGATACGATCGTCGCAATCGATATGCAGCCGGTACAGGATGTGGATAGCTTGCAACGCGCGCTCGACGCATCGCGTATCGATAAGCCAGTCGGCGTAACCGTGCTGCGCGGCGCGCAGCGGCTGGAATTGATATTGACGCCGGTCGAGCAGGCGGGTTGAGCCGGTTTGCCGGCGCGGGCCGCGATGCGGCCGGCCGGGCGGCCGTGGATGCCAGATACGCAACCCTACATGGAAGCCTACCGTCCGCTATGACGACCATCGTTTCGTTCGAGCCGTTATTTCCCGAAGAACGTAAATCGCGCACAGCCAACGAAGCCGCCCAACAAAGCCAGCAGACCACTTCGATTACCTGACACCACCGCCTGAAAGCGCAACAAATCGATCACCTACGCACGCCCGTGATTGCCGCGCGCAATCTCATCGCCCGCATCCGGCGGCATGCGCCGGGTAATCGGTATCGACAGGCAGGAGAACAGCCCCACCACCAGGAACGCCGGCCAGAAATCGGAAAACACGATCTTCGGATGCCCCTGCACCGCATGTGAAATCTGCAGCACGATACCGGCGATCGTTACACCAAGGCCCAGCGACATCTGCTGAATCACGCTCGCTACGCTCGTTGCGCGACCCACATCGCTGCTCGGAATATCCGCATACGCAAGCGTATTGAGCGACGTAAATTGCAACGACGGAAAGAAGCCACCCACCAGCACGACGCACCAGATTAACCAATGCGGCGTGCCCGGGAAAAATAATCCATACACCGCAATCGCAAGCCCCGCGCAAGCGGCATTGACCATCAGCACGGTACGAAACCCGAAGTGTCGGAGAATGCGCGAGGCCACCGTCTTCATAAAGATCGAGCCGAATGCGGACGCGCAGGTAATCGCACCCGCTCTAAATGCGGTCATGCCGAGCCCTTCCTGCAACGCAAGCGGCAATAGAAACGGCACGGCTCCAAGGCCGATACGAAACATCGAGCCACCAATCACGCTCGCATGAAAACTGGGAATACGCAGCAGACGCAGATCGAGCACCGGCAATGCGACACGGCTCGCATACAGCACATAGATCGCCAGCAGCACGATGCCGATCACACACATACCGACCGAGTTATGCGTCGATACCAACTCACCGCCGACCAGCGAAAGCCCAAGCATAAATAGCGACGCGCCGCTCGCCGACAGCACAAAGCCGATCCAGTCGAGCCGGCCCGGATACAGCTCACGGGTATTGGCAATATGTTTATTCGTCAGCCAGATGCCGAGCAGACCAATCGGAATATTGATGACAAAAATCAGACGCCAATGCAGATAGGTCGTGATAAAACCGCCGAGCAGCGGCCCGATGACCGGACCGAGCAAAGCCGGTACCGAAAGATAATTCATCGCGCGGATAAATTCCGATTTCGGCACCGAACGGAAAATAATAATGCGGCCCACCGGTACCATCAGCGCGCCGCCGACACCCTGTACAAAACGGGCGACCACAAAGGTATCGAGCGAAGTGGAGGCCGCGCACATCAGCGATCCCGCCATAAAAATACCGATGGCCGTGCGAAATACCGTGCGCGAACCGAAACGGTCGGCGACCCAGCCGCAAATCGGGATAAATACGCCGAGGCCAATCACATACGATGTGACGGCAAGCTTGAGGGTAATGGGATCCTGCCCGAGATCGCGTGCCAGAGTCGGCAGCGACGTGACGATAACTGTGCCGTCCACGTTTTCCATGAACATCGCGCATGCGACGATCAGCGGAACGATAAAAGTGCCCAAAGCGAGAGGCATTGGCGTGACGACAAGCCGCTAGGCCATCGATTGAAAGCTTGGATTATGGCATTGCGGCGGCAACAAATGTTGTTGCGCGGGGGATTTTGCTATGCGACCGCGGCGCGGCGCGTGCCTGACCGGCAATGACCAGTCAAGCGCCGTGCGGCATAGCGCAAACGTGCTGCTTGAGGAATGACGGCGGCGGCCTGCTTCGATGTTTCAAACAGAACTCGCCGCCTGACCAATTTCGCGCGCTGAATAACGCCTCAGCGCGATGCGCTCACGAGCGGCTGCAATTGCGGCAGGATTTCATTGGTTGCGCGCGCGACATCGTTCGGAAAGTCGATTTCGATCCACGGCGCACCGGTGACATCGGCGGTATCGAATACCTGAGTGCGCTCGAGCAGCAGGTCACGCACCGCTTCTTCATGCGGCATATTTGCGCGGCCGCTATCGATATAGCCGGCAACGATCTGCGTAAAGCGTTGCGCTGTTTCCTCGCGGAAGCGGAAAAAGCCAACCGATTCGCCGATCATGTCGTACTCGAGATTTACCGCGAGCTGCTTGCGCAATTCGACCGGCACGCTGTTTTTCAGACACAGCTTGACCGGCTCGTCGCCCGCTTCGAAATCGCGGTCAATCAATAGCCGATTAACCGATTCCCCCGTCACCAGCGCATTCAGAATCCGCTCGTCGTAGAGCACATCGGCATCCATCAACAGCACATCGCCGCCGCGCGTCAGCGCGTCAGCAACCGTATGTACCGTCAGCACGCTGCCGAGATCGAAACGCGGATTGATTACGGTCTCGACCTTATGCGGCCAGTTGATACGCGCCAGTTCCGCCTGCACCGATTCCGGCTGGAAACCGAGCGCCAGCACGACGTCGGTGACGCCGGCGGTTTCCAGCATCTGCAGATGCCGCTCGAGCAGGCTCATCCCGTCGAACTGCAACAGGCACTTGGGAAACTGGGCTTGCGGCGGCTGCTGAAGACGCAGGCCGAGGCCCGCTGCGAGAATAATGGCGCGCATGCGCGGTCCTTTGAAAAAATACGGAGATCAATCGGCAACGGGCATGCGCCGTAGGGCGCGTCGCCGTTGCCAGCTTCTTTCGCTGAAGTGCAAAACCAGCAGGCCCGGCAGGCCCAGCAGGATTTCACGCGCGCGCTTGGCGAGCGACAACGCCAGCGCCGCGTCGGGCGGCAAACCCACCAGCGGTGCAAGCAGCAGATAGCCGCCCTCCTGCACGCCAAGCGAGCCCGGAATCATAAACGCCGCGCCGCGAATCGCCTGGCCGATGCTTTCGAGCAGCAGCGCGTCGATCCAGCCGACCGGATGGCCGAGAAAGCGCAGCGCGAGCCAGACTTCGACAGTGCCAACGACCCAACCGACAAAACTCAACACGAAACTCGCCACCACCCGGCGCCGTTCGCCGTAAAGCGACTGCACGGCGGCATCGACGGCTTCCGCGCGGGTCATCAGCGACGACCAGTCGCGCTTGCCGAATACCTTCGACACCACGCCGAGCAGCCGGCCAAACAGACCGCGCCGCTGTGCAAAGTAAAAACCGGCGATCATCGCGCCAAGCACACAGGTCGCGATCAGCGTCGCGGTTTGCAGATCGCGCAGCGCGCCGTGCGCGGCATAGGCGCCGAATAGCAGCAGGCCGCTAAGCGCGAAAATGATTTGCGCCAGCGCCTGCCATGTCGTGCTGACCGTGATTGCCGCGGCCGCATCGCGCAGCAGCATGCCGCGCTGCGACAGCTGCCGCACCATCACGACCGGGCCGCCGATCTGGCCGGCCGGCAGCAGGCTATTTACCGATTCGCCGATCCAGCGCGCGGACAGCGCGTCGCGCAACGACACATCGCGCGGCGCACCGCCGCTGCCATCACGCCTGAACAGCACCGCAATCGCACCGGCATCGATCACCAGCGGCACGATATGAAACGCCGCGACGACCGCGAGCCCCCAGCCGGCCGCGAGCAAGGTAGAAGCGACCGAGCCGAACCCCTGCCACGCGAGCAGGCCGACAAACAGCGCCGTGCCGATCGACAGCAGAAGCAGCGCGGCGCGACTCATGCGGCGCCCTTGCCCCGCGAGGTCATCTGACGGAATACCTGGCGGAAACCGAAGTACGCGATCGCGTCCTTCATATTGGAAATAAAGCGGCGCCACGGCCGCATATTCGGGTCGGTGACGTACTCGAATGTCAGCGATACACGCATCTCGTTCGCGCCTGCCGGCGTAATGCGATGGCGCAGTTTGTCGCCGTCGAAAAACACCAGGCCGCCCGGCGGAATCTGCACCGAGCCCGGTTGATCGGGCATATCCGGATTGCGCGTATGCAGCTCGTAGTCGAGCCGGCACGACGATTCGTCGATAACACCGAGCAGCACCGTATAGCGGCGGCCGTCGTAATACGAAGTGTCGTAGTGCCAGCCGATATGGTCGCCCGGCCGCGTGTAGTAGTAGAGCGCGTAGGCGTGGGGATCGTCGGCAGGCGACACCTGCAGCTTGTCGCCGCTCATCTGCTCGAGCCAGCCGATCAGTTCCTTCGACCGATATAGCTCGGCGATAAACGGCGCGAGGCGATCGATCGTATGGCGGCTTACGCTACCGCCCTGCTTATGCCCGGGCAGATAGTTACGGTTCACCTCGTCGAGCATCGAGCGCGCACTGTGGATCAGTTGCGCGGTAACTTCCGGCGCGAGAAAATCGTCGAGGTAGAGAAACGCGCCCTGCGTGGAAAAATCCTTGCGCAGACGCGCATTGTCGAACGTGCGCGTGCGGCTCGCGACCGCGCGGTCGGCGTCCGGCGCGGGCACGGCAGATGCTGCGGATGCGGTTGTTTGCGCGGATGCGGACGTAATCGGGTCTTCGGCTTGCGTACTCATTCGCTGGCCCAGAGTTGACTTTTTTCGGAGGCCTTGGCCGCCGGGCTGGCGGTACGGCGCGCGACGCGCCAGTAGTCGATCACCACCCACACGGCGAATAGCGGCGCGCCGATCGACGCCACCACGACGAACGGCATCACGACACTGGTCAGTGTGACGATGGGTAGCAGATACAGCACGTCTTCGGTTTCGAAGCCGCCGACCGACGCCTGCTTCGTGCCGGCCTTGCCAACCATTTCCTCGATACGCATGCGCAGAAAGAAGATCAACGCAACGGCCACGCCAGCCACCGCGCCGAGCACGCCCGGCGAGACTTTCAGTCCGCCGATCTGCGTGCCGCCGACACCGATGCCCATACCGACGAATAGCATCACGGTGACGAGCGCATCGCAGGCGAGATCGTAAAAATGACCGATACGGCTCGATTTGCCGCTGATCCGCGCGAGTTCGCCGTCCGTGTGATCGACGAAATTCGACAGCACGATCAGCAATGCGCCGGCATTGGCCCACGCGAATTCGCCGTGGGCAAGGCACAAAGCGCCTGCGACGCCGATCAGCAGGCGCAATGTGGTGAGATGGTTCGGTGTGACCCAGGTATTGACCAGCGGTGTCACGAGCCGGCGGGCGAGCCGGGCGTCCCAGGTGCGGGGCGGCGGAACGTTAACTGGAGATTTAGCTTTCGAAGTCATAACCCGGAAATATATACGGGATCGAGAAAGATTGCTTTCCTCCCGAACGTTTCCTTGAAGATTGCCAATGACAATTGTGTGTCCGTCATGAAGCGGGATCCGTCGAATCACGATAAAGTGCGAATCCTGTCGCGCCTGCCATGTGGAATTCCCTCGGTACGCGCGCCACGCGGGCCGTCAGGCCGCGCCGCCGGCCGTTGCGAATCCACGACATCGAATCAGGATTGCCGTCTAAGCTCATGAATCGCTTTTTTACCTCGCTACTACTATTCGTCGCGGCCGCCGGACTGCCGGTTTCTGGTTTCGCCGTCACGCTCGACGCGCCGCTCGTTTGCAATGAAAGCGGCCATCAGTTTATTGCCGACCTTCTCGATCAGCAGTTGATCGACCCGAAGCCAACGCATGTCGAACGCAACTCGATCAACGCGTTTTCGCCGACGCATGATGCCAATCTGACCGCCTTCGGTTTTCGCGTATTCGCGGTGGTCGGCTTCCAGAAAGACGACCCGCTATTCCGGGTCGGCGACGGCGAGCCGCTCGCGCAATCCGCGTACGGCGCGGTGGTGTTCGGTGCCGAAGAGAAAGTCCGTGCCGCGATTGCGGATGCCGGCAGCACGGCGATCGTCCATCATGTCGCGCCGCTAATCACGGCGATTTTCTGCAAGCGCGAATGAGTTTGCGAGCGCGGCGTTCGCCAGCTGGATAACACCTCTGGCCTCGCCGGCTTCGATTCCGTTTCTTCAGGCTTTAGCCGCCGGGCCGGCGAAATTCGTTTTCTACCCATGCCGTCGCGCTGGCCTTGCTGAGCTTGAACGTCGGCGCGACCTGCACCTGCGCAAGCTGCTCGCCCAAGCTATCGAGCGCGCTCAGCAACGCATAGGGCTCGTCTTCGTCGGGCACGATATCGAGCGTGATATCGAGTTCATCGTTGCCATCCGCGCTCGGCACCCGCACCGCCTTATGGAGTTGCGCGCGCAGTTGCTGTTCATGGCGGCGCAGCACTTCCGACGCCGTTTTCACCAGCGTGTTGAACGCCGATACGTCGAGCGGCTTCGGGTCTTTCTTGTTGCGGCCCATCGTCCATGGTCCGACGAGCGCGGGCTCCGCCTCTCCGTCCTTGATCATTTCGACGGCCCAGCCTTCGTCGTCTTCATTCTTGATGATGCGTGCGGTCCAGCCGTTATCGCACCACAGACGATCTTCGTGCACGCTGTCATGCGGCGCGGAGGAATCTTCCGGCAGCGGATCGGCGTTCGTTTCGCCGGACGTGGAAAAAGGCGTGTCGTTCATCACAGGTTCACTCACTTCGCGAGGCGCAAATACATTCGAACCTGCGATTTTACCCGCCCGGCGCGCATTGCCGGGCTCACTATGACGAATGGACAAGCCCCAACCGGAACGACAAAGCCACGCACCGGCCGGATAAGTCTATTGCGCGATTTTCCACGAGATATAAACGGGATTTAAATTTGTATAAAAAAACGCGACCCGAAGGTCGCGTGTAAAAATGAAAAAGACACCCTTGGTCGAAGGTGTCAAACGAAATTATAAATGGGCCGACTTATCCGAATTAAACGACAGTCACGGAACAATACGTTGCGAAAAACAGCAGGAATCGACGGCCACCACAGCCGCTTATTACGTTCTGTCAGGTCTGGGCGACGGACGCCGTCACCTTCACGCAACATGTCCATGCTTGCCTGAGCATCCGTTCGCTGATGCAAACAACGCTTTCCTTTTCTCCGATCCGCACTGGCGCAATTAACCCCGCAATTCCGGAATTAACGATTGTTATATGTTTTGCAATTAGATATTCATGCAGCGGTAATTATCTTCGTTAAATCGGAAGATATTTGTCGGATCGAAAACCAGCCCGATTCCACGCACCGGCTGTCGATGGTCAACCTCACGCCTCCTTTTGATCGACCTTACGATTTGCCGCCATCTCGCCAGCCGGATAGCCACGCATAGTGACGATGCCCATCCGCGCTGGGTATACTGCCCCGGCCGCCGCACTCGCCGCGAGATCAACACGTCAAGACGCCACGATCTCTCGACCGATGCCAGGCGGCTTCGTCGCGAAGCATCGCGCTGCACGCCAGCGCATCGCGCTTCGCCCGCGCCTCACTTTCCCATGCATGACCGGGAACGCCGACGATCGGATCATGAAAAGACTTCTGCTGCTTACCCCCGCTATCGCCATCACTGCCGTTCTCACCGCCTGCGGTTCGTCGAGCGGCCCCGCGCGCGATGCGTCCGTACCGATGGTGTACGTGTCGTCGTCGCGCACGGTCGACTCCATTGCCACCTGTCTCGAAGACCGTCTGCCGCGCGTGCGCACATCGCGTGCAGGCAACGCGACCGAGCTTGCGGTCGGCGCCGATTCGAACAACTCGTATTTCGTCACGCTGACACCGCTGAACGGCAGCACGGTGATCAAGGTCATGCATCCGGCCAATGCGCCCGACGATCCACCTGAATCAGAACTGCGCTTCGATATCGCGCGCTGCGCATCCTGAGACCTTGCCTGTTAAAAGATCGCACGCTGACACACACGGCGTCGTAAACATCTAGCCGATGCGCGATTTTTACCTCGCGTATCGGCTATTTTTTTATCCGCTCATCTGCGAACATAGCCGCCCTTTGTTTTTCATGCGGCGCTCGTGCCGCGACTGCCGATGGCATCCAGCAAAGCACATCATGCAACCGGTTTCGCAGCCGGCGTCATCGCGGCGGCAACCGTCGCACGCATCGGCGGTGGTCCGTTTCACGTGGGCGTGCTGCTGAGTTTTATCGCGGGCGTAGCCGGCAGCACCGCGCCGGACTGGCTCGAAGTTGCATGGTGGTCGCGCGCGCGGCGGCTGTGGATCACGCATCGCACGCTCACGCATTGGGGCATCGGCTGGCTCGTGCTGCTCGCGGTGTCGTATCACATGCTCGGGCATTCGGTTTACGCGGCGCCGGCATTCGGCTTCGCGTGCGGCGGCCTCATGCATCTGCTCGCCGACTGGCCGAATCCGCTCGGCGTGCCGTGGATTGCCGGACGGCATTCATTGAATCTGTGGAACAGCGGGCATTGCGATCTGATCGTCGTCGCGATGTCGTGGGCAGTCGCATGGTTTATCGGCGCACATGTATGGCTGCATCGCGCATACCAATTGCCATGGTTGCGGCATTGGTGAGTGGGATGACGCGAGCCGCGCGCTTCACAAAGCGAAAGCAGTGCGCAAAATTTCCCGGCTTCAATGCCCACCCCTGCAGTGCTTACCGAATCGCCGTCGCATAGTTCGCGGGCGTCACGCCGAGCAGACGCACAAACGCGCGCGTCATATGGCTTTGATCGGCAAAGCCCGCGACGGCGGCCGCATCGGCGAGCGTCGCACCGCTCGCGATCGATCGCCTCGCCAGCGACACGCGTCGCTGCATCCGATACGCGTGCGGCGGCAAGCCCGTCTGCTGCGCAAACGCACGCAGCAACTGGAAGCGGCTCACGCCCGCCTCGGCGGCGAGATCGGCGAGGCTCAGCGCGGCGGCCGGATCGTCGTCGATGCGTGCTCTTGCTCGTGCAATCGGTCCATTCGCCGCGGTGACACGCGCTCGCGCGGACTTCGTCGCATGAACGCGCACCAGATGCGCAAGCAGAGAGAGCAGCGCCTCTTCCGTCATCAGATCGTCGGGTAGGCAGGGTGCCAGCACCGATACCGCAAACAGCCGCTCGAACAGCCGCGTCAGCAACGGATCGTGCACGACCGGCTGCGTGAGTTCGATGTCGCGCGCCACGGTATCGGTTAGTTCAGCGCCAACGCTGGCCACTATCGACGGCTCGAAATAAAGCATGCGCCACGCACGCCCGCGTTCATCGAGCGGACTGCCGTCGTGGACCTCACCGGGATTGACCATGATGGCATCGTGCGCGCGCGCCTCGACGACACCGCGCCCGCTCGCCGACCGATGCCCGCCGCTGACGATCACGCCGACGCCAAAGCGATCGTGCGAATGGCGCGGAAACGAATGCGCGGTATCGGCCACCGTCGCTTCGACGCCGGCAATCGCGCAACGACGCATCAGTACGCGGCCGCGGCACATGCTTCGCCGCTCACGCAGAAAGGTACGCGGCGGCAGAGCCGCGCGCGGGCATCAAGCGGCGTATCACTTCGGCCCCTCGGCCGCGCGCTCGCCTTCGCGGATCTTGCCTTGCGACACGCTGCTGCCCGGCGGCACGCTATGCGTGAGCCACACATTGCCGCCAATCACCGAGCCGCGCCCGATCGTCACGCGTCCCAGGATCGTCGCGCCCGCATAGATCACGACGTCGTCCTCGACGATCGGATGCCGCGCATTGCCCTTGATCAGCGCCCCGTCCTCATCGGCCGCGAAGCTCTTTGCGCCGAGCGTCACCGCTTGATACACACGCACGCGCTCGCCGATGATCGCGGTCTCGCCGATCACGACGCCGGTGCCATGGTCGATAAAGAAGCTCGGGCCGATCGTAGCGCCTGGGTGAATATCGATGCCGGTCGCCGAATGCGCGATCTCATTGATAAAGCGCGCGAGCAGCGGCACACCGAGGCGATGCAGCGCATGCGCAAGACGGTGATGCGTCATTGCCCATACGCCCGGATAGCACAGCAGGATTTCGGTGATGTGCTGCGCGGCGGGGTCGCCGGTGAACGCCGCCTGAATGTCGCTGACAAGCAGTGCACGAATGCCCGGCAGCTGCTGCGCGAATTCGCGCGCCACCGCGAACGCGCGCTCCCGCAACTCGGCATCCGGCGTCGCGCCGAACTCGGGCAGAAAGCGCAGCGCGCGGCGAATCTGTTCGGCGAGCAGACGCAATGTGCTTTCGAGGATATGGCCGACGTAGTAGTCGACGGTCTCGTCAGTCAGATCGGGCGCGCCGTAATGCGTCGGGAACAGCGCCGCGCGCAGGCCGGTCACGATGTTGACCACGGCCTCGCGCGACGGCAATTCACGAATGCCAAGCGGATGCCGCGTGCGATGCAACTGTTCGCGCGACGCGCGCAGGTCCGCGACGATCTGTTCGAGGCCCCAGTTCTGGGTAGGCACGTTGGACATAGGGAACGGCGCCGTGCGTCGAGCACGGTTCGAAGTGGTTACGCGCAGAGATTACCGCGTTTTATCGTGGCTCGCGCGGCATGGCGCGATCAGCCGAATGGGTGGCATGGGCCGGTGGAGCGATGCGGCGTGCGCGCTAACCGAGCCACGCACCGCGTTCGTCCGCTCTTCAGATGGTCACGCTGCTCGCATCGATCCAGCGCACGGCCCAGTCGCGCGCGTGCGCGATCGCGGCGGCCTCGTCGGAAAAGCGCAAGTCGGTGGGGAAAAAACGGTTGGCGACCAGTTCGCCGTCGCTCGAGCGCGAGATCACCACATACGGCTGCCACGAGCCGTCGCCCGTGCGCGCCGGTTCACAATTCAACAGATAGCCGCGATGTGTAAATGCAGCATCAAAGTGCATGTGTCACCCGCCCCTGACAGCCCCGTAACATGTTTTCAGTCGCGCGGCCATTTTGTTGTTCGTTATTTCCGACCATAGTGGAACGGGTCGGAGCATGTCGTCAATTTAACCGCGCATCGCTCGCCGGAGTAAGATCATACTCTGTAGAAAATGCTCGTCCATTAAAAAAAACGAAAAGAAACCCGGACGCAATCGTCAATCAATCGCAAACGGAAACGCGGGTCGCAACAGCACGGCTTTGATGCGATTCGCGACTGCTGGACAGAGAGGCGCCGTGCCACCCGGAACGGCTTTTGCTGACTTCAACCATGTCCTCTTCAGGAGAATGCACGATGAACAGCGCGATCACCAGGCCAGAAAACGCCGGCACCCAACCGGACCGGAAGGACCCGCTCACCACGGACCTGCACAACGACCGCACCCACGACAGCACTGTCGATACCGACGGCAAGAACCACGAAGCCGCGCGTATCGCGGGGCACAGCCCGATCTCGCCCGACGAGATCACCACCAGCAACGCGACGCTGGACAACAGCGTGCCCGAGGCGCTCGACGGCATGGCCGGCTTCGATAGCCGGGTCGGCGGCAATCATCTGCTGCTTGCGCTCACGCCGGGGTATGCGGTGGTCGACAAGGGCATGGCCGAGCCGCAAGGTGTGTATTCAGCCGATCATCAGTACGACGACCCGCGTCCGGTGGGGCAACGCCGGGACCGTGGCCGTATCCACTACGCGCTCAATCATTTACGGCCCACGCGCGTGATCGAATTACATCGGCTGAAATAAGCATGCCCGCGGTTCTCGCGCGGCGAGCCCGGCGTTTGAAACACCGGGTTTATTCCTAATAATCAGTAAATAACGCCGCACGCACCGTTTCAATTTCGGTGCGTGCTTTGCCTTGTTTATCTTTGACTGGTTACTTCAACGGCATCGCGGATAAAAAATATCGTGCTGATCCGACAATCCACGTGACGGCCGATTTAGCTTCAGTGAATCTCCGGCTCGTCCGCATGGCCGTCCTTCGTTGGATGCGCCGCCTGCGCTACGGCGTCGCGCGCGCCGCCGTCACGTTGCAGAAAATCAAAGTCGCAGCCCAGGTCCGCCTGCAACACATGCGCTTGATGCAGCGCGCCATAGCCGCGCTCGAAGCGCGGCGCCGGTTTGACCCACGCGGCCTTGCGGCGCGCGAGTTCATCGTCGGATACGAGCAGGTTCAGCGCGCGGCGCGGCACATCGAGTTCGATCAGATCGCCGCTTTGCACCAGAGCAAGCGGGCCGCCGACGAACGATTCCGGCGCGACATGCAGCACGCACGCGCCGTAGCTCGTGCCGCTCATCCGCGCATCCGAGATGCGCACCATATCGCGCACACCCTTTTGCAGCAGCTTGCGCGGAATCGGCAACTGCCCCCACTCGGGCATCCCCGCACCGACCGGCCCCGCATGCTGCAGCACGAGCACGCAGGTCTCGTCGATATCGAGCGCGTCGTCGTCGATACGCGCGGCCATATCGTTGTAGTCGCTGAACACGACCGCGCGGCCGGTATGCACGAGTAGATGCGGCTCGGCGGCACCGGGTTTGATCACCGCGCCGGCGGGCGCGAGATTGCCGCGTAGCACCGCCAGGCTGCTATGCGGCAGCAGCGGTTTGTCGCGGCGGCGAATCACCTCGTCGTTGAAAATCTGCGCGCCTTCGAGGTTTTCGCCGAGCGTGCGGCCATTGACGGTCTTCTGCGATCGATCGATCAACTCGCCGAGTTCCGCGAGCAGCGCGCGCAGGCCGCCCGCGTAGAAAAAGTCTTCCATCAGATACGCGCCGGTCGGCCGGATATTCGCGAGGACCGGCGTGCGGCGCGCGATCTCGTCGAAGCGATCGGGCGTCAACGCGATACCCGCGCGCCGCGCGACCGCGATCATATGGACGACCGCATTGGTCGAGCCGGACAGCGCGACGCAGGTCGTCACCGCGTTATCGACCGCCGCGGCCGTCAGCAGGTCCGATGGCTTCAGATCCTCCCACACCATCTCGACGATGCGCATGCCGGTCTTCGCGGCGAACTGCGCATGACGCGAATCCGGTGCCGGGATCGACGCGAAACCCGGCAGCGTAAAGCCGAGCGCTTCGGCCGCGCTCGTCATCGTCGATGCGGTGCCCATCGTCATGCAGTGGCCCGGCGAGCGTGCAATGCCGCCTTCGATGCCGCTCCAGTCGTCCTGCGTAATCGTGCCGGCGCGCAGTTCGGCCCAGTACTTCCACGAGTCGGAGCCGGAGCCGAGCGTCACGCCGTTCCAGTTGCCGCGCAGCATCGGCCCGGCGGGCAGAAAGATCGCCGGCAGATCCATCGAGATCGCGCCCATCAGCAGCGCGGGCGTGGTCTTGTCGCAGCCGCCCATCAGCACCGCGCCATCGACGGGATACGAGCGCAGCGTTTCCTCCGCCTCCATCGCAAGGAAGTTGCGATACAGCATCGTGGTGGGCTTCTGGAACGGCTCGGAAAGCGTCTGCACCGGCAACTCGATCGGAAAGCCGCCGGCCTGCCAGATGCCCCGCTTCACTTCCTCCACGCGCTGCGCGAAATGCGTGTGGCACGGGCTGATCTCGCTCCATGTATTGAGAATCGCGATGACCGGCTTGCCCGCATATTCTTCACGGCTATAGCCCATCTGCGCGGTGCGCGAACGATGTCCGAACGAACGCAGATCGTTCACGCCATACCAGCGATGGCTGCGTAATTCCTCGGGGGTCTTTCTTTTCGTCAACGTCTGCTCCAGGGTATCGCCGAATGCGCGTCAGTGCCGTTCTTCCTTCACGCGCGAGACGATCTGCGTCGGGCTCACGAATTGCAGCGCGATCAGCACCCAGATCAGCGTAATCGCCATATAGATCATCGCCATCGCATCGATCGACTGCGGAGCGCGCACGCCGGTTGAAAATACAGCGTAGTACAACGCAACCACCAGAGTTTGGGTCGCGGGACCGGCTGTAAAGAACGTCAGCTCGAACATGCCGATCGTGCGCACCAGCACGAGCAGCCCAGCCGCAAGCATACCGGGCACCAGCAGCGGCAGCAGCACATAACGGAAATAACGCAGCGTATTGGCGCCGAAAATACGCGCGGCCGACTCCAGATTCGGGTCGATCTGTTCGATAAACGGCGTCATCACCAGAATCACGAACGGCAACGCCGGCACGAGGTTGGCGAGAATCACCCCCCACAACGTGCCGGCGAGCCCGACCTTGTACATTACGGTCGCCATCGGAATGCCGTAGGTGACGGGCGGTACCATCAACGGCAACAGGAAGATCAGCATCGCGATGCGTTTGCCGCGAAATTGCACGCGCGCGAGCGCATATGCGGCCGGCACGCCGAGTGCGATCGACAGCAGCACCACCGCGCCGACCACCTGCACGGTCACCCATAGCACGCTGGCCAGCTGGAAATCGCTCCATGCCTGCGCGTACCAGTGCAGCGTAAAGCCTTGCGGCAACGCGGTGCCGAACCAGCGCGTCGCAATCGAATTGACCGCGACGGTCGCGATCAGCAGCACGACGTTGATCAGGAAGAACGCCATCACCGCCCATACCAGCACCTGCCAGATACGGCCGGCGATGCTGGCGTGCTGGCGTGCATGCCGCGCCGGTTGATGATCGGTCGTCATCAGCCTTTGCCTCCGGTGGCGGGGCCGCGATAGAACCAGCGGCGCGCGCCGAGCAGCGCGGCGACCACGATCAGTTGCACGAAGCCCATCACCATCGCGATCGCCGACGCAAGCGAATAATCGTAGCTTTCGAACGCGGCTTCGGCGGCGGCAATCGACATCACGCGCGTCGGCCCGGCGGGCGCACCCAGCAGCACCGCCGACGGAAACACCGAGAACGCCTGCACGAACGACAGACACGCGGCCATCGTCAGCCCCGGTACCAGCAGCGGAAAATAGATGCGGCGAAACTGCTGCCACGGACTCGCGCCGAGCGTGGCCGCCGCGCTCGCGAGCGTCGGGTCGATGCCGGTCACGTACGACAGCGTCAATAGAAACGCAAACGGAAACCCCGACACGATCAACGACAACAGCACGCCGGTGAAGTTATGCGTGAGGCGCACCTCCCGCGTGTACAGATGCAGCGCCTGCAATGCCTGCGGCAGCCAGCCGTGCGGGCCGAAATAGGTGAGCATGCCATCGGCGATCAGCACCGTGCCGAGCGTGACCGGAATCACCAGCAACGTCGTGACGATCTTCTGATAGCGCGAATAGCGGCGCAGCGCGAACGCGACCGGCACCGACACGCCGACGTTGATCAGCGTCGCGGGCACCGCGAGCTTCAGCGTGACGAGGATCGTCGGCCACATCGACATATCGGTGAAGAATGTCAGATAGTTGGCCCATACGCTGCCGCCGTTCATCGGCCGGAACGACAGCGCGAGACCATAGGCGAACGGATAGATGAATAGCGCGACGATAAACAGCAGCGCGGGCGTGACGAGCCATGCCTTCGCGTCGCGTGGCGCTCGCGGTGTCAGCGGTGGCGACAGCGTCGGCGTATTCATGCGGCCTCGGCTTCGTAGACCAGCACGCACGACGGCCGCACGCGCAGGCTGATGCGCTCGCCTTGCACGAATTCGCCGCTCACACGTGCCCATACGTCGCCAAATGAGGTCTTTACGCGCAGCAGCGAATCGTGGCCGCCGTATTCGACCGCGTCGATCAACGCGTCGAAGGTATTGTCCGCGCCGGGCTCGGCACGCTCCATGTCTTCGGGGCGCAGCGCGACGCTGACGCGTTTGCTGTCGAAGCCCGCCATCGGCGTGCCGACGAGCCGCACGCCGTCCGCGCTGACGATCACGCCATCGCCCTGGGTGCCTTCGAGCGTGAATTCGGCCACGTTGCGATAACCCATGAAACGCGCGACATGCAGATTGCGCGGCCGCGTATAGACCTCTTTCGGCGTCGCGACCTGCTGCACGACGCCCTCCTTCATCACGACGATGCGATCCGCCATCGACAGCGCTTCATCCTGATCGTGCGTGACATAGAGCGTTGCGCGTTCGAGCTGCGTATGAATGCGGCGAATCTCCGCGCGCATTTCGATACGCAATTTGGTGTCGAGATTCGACAGCGGCTCGTCCATCAGAATCAGCGGCGGCTCGATCACGATTGCACGTGCAATCGCGACGCGCTGCTGCTGACCGCCGGATAGCTGGCCGGGCAGTTTGTGTTCATGGCCGACCAGTTGCACGAGTTGCAATGCGTCGCGGGCGCGGCGCGCGATTTCGCTTTTGCCGACGCCGCGCATCTTCAGCCCGAAACCGACGTTGTCGAGCACGCTCATATGCGGGAACAGCGCGTAGTTCTGGAACACCATGCCGAAGCCGCGCTTCTCCGGCGGCAGCACGTCGATACGCCGGTCGTCGAGCCAGATGCCACCGCCGGTGAGCGGCTGCAAGCCGGCGATGCAATTGAGCGCCGTCGACTTGCCGCAGCCCGACGGCCCGAGCAACGCGATAAATTCACCACGCCGGATCGTCAGATCGAGGCCTCGTAGCGCCGCAATCGCGTGGCCTTGCGCATTCATGAAACTGCGGCTCACCGAATCGAGCCGCAATTGCTCAAAGTGATGCTTCATGGCGGTTTCCTGATCCGCGTGGCGCAACGGATGTTGCGAGGTGCCGTGAACGCGACGGCAAAACCTAGCGGGTCTTCTGCGCGCCGACGTCGCTATCCCACTTCTTGAAAGCCGCGACCATCGCGGCCGCATTAAGCGGCAACGCATGCGGATGATCGGCCAGCATCTTCGCGTACTCAGGCCGGCCATACTTCTGCAGCACCTCCTGGCTATGCGCGGGTGCCTGTTCGACGGTCACGCCTTTGATCGCCGGGCCCGGATAGAAATAACCGTCGTCGTAGGTCAACGCCTGCTGCGCCGGCTCCAGCATGAAGTTCATCATCTTGTACAGCACGTCGAGCTTTTCTTTCGGCACGCCCTTTGGAATCACCATGTAGTGCGCGTCGTTGACCCACGTCATATTGTCGAACGGCTGCACGCGGAATTCGGCCGGCACGATGCCGAGCGCGCGCGGATTGATGTCCCAGCCCGTCACGGTCACCGTCATATCGCGGGTGCCCTCGCCGAGTTCCTTCATCACCGCGGCGGTGCCGCCCGGATAGTACGGAATGCAATCGTTGAGCTGCTTCAGAAACGCCCACGTTTTATCCCAGCCATGCACCGGATCCTGCGGATCCTTATCGCCGAGGATGTAGGGCAAGCCCATCAGGAACGTGCGCCCCGGACCGGAATTCGCCGGCCGCGCGTAGATCAGCTTGTCGGGATGCGCCTTGCACCATTGCAGCAATTGCTCGGGCGTCTTCGGCGGATCGCTGACCTTGGCTGGGTTGTATTCGAGCAGCGGACCGGCCGGCATATAGGCGACTTCGAGCCCATAACCTTGGGCGAGATCCTGCATCTTGCGCGGGCCGGGTGCGTATTTATCGAGCACGCCGGGGAACTGCGCCGCATTGTCGGGCAGCAGCTTGATCCACAGGTTCTGCTCGATGCCGGCCGCGAGCGCGTCGGTGCCGGTCAGCACGAGGTCGATATCGGAGCGGCCCGCGCCCTGCATCGCCTTGATCTTGCCGGGCAATTGAGGCGCGGGGGCATTCGTGAACGTGATGTTCGAGACGAGGTTCGGATACTTCGCCTTGAACGCCTCGAAACCTTTTTGCGTGAGTTGCAGATCGCCGGCCACGTCGACGATATTGATCGTGACCGGATCGGCCGCGTGCGCGATAGGGGTGAAAGCGGCGCTCGCCGCGATACATGCGGATACCAGCTTGAGCGACAACCTGTGCGAAACAGTCATTGCGTCTCCTCGCTTTTTGGTATGGAAGCCCGCCGCCTGGATGCGCCGCGGGCAGGGTCTTTCTACCAATGGAACATAGCGAAGCGCAACAGCCGATGTCAAGCAAATAGTCCTGGTCGCGTAGGGTGCGCGAAAGCAGCCTTTTTCAAGGAAAATCCTTGTCGCGCAATGGTTTGCATGGTGCATCCAGGGACAAACCCGAGCATGCGATGCGCGGACGGCGGACGTTGTCAGGCCAGCGGACGACTGGCTCGGTGAGGGCTTTACCGGCGGCGCCGGCGTCGGCCCGCTGCCGCCTCTGGAATGCAGGCCCGCTTCACGCGATCAACCGCCGCGCACACCCTGCGTATTCACATACAACGAATACAGCCCGTGGCTCGCGGCCATAAACAGCCGGTTGCGATGCCGGCCACCGAAGCACACGTTCGCGCAGCGTTCCGGCAATGCGATATGACCGAGCGGTTCACCTTGCGCGCTAAACACACGCACGCCGTCGAGCTCATCGGTGCCCATTCCCCAACCGCACCACAGGTTGCCATGCACATCGACGCGGAAGCCGTCCGGCGTGCCCGGGCCCGCATCGATCAGCACGCGATTGTTCGACAGCGGCGCGCCGTTGCCCTTGCCTTTACCGTCGGTGGCGACGTCGAACACGCGGATCTTGCGCGGCTCGCCGCGCGATTCGACGATATACAGCAACGATTCATCCGGCGAGAACGCGAGGCCATTCGGGCCGAGTATGTCGTCGGCGACCATCGTGACTTCACCCGATTGGCCGTCGACCCGATACACGCAGGCCTTCAATTCCGATTCCTGGCGCTCGCCTTCGTAGAAGCTGTCGATGCCGAAGGTCGGATCGGTGAACCAGATCGAGCCATCCGATTTGACGACCACGTCGTTCGGCGAATTAAAGCGCTTGCCCTGATAGCGGTCGGCTAGCACGGTGATCGAGCCGTCGTATTCGGTGCGTGTAACGCGCCGAGTCAGATGCTCGCAGCTGACGAGACGCCCTTCGCGATCGCGCGTATGGCCATTTGCATTGTTCGACGACTGGCGGAACGTGCTGACCGCGCCGGTCGTTTCGTCCCAGCGCAGAATGCGGTCGTTCGGAATGTCGCTCCATAGCAGATAGCGGCCGTCGCCGAACCACACGGGCCCTTCCGACCAGCGCGTGCCCTGGTACAGACACTCGACGGATGCGGACGCGAGAATCAGCGGCTTGAAGCGCGGATCGAATACGCGGATGGACGGATCGGGATAACGTCGGCTGTCGTTGGTCATGCGGGTGCCTGGGTGTCGGAGAGGTTCGGATGGGATTGCGCGAATTCGCGTTCGAGCGCGAGCAGCGTTTGCGCGGCGTGCGCGATCTTCGCATGATGCTCGGGCGGCGTCGAACTGAGCAACGGCAGCAGCGGGCCCATCGCGGCGATGCCCGAGAAGCTCACCGCATCGTGGAGCACGCGAATCAGCGAGATCTGTTCGCGCAGCGTTTCGAGCGGCAGGAATGCTTCGTATAGACGTTGGGCGGTGGCTTCGTTGCCTTGCTTGCCCTGGACCACGCGCAGCAACGCCATCGCCATGCGCGGCGCGATGCAGCAGGATCCGGTGGTCCACGCGGCCAGACCGAACTCGCGCAGATGCACGAGCGCCGGCCGCTCGCCCATGCCCGATACGATTTTCGCGGCCGGCACCTGTTGCAGCAGCCGGCGCAGATACGGGTCGTGAGAGGGATCGTCGCGCGCGATCGCGTATTTGATTGCGCTTAGCGTGCCGCGCTCGACCAGCCGCGCAAGCGTATCGACCTCCACGTAGTTTTCGCTCTTCACATACAGCGTGAGCGGCATCCCCGCCGTATCCGCGATGCGGGCAAGCCCCGCCGCCACGCCCTCGGATGTCGTGAAACCGCCGAGCGGCAGCACCATTGCGGTCCGGTAACGCGTTTGCGCGAGGATGCGCGCCTGATCCAGCATCTTGCCGTAGTCGGGACCGATCGCCGGAATCACGCGAGTCGCGGGGCCCGCAGCCTCGGCGAGAAGATCGAGCAATTCGCGGTATTCGCTCGGCGCGACGTGATAGAGGTTCGCGTTGCCGCCGTATAGCAGCGTACGCACGCCGCCGGCCTCGATATGGCGGATCAGCGCACGATTCTGCGCGGCGTCGAGCGTGTAATCGGCGCGGCGCGCGAGGGGCGGCACGGCCATGACCGACGCGGCGAATTCATCGGCGTTGAGCGGAGATTCGTTCATGGTGGTCCACGCAGGGGCGCGCGAGGCGGGAGTTGCACGGTAGCATCGGCGTTCCGATGTCGTCAAACAACCTGGACCCGGAGCGGCATCCAACCGCCCCCCATCGGCAGATGCAAAGTTGAGATAGGTCTGTCTTAATTTCGTATGACAATAGCGGCTGAGGGCAACACACGGGGCGCTCGCCGCAGCCGCTTTTCAGGGCATAACCGGCCGGTCGGGCAATAATCCGCTTTACAGATAATCGAACGCTGACGATTAATAAAAGAGAGGATGGCCATAATGCTGTCAATAACGCGCATTAACATGCGGCGCCCGCCGACGATTAGCCTTTTCAATGACGCGCGAATCCTGGGCAAGCTAAGAAAAGTATTTCGGTTCGCCGAACGCTGACCGACATATTGCGGTTTTCGCCTGCTGCACAGGGATTTGCAGCATTGCGAAACCGTTTTTTAGTGATAGATTATGCGGATAAAACGGGCGGTCGAAATACCGACCTGCGATTAACCGTAAATGGCACGTTTGCGAGCCTGAGAGAGCCAAAAATTGTCGCTACATTTTATCGAGCAGATGGCACCGCTGCTGGACGCTGCCGACGAGACGGAATGGTTTGGCGCGATCGCGGGCCTTGCCGACACATGGGGATTCGACAGAATCCTGGTCGCGATGCTGCCGCGCCCCACCATGCGTCTGGAGGATGCTTACCTGCGCAGCACCTATGCGCCGGCATGGCGCCAGATGTATGACGAGGAAGGCATGGCCCACTACGACCCGACGGTCGCGCATTGCCTGTCGCACTCCGCGCCGCTGATCTGGACGCCAGACATCTGCTCCAGCAAGGAGCAGCGGTCGCTTTTCGAGGAAGCGCGCTCATACGGCCTGCGCTCCGGCGTATCGCTGCCGATTCACGGGCCGAATCAGGAAGCCGGCATGATGTGCTTCGTCAACGAGAGCAATCTGTCCGACAAGTTTCAGCGCCATGTCAACTCGGCGTTGCCGAACCTCGTGTTGTTGCGCGATCTCGTGATCGACACCAGTCAGCGGCATCTGAACACGCATGCCAAGACGGTATTGCCGAAGTTGACGCCGCGCGAACGCGAATGCCTGAAATGGACCGCACGCGGCAAATCCACCTGGGAGATCTCCCACATCCTGAGCTGCTCGGAAGCCGTGGTGAACTTCCATATGAAAAACATCAGGACGAAATTCGGGGTGAATTCGCGACGTGCGGCAGCCGTGATCGCGGCTCAGCTCGGGCTTATTGACCCGGGTTGAGCAGCGCGGCGGCGTCGCGGCTGTACATCACGCGTTCGGCGCGCCCCAGGTCGGCGTCGGAAACCGTCTTCGTGAAATACAGACCCAGCAAAATCGACACCGGCGCCGGAATCTCAGCGCCCGATTCGAAGCGGCTGCCGCGCGACTGCGTGACGCCGAAACGCGCCCAGAAGCGACGTTGGCTCTCTTTTTTCTTTTTGCGGTAAGCGATGATCAGAACACGGTCCACAGCCGTGGAAACCTCCGCCGGACGCGACTGGAGCGGAGTTTGCGGTTGCCAGTGATTGTCGAGAAGTTCCATTTTCGAGCCTTGTAGGTTATGGGCGGATACGTGTTCGAATTCTGCTTTACCCGATAAGCATGCACACCTATCCAGGTAGGTAGGTGGCAGAGAGATTCAAAATGCATAAGTTTTCCAGCGTATTGGCAACCCCAACACGTTCAGGAGAACGTCATGCAAACTACGATCCGTATTGGAATGCGTCAGGAATTTGACAACGAACTCATCAACGAGATGTACCGCCTGCGGGCGCGGGTATTTCACGGCCGGCTCGGCTGGGAAATCCCGACTATCGCGGGAATGGAGATCGACGGCTACGACGCGCTCGGCCCGCACTACATGCTGATTCAGGACGAAGATCAGCGCTTGCGCGGCTGCTGGCGGCTGATGCCGACCGAAGGCCCCAACATGCTGAAGGACACCTTCCCGCAACTGCTGCACGGCGCGGCGGCGCCGGTCGGGCGGCATATCTGGGAGCTGAGCCGGTGGGCGATCGAAACCGGCGGTGAGGGACAGTCATTCGGCTTCACGGACATGACGATCCGCGCGATCCAGGAAGTCATGCGATTCGCGCAGCGCATGGGTATCACACACTACGTGACGGTGACGACTACACCGATCGAACGGATGCTGCGGCGGGCCGGGCTCGATATCAGCCGGCTTGGCGAGCCGCTGCAGATCGGCGTGGAACGGGCGGTGGCACTCGATGTCGCGGTGAGCGCGAAGACGCTGACTTCGCTGTTCGGACCGGTTGCCGCTGCGGCCTGACGGACGGCGTCACGGCCTGGTGAGCAGGTCGCGGGTCGATCCCAGGTCGGTCACAACAGCCTTGCGATCCGATTTGCGGCCTGTCTGGCCAGCGGCGGTTCAGCAGCGTCAGTAGCAGTAGCAGCGGCGAACCGCGGGGAGCGGACTCAGGACCCGAACATCCGCTCGAGCGCATTTTCGAGATGCGAGCGCATCGCCGCGCCCGCGGCCGCCGCGTCCTTGCGGCGGATCGCGTCGAGCACGGCCATATGCTCGGCCTGCACGAGCCGCTGCCGCTCGATCGTCTTCACGAGCGACAGGTTGCGCGACAGATTCATGCTGAACACGATCTGCTCTTCGATAAACGACATCACCGTGATGAAAAACGGGTTTTTCGACGCGCGCGCGACCGCGAGGTGGAACATGAAGTCGTCTTTCGCGCCAATCCCCTGCGCCTCGATGATCCGCTCCAGCTCGTCCCACGCATGCTGGATCGCGGCGATGTCGTCGGCATCGGCCTTCAGCGCGGCGTGGGCGGCCGCGCCCGCCTCGGTCACGATGCGAAATTCGTAGCAGCGGCGGATATCGGACAGCGTTTCGAGCGGCGCGAACCGGCGCACGTCCGGATCGGGCCGCCGGGCGACGGTCGTGCCCGAGCCGTGCCGCGTCGAGATGATGCCGTCCGCCCGCAGCCGCGCAAGCGCTTCGCGCACAGTCGGTCGCGACGTCGCGAAACGCTCGGCAAGCGCATGCTCGGTCGGCAAGCGTTCGCCTTCCTTGTACTCGCCTTCGAGAATGCGGTTGAGAATGTCGCTGTAAATCTGGTCGGGCAAGCCCTTGATTTTGCGGTCGTTCATCAGCGGACTGGGCAGCTTGTCTGAATATGGCGTGATTGTAAGGCCAACCCTGTTCGCCCCAGCAAACTTATGCACCCAGGATTGCCCGTGAAGGCCGCCATCACGCTGTCCGGCAGCTGCACGCTATTCCGGGAAAATTTGGCAAAAGTTTGATTTACATCCTGGTCGAATACATCTTTTCCGGCGATCATCTAAGCTTCGCTGGTACAAAAGATCAATAAACCCTGCCGCAACAATAGTCACGGTAGGCGCACTTTCAGACGCGGAGTCGATATGTACACACGCATCCTTGTCGCGGTCGACGGCAGCAACACGTCGCGTCGCGCGTTCGAAGCGGCGCTTGATCTCGCCAAATCCAACGGCGCGGTTCTGCGGCCTTTCTATGTCGTCGAAAACACGCCGATGTATTTCGAAGCGCCCGGCTACGATCCGACTATCCTGCGCGACCGGCTGGTCGAAGAAGGCAAGGAACTGCGCGCGGAGTTCTCGAAGGTGATGGCCGAACAGGGGGTCAAGGGCGACCCGGCAGTCGCCGAGGCATCGTCGCTCGGCGATGTGTCGGAGATCGTGCTGAAGGCCGCGGCCGAGTTCAACGCCGATCTGCTGGTGATGGGCACGCACGGCAGGCGCGGCTTCCAGCGGCTGATTCTCGGCAGCGTCGCCGAGCGCTGCGTGCGCCAGGCCACCCTTCCCGTGCTGCTGATCCCCTCCGCCGTGGGCACCGCGAAGGAGCCCGCCTGAGCTTTCGCAGCACGCGCCCCGCGCCCGGCAGCGCCCGATGCGCCGCCGGGCCGAAGCCGAATCACCCAACGTGAATCGCCTCGGCCGCCAAACGCATCAACCACGAACGTTGACGCAAACCGCGGCGGTTCATCGTTCCGCTCCCGCGCGAGTACGCTCCATCGCCCCGGATATCCGCTGACGGACGCGGCGCTTTGCCATCTGGCGCGCGCCATAGCGGATGGGACAATCCACCATTACTACGACAATCGCGCGCAGACCATGTCGACTCCTTCCGCTGTTATCCCTTCCATGATTCGTTCGCCCGGCGTAACAGAGGTGACGGAGCACCCCACCAGCGCGCCAGCCGCGCGTGTCAGCCGGCGGGCCGCGGCGCCACGCGCGGCTGCGCGTACCGCCGCGCGCTGTTCGAGCTGTTCGATGCGGCAGCTCTGCATGCCGCAGGGACTGTCGGCGGAGGAACTGCCGAAGCTCGAAACCTTGATCTGCTCGGCGCGCACGCTGCAGCGCGGCGAGGCGCTGTATCGTAGCGGCGACCATTTCGACAGCATCTACGCAGTGCGCTCAGGCTCGATGAAAACCGTGATGACCCATCGCGATGGCCGCGAGCAGGTCACCGGTTTGCGGCTTGCGGGCGAAGCCCTTGGGCTCGACGGCATCAGCACGGATGTCTATGCATGCAGCGCAGTCGCGCTGGAGGACAGCACCGTCTGCATCGTTCCGTACAGCGCGCTGAAGCTGCTGTGCCGCGAGATCAGCTCGATGCAGGAGCGCATGCACAAGCTGCTCGGCGCGCAGATCGTCAGCGAGGCCGCGCAGATGATGATGCTCGGTTCGCTATCCGCCGACGAACGCGTCGCGGCTTTCCTGCTCGACGTATCGCAGCGTAATGCGCAGCGCGGCTATTCGTGGTCGGAATTCAATCTGCGCATGACCCGCGAGGACATGGGCAGCTACCTCGGCATGACGCTTGAAACCGTGAGCCGCACCCTGTCAAGATTTCAAAAGCGCGGCCTGATCGACACGCAAGGCAAGCGCATCAGGATCGTCGATCTGGAAGGGCTGCGGCAGGTCTAGGCCGCTTCTGCACGGCGAGTGCTCGCGCGAGCGCTTGCTGCTGCCCATACGCGCCCACCACGCCAGATCGCCCATCGGCCGCTGTTTGGGGCCTTCGCCGGCGCGTTCAGTTTGCCTTGCGCATGTTTCGCCGCTTTGCCGATCGGCCCGGCTCCCCCGCTCGTCGAGCGCGCTTTGCGCCTTGGCACAGCCCCTGCAAGCAGGTACAGTTTTCGGATTCCCCAGTAACCTGATTGATGGGACTGGAGTGGGCACGAGCGCCCACTCCGATCGACACAGGAGCCCCGGCGACATGAATCGCGACCCCGCCCCGCATCACCCACTCGTGCAGCGCCTGATCGACGCGCGTCGAATCAGCGACGCTCTTTTTGCCGTCGTTAAACCCGACTTTCTGTATGAACGCCCGATCCGCGAACGTCACCGGATCGTGTTCTATATCGGCCATCTGGAAGCGTTCGATCGCAATCTGTTCGATCAGCGCCTGTTCGATCTGCCGGCGTTCGCCCCCGAGCTCGACCAGCTTTTCGCGTTCGGCATCGATCCGGTCGGCGGCGGCTTTCCGACCGATCAGCCCGCCGACTGGCCGTCGCTCGACATCGTACGCGACTACGCCGCGCGGGCGCGCAGCCAGATCGATGCCGCGCTCGACGAACTCGGCAGCCCCGCGCGGGCCGACGCGGCCGAGCAGCTGCTGAACGTCGCGATCGAACATCGCTTGATGCATGCGGAAACACTCGCGTACATGCTGCATCAGCTGCCGATCGCGCAAAAGGACACCGCGTTGCGCAAGCCGGTGGTCACGCGGCCGGAGCCGCGCGATGCGTTGTCGTCGATGGTCAGCGTGCCGGCTGGTCAGGCCGTGCTCGGGATGCCGCGCGAGGCCGGCCGCTTCGGCTGGGACAACGAATTCGGCGAAATGCGGGTGGACGTGCCCGCTTTCGATATCGATCGTCATATGGTGACGAACGGCGCATTTCTCGCGTTCGTCGAGGATGGCGGTTATCGCGAATCGAAGTGGTGGTCGCCGAAAGATTGGGCGTGGAAGGAAGCCGAGCAGATCGCGCATCCGGCGGGCTGGTCGCAACGCACCGCGAGCGACGATGGGAAGCACGAGTGGATGCTGCGCACGATGTTCGACGAGGTGCCGCTGCCGCTCGACTGGCCCGTCTATGTCAGTCACGCCGAAGCGAGCGCCTACGCGCGCTGGGCCGGCAAGAGCTTGCCGAGCGAAGCGCAATGGCAACGCGCCGCGCACGGCGCGCCCCAGGCGGCGTCGGGCAATTTCGATTTCCGCAGCTGGGATCCGCAGCCGGTCGATGCGTATCCGGACAACGTCAGCGCATTCGGCGTGGAAGGCCAGTTCGGCAATGGCTGGGAGTGGACATCGACGGTATTCGACGCATTGCCGGATTTCCAGGCGTTTCCGTTCTACCCCGGCTACTCGGCCAACTTTTTCGATGGGCAGCATTACGTGCTCAAAGGCGGTTCGGCGCGCACCGCGTCATGCATGCTGCGACCGGAATTCCGCAACTGGTTTCAACCGCACTACCAGTACGTTTATGCAGGGTTTCGGTGTGTGAAGGAGTAACGCGGTAAGCGGAAGTTGGAACCCGGGTTCAACTTCCGCTTGTCCACAAATTCTGTTCTGCCGCGCGAGCCGGCTCAAGCCAACTCAACGCGGCCAGCTGTCCAGCGCGAGTGCGATCGTGCCGCGCAGTTCTTCCCGCGTCATCCCGGCCTGTGCGGCAAAGGCCAACCCCCAGCCCACCACCATCAGATAGCGCGCGAGTTCGTCCGGATCAGCTTCGGGCGGCAGATCGCCATCGTCCTTGGCCTTCTGAAAGCGCGCGCTTAGACGCTTTCTGCGCTCGTTGCGGGACGCCGCCAGTTCCGCGCGTATCGACGCCGTCTCGTCGGTGCGCGACAGCGTGGAATTCACGACCAGACAGCCCGGCGGACAGGTTTCATCGGTATACAGATCCAGCAGCCGATGCAGCAGCGACTCGGCGACGCCACGCGCGGTCGGTTCATCCAATGCCTGCTCCGCGCTAGCCAGGCGCGTCTCGACGTAGTACTTGAGGACCTGCCTGAAGAGTCCCTCCTTGTTGCCGAACGCGAAATAGAAGCTGGGCGGCGTAATCCCCATCGCGGCCGTCAGGTCGGCGAGCGAAGTCCTTTCATAACCCTGACGCCAGAACATGTTCGTCGCCGTTCTGATCGCTTCGTCGATATCGAAGCCCCTTGCCCGTGCCATGCATCACCTTTCCAATTCACATCAGCGTCAAATATAGCATTCCCTACAGAATCTTCTTGACGAGCCTTTCGTCGCGCAAATATAGTAACCGTTACATTTGCCGCCGCGCGCGGTTTCGCGACTCTTTCGACGGAGGTTGTCATGCAGTTCAAGCAATTCGGCCGTACTGGTCTCACGGTGTCCCGCCTTTGCATCGGAACGGGAACATTCGGTCATCAGACCGATGAAAACGAGGCTTTCCGCATTCTGGGGAAGGCGGCCGACGCAGGCGTGAACTTCATCGACACCGCCGATATGTACCCGGCCGGCGCGACCGCGGACGGGCTCGGCGGCTCGGAAGTGATTACCGGCCGATGGCTGAAGGGCAGGCGCGACCAATATATCGTCGGCACGAAAGCAGGCGGTCCGATGGGGCCTTTGCCGTGGAACAAGGGCTCGTCGCGCAAGCACCTGCTCGACGCGATCGACGCGTCGTTGCGCCGCCTGGACACCGACTACATTGATCTGTACCAGTTGCACATGGACGATATGACAACGCCGCTCGACGAGACGGTCGAAACGCTCGACTCCATCGTCCGGTCCGGTAAAGCACGTTATATCGGCGTATCGAACTTCCTCGCGTATCGCCTCGCCCGCGCGATCGGCAAACAGGAAACGGCGCGGCTGGTGCGTTTCGCTTCGGCGCAGCCGCGCTACAACCTGCTGTTTCGCGAGATCGAGCGCGATCTGTTTCCGCTCGCACGCGAAGAAGGCCTCGCCATTACCCCGTTCAATCCGCTCGCCGGCGGTCTTCTGAGCGGACGGTACAAACGCGATCACACGCCGACCACCGGCCGCTTCTCCGCGGAACTCGGCAACTTCGGCGCGATGTATATGCAGCGCTATTGGCATGACCGCGAATTCGCGACGATCGATGAACTGACGAACCTGGCGGACTCGCGAGGCGTGCCGTTGCCGACGCTGTCGGTCGCGTGGGTGCTAGGCAATCCGGACATCACGTCGGTGATCCTCGGCGCCAGCCGCGCGGAGCATCTCGATAGCACGCTGGCCGCCATCGATTACGACCTGTCGGCCGACCTCAAAGCGCGACTCGACGATCTCACCGTCGAGTATCGCCGCGGCGATGCCGGTCGATAAGGCGATAGACGCATCGCGCGCGGCGTAACTCCGCAGCGTCAGCACGTGATGCGGAGTTACGCGTCGCCCCGCCGCGTGGCAGCTGACTCGCATCACCCCATCTGAATCAAGTGGATTTTATGAATCGAAAGTTGCTGCTTCTGCTGTGCGTATCGGTCCCGTCGTTCATGCTCAATATGGACGCCAACATCGTCGCGGTATCGCTGAGTCCGATCGCGCAATCGCTGCACGCGGACTTCGCATCGATCGAATGGGTGATCTCGGCCTACACGCTGACCTTCGCCAGCCTGCTGATGCCGGCGGGCGCGCTGGCGGACCGGTTTGGACGCAAGCGCATTCTGGTGCTCGGGCTCGCGATATTCACAGTGGCGTCGTTCTTTTGCGGCGCGGCCAACTCGGCGCTTCTGTTGAACGTCGCGCGGGCGGTCCAGGGCGTTGGTGCGGCACTGTTGCTGAGCGCTGCATTGGCCGTGCTGTCGCATGGTTTCCACGGTAAAGAGCGCGCGAAAGCATTTGCCTTCTGGGGTTCCGTCATCGGTATCGCGGTGATGCTCGGGCCCGTGGCCGGCGGATTCATCACGCAAACGCTGGGCTGGCAGTGGGCGTTTTACGTGAACCTGCCGATCGGGGTCATCATGATCGGGCTTACGCTGTTTGCCGTAACTGAATCCAAAGATCCCGTTGCCAGCCGCATCGATCTGATGGGTGTGGTGCTGTTCAGCGGCTTCCTCGGATTGCTGACCTGGGCGCTGATTTCCGGCAATCGCGAAGGCTGGAGCAGCCACGGCGTACTGTGGCGCGCCGGCATCGCAGTGCTGCTATTGATTGCGTTCATCATCGTCGAGCGGCGCGAGTCCCGGCCGATGGTCGATCTGTCCTATTTCACCAAGCGCACCTTTCTCGGCGCCAATATCGCTGGCGTCGCCTATCCGGTGACGTTCCTGACGATGCTGACCTATCTGCCGTTCTTCTTTCAAAGCGCCCTTCACCAGACGCCGCTCAACGCCGGCTTGATGATGCTGCCACTGGCGGCGCCGCTGTTTATCGTGCCGCGCATCGTGTCGGCGCAACTGGATCATCGGCTGTCCGGACGGGCGCTGCTGTCGATTGGCCTGGGTCTTGTCGCGGTTGGTCTCGTGCTGACGTCCATGGTTATCGAAAGGCTGGATTATCTGCAGGTGCTGGTACCGATGTTTATCGCGTCGTTGGGTGCGGGCATCCTGAATGGTCAGGTGCCTAAAGTCAGCATGACGGTGATCCCGGTTGAACGGGCCGGTATGGCATCGGGCATTGCGGGAACGGTGCGTTTCAGCGGCCTGGTGCTCGGCTTTGCCGCGTTGGGCGCCGTGCTGTTCACGAGCGTTGCGGGCGATATCGCGCTGCACTTTCCGTTCGCGTCCGCGCAAGACCTGGCACTGATGACACGGCTGACCGCCAACGGAGATTTCGCGGGTGCCGCGCATGTGCTGACGAATCAACACGTGGATGCCGCCGTGTTGGTCGAAAGCCTGGCTCATGGCTATCACGCCGTTCTGAGCGTTGCCGCCGCCGTCGCGCTTATCGCAGTCGTACTGACGTGGTGGCTGACGGATGCGAATGAGACGGCGCCCCATGCGGTGTCGAGCGAGAGTCCGGCCAATGCTTTGCTGGATTGAAGCGTGAGCTGCGCAGCCAAAGTTCTATTCGGATGAGTAGAGCGCGGAGAAACGAATGCGTAAAGTCGGCTTTCTGATCTATCCCGGATACCAGCCGATGGGAATCGCCGTCACGGCTCCGTTCGAAATAGCAAACCTGCAGGCGGCCAGGCCCATCTATGACGTGCGGATGGTGTCGATGCATGGCGGACTCGTGCGGACCTCGCTTGGCTTCGAGATCATGACCGAGCCGATTGCCACCGGTCATTACGATCTGATTGTCGTTGGCGCAAGCCTCGAAGAACCTTCCGCCGAGTTGATCGAGTTGATTCGCGCGACGCCGTCGTTTTGTCGACGGATCGCCGCGACTTGTCATGGAGCGTTCGTGCTGGCCGAAGCGGGTCTGCTCGATGGCAGACGAGCGACGACGCACTGGGACCGGGCGGCGGATCTGCGCGCCGGTTATCCCACGGTAAAGGTCGACGAAGATCGCATCTTCATTTCGGATGGTCCCATCTGGACATCCGCCGGTATGACCGCCGGCATCGACCTCGCGCTGGCATTGATCGAACAGGATTTGGGCGTGGAGGCAACACGCAACGTCGCGCGGCGCCTGCTCCTTTACCACCGACGCTCAGGCGGCCAGTCGCAGTTCTCCGCGCTTCTTGAACTGGAGGGCAGTTCAGACCGGATTCAGGTCGTGTTGAACTATGCCCGCGCGAACCTCACGAAGCGCTTGAGCGTGGGCGAATTGGCGGACATTGCCAATCTGTCGCCACGACAATTCAGCCGGGTATTTCAGTCGGAAACCGGCCAGACACCGGCCAAAGCCATCGAACGTCTTCGACTGGAAGAGGCGCGCAGATTACTGGAAGACAGCAATCATCCGCTCGATGTCGTCGCGCGCATGACCGGCTTCGGCGACCGCGACCGCATGCGCCGCGCGTTGACGCGGACTTTCGGCAAGTCGTCGCGTGTAATGCCTCGCCAGCCGCATCGCGATGCTGTCACTGAGAGCGAACCGGTTTAGTCCGGCGCCAATCGAGGGCTCGTTGTTCGGCTCAGTTCATCGTTAGCAGCATGATGGCCATCGACATAGCCATCGCGCACCGGCATACGAGACTCTGAGTGCTGGCCTCGGCACGAGCTGCCAACCGTCTGTTCGCGCTAGCGCGGAATAGACTCCAGACACATTCACCGCCGATAACAAAAGCAATGATGTGGGCAAGCGTCAGATATCCGGCCACGCCGCTTTGTTGCGAACACAATGGGCCGATCTGCGCGTTGGAAAACATATAGACGGTTGCCAGACAATGAAGCAGATGGATGACGCCATGCCGATGCCAAAGTCCATCTGCTCCATTTGCGCGAACTCCGTCAAGACATTGCAAGCCGAACCATGCGGCAAGGCCTACGAACACGACCTGCCACGTCAAAGCCGGCAACACTGCAATTCGCGGTATCAGCACACCAGCCATCGAGATGGCCATCAAACATTGCGCAAGTTCTGCATCGAGACCGGCAATGTCGTGCCATTGAGTATGCGTGCGTGCCGACCCGGCAATCGATCGGCTATATAACGGCAGCAGTCGAAGTAACAAACGACAGGTATTGACTAAAGCCAGCCCAAGCATGACTGTTGTCAGACTGCCGAGCAGCCAGGCAGGCATCAGCATCTGAAGAACTCTTTGGCGATGACTCATTTCGCGCGCGGGCGTCGCAAGCCGCCGGTATGACAGCCATCGACGCCCGCGCTGCTTTCTCCAACGACAGATAGCCGTTGGATGACGGGACTCAGTATTGCAAGTTAGGGTAAGCAGCCCGGTCGCCGGGGCCTTCGCGCGTCACCCCCAGGATGCCGTAGATCGGCCAGATCGATTCGAGTGGCGTGGTCGTACCGTGTTTGAACGCGAGTTCACTCGTCCAATGATGTCGAATGCCATCCTCGTACCGCGCGAAAGCGTTGAGAACGGCAAGTTGAACACCTTCGGCGTTCTCCGCGTAATAGTCGCGGTTAAAGGTGTTGTTACGCGACGAAAGCAGGCACAGGTTATTCCACCCGCGCTCGCGTGCGTAGGCACCCAGTCGCTCGGGGCTCGCTTTTGCGATCACGACGAGGTTGGTTCGTTCGGCAACGTGAAATGCGGCGCCTTCGAGGCCGTCCACCACGGATGTGCACGACGGGCATGGCTGCTCGACGAGCGGCAACTCGGCGGTCTTTCCGCAAGACGCGCCCGCTCGTTTGTCCTCCGGCCAACGTGGAAACATCATGTTGTAGATCACCAGAGAATCTTTTCCCGGCCCGAATAGCTCAGAGAACCTGATAGTTTTACCGTCGCCCGCGAGTTCGAAGACGTAGTCTTCCTTGATCAGACCTCCCGGCGGAAGAGCACGGCGTTGGGCAACGACCTTGTCGTTCAACTGCCGCAACTCGTCCTCACTCTTTAGCAGTTCATCGCGCGCAATACGGTATTCGTCCGATTCGCCGGGAAATCGCAAGGCCGGGTTCAATACGACATCCTTCCAGCGTTGCATGTCACGAGGTTCGCCCTTGATTGCCATGGTGCTACTCCTTACTCGGTTTTTGATGCATCAAAGTTAACACGGTGATGCGCGACTCAAATGTCGTAAAGACGGCGATTCCGGCCGTTCGATCACATCTTCACGACCTGCAGCACTGCGTCGGCAAAAGCCTTCGGTGCTTCCTGCGGCAAGTTATGGCCGATCCCTCCTTTCACTTCACGGTGTTGATACTTGCCCGTGAACAGCTTTGCGTACGCGGCGGCCGGCAGATGCGGCGCGCCATTGGCATCGCCTTCCAACGTGATGGTCGGCACCGAGATGCTGGGCGTCAGCGCCAGTTTCTTTTCCAGTTCGTCATACTGCGATTCGCCTTGAACAAGCCCGAGCCGCCAACGGTAGTTATGAATGACGATTGCCACATGATCGGGATTGTCGAAGGCCTGGGCCGTACGCAAATACGTGGCATCGTCGAACCTGAATTTCGGCGACGCGTTCTGCCAGATCAGCTTGTTGAAGTCGTTGCGATTCTCCGCGTAACCTTCGGCACCACGCTCGGTCGCGAAGTAGTATTGAAACCACGCCTGTAGCTCACCTTGAGGCGCCGATGGTTTGCGATAGGCTTGCTGGCTACCGATCAGATAACCGCTTGCCGATACGAGCGCCACGCAACGCTCAGGCCATATCGCGGCGATGATGTTTGCCGCGCGACCGCCCCAGTCGAAACCCGCGAGTACTGCCTTGTCGATCTTCAGTGCGTCCATCAATGCAATGATGTCGGCGGCGAACACCGATTGCTGCCCGTTGCGCGGCGTGTCCGACGAAACGATACGCGTCGGGCCATAGCCCCTGAGATAAGGAACGATGACGCGATAGCCCGCTGCGGCGAGGATCGGCGTCACCTCAACGAAACTATGGATATCGTGAGGCCACCCGTGCAGCAGAATCACCACCGGCCCATTCGCAGGACCTGCTTCGGCGTATCCGATATTCAGTTTGCCGGCATCGATCTGGCGAATCGGGCCGAAGGACCAGGCAGACACCGGTCGCTCGGCATAGCTGATTTGCGCCCCGGCGAAGCTCTTTGCGGATGCGGCCAGATCCAGCAAGGTCAGCGCGGCGAAGGCGGAGGTGTTGCCCAACATACGACGGCGCTGCGGGTTCTGTGGTTTCGACATGTCTGAAATTAGAAAAGTGGCTGGGTAAGCGTGCTCAAAGCATGTCGCGAGGTTCGCCCTTGATCGCCATGGTTCTACTCGTCACCCGGTTTTGATGCATCAAAAGTTAGCACGGAGATACGCGCCTCAAATGTCGTAAAAACGGCGATTCCGGTCACCGGTGGAGCGCGCGCGTTTGCAGTCGCCATGGACCGCCGCGCGCCTTTCCATGCACGATTAATGAGGAGATTGCGTCAGGATAGTCCGATCACATCTTCACGAACGTGGCATCGTCGAACTTGAATTTCGGCGGCAATGTTTGCCGCGCGGCCGCATCTGGCGAATCGGCCCGAAGGACCAGGTAGACACCGGTCGCCCGGCATAGCTGATTTGCGCCCCGGCGAAGCTCTTCGCGGATCCGCCAGGTCCAGCGAGGTAAGCGTGTTCAAAGACAATGACGTGCGCGCGTGCGTGTGCGGCGCATCACACCCAACGTTTTAACCGGGCGTGATGCGCCAATTCCGCTTGCTGGACTGGATTACTCCGGATGCAGATCCCGAACCGGGCTGACCGACTCCAGCAGCGCACCGAGATGCAGAATCGTCGATTCCGCCAACCACGGCGAAACCAGTTGCACACCGACCGGCAGACCTTCATGGCTCGTGCCGAAGCGCAACGACAGGCCCGGCAAACCCGTCACGCTAAGCGGCGCGGTTGCATCCATCACGTGCAAAGAGGACACCGACTGACCGTTGATGATGAATTCCGACGCGTCGTGCGCATGCGCCGGCACCGGCGTCACCGGGCAAAGCAATGCGTCGTAGCGCTGGAAGTATTGAGCGAAGCCGTCCCGCATTGCTTCGATCTGCTGCTCGGCCAGAACGAAGTCTTCGATTGACGTATCGGGCGTGTCGAAAACGCCTTGCGCGTGCTTGTAGATCAGGTCTTCGTGGCCAGCCGTTGCCTTGCGGAACGCAGGCTTGGTCTCCATGGCCTGGAGTTTCCAAAGCAGTTCGAGCGCGTTGATCTGCTCCAGCACGGGGATACGTACCGGCTCCACGATGACGCCCTGGCCCTTCAATGCTTCGGCCGCCGCTTGCACCGTTGCGGCGACATCGTTATCGATGAGGCCAAAGCCCGGCTCCACGAGCCAGCCCACTCGAATCGGCCGGCTCGGCTTCGCGCCGATACCCGCATCCAGCGTAACCGGGCTCGTCGAAAAGCCGTCGGCGCCGTCGGGACCAGCAAGCAGCGAGTAGGCAAGCGCCACGTCACGAACCGTTCGCGCAATCGGGCCAACGTGCCAGAAGCGGCGCGGTACCCGCGGCCAGATACCCGTCATCGGGATACGCCCGTGCGTCGCTTTGAGTCCGACCACGCCGGTCAATGCGGCCGGACCGCGAATCGAAATCGCGACGTCGGTAGCAAGCCCGATCGGCGACATACCCGCCGCGATTGCCGCCGACTCGCCGCCGCTCGATCCACCCGGCGTGCGCTCGAGATTCCACGGATTCAGCGTGCGGCCCGACAACAGGTTGTCGCTCTCGATCCAGTAAGAGAATTCCGGCAGGTTGGTCTTCGCCAGCAGGATGCCGCCGGCCTTTTTCATGCGCGCCACCGTAGGCGCGTCGACGTCGGGAATACGGCCTTTAAAGATCGGCGAGCCCAGTTGAGTCAATACACCGGCGGTATCGATGGAGTCCTTCGCCGTGAACGGAACGCCATGCAGCGGGCCCAGTTCCTCGCCTGCCAGTACCGCGGCTTCCGCGGCCTTTGCGGCGTTCAGTGCGTCGTTCGCGACCGAGACGATTGCATTGATCTTCGGGTTCGTCGCGTCGATGCGTTCGAGGTGTGCCTTCACGACCTCTACGGGCGACACCTCTTTGGTACGGATCAGCTCTGCAAGCTTCGTTGCGTCTTGACGGAAGATTTCGGATTTCATGGATTGCCTCTGACGATCGTAGATGAAAGATACAAAGCCAGGCGATTTATTTACCTAACGTTTGTTAGGCTCGAATCGTAGGCGCTATACTACGGTTCGTCAACAGCTTTTTATCAAGGCGATCCCGTGAAGGAATCAGGCACGAATTCGAGCGACAAGATCCTGGCCGCCGCCACCCGAATCGCTCAGGCACATGGATACGGCGGTTTGAATGTCCGCAGCCTCGCCGAGGATGTCGGTATCAAGGCTGCGAGCCTCTACCATCACTTCCCAAGCAAGGCGGATCTTGCCGCCGCGGTGGCGAGGAGCTATTGGGAAGACACGGCTGCGATGCTGGAAGCGCTGAGCAATGAAACGCAAGACCCGGTCGAGAGCCTGCGCCGATACCCCGATGAGACCTTCCGGAAGTCGCTTGAAAACGATAACCGCATGTGTCTCGCGAGCTTCATGACGGCGGAGTACGACGATTTGCCCGAGGTCGTGAAGAAGGAAGTCCAGGCTTTCTCGGACGTCAATATCGAATGGCTGGCAAAGATGCTGCGCGCTGCGAAGATCGCCGGCCCGAAAGAAGCAAAGCGACGGGCGGGCGCGATCTTCGCTGCGATCGTCGGCGCGCAGTTAATGGCGCGAGGCCGCTCGGATATCGGCCTCTTCGATGCATTGATCGATAGCTACCGCGCAAGCGGACTGCTGCCAAAGTAACGGCAAGCAGCCGCGCTGATCGCGGCGGCGGTTGTTGCTCTACACAACGTACTGGGCAATGCCATGCCCATACGACCAGTTTTCCTTTTTGACCTCGACGAGGTTGATGAAAACGTTCTCGGGTTGCACACCCGGTGAAATCGCGAGACCCTCGGCGATGGCCTTATAGAGGGCTTTCTTCTGCTCAACCGTACGACCCTCGTTCCAGGTGATCTGAATGATCACCAGGTCGTCGTTGCGCGCTATGCCGAGATAGGTTTCATCGAACTGGAAGTTGTCCGCTTCGTGCTCACTGACGATCACGAAGCGATCGTTCACCGGCACATTCGCGCCCAACATAGCCTCATACACAACGCGGCCGAGTTCCTGACGGTAAGTGGCACTCTTGCCTTTCAACAGTTCAATACGCACGAGGGGCATCGCTATTCTCCACGGTAGGGAAGTTATCCAGATACTGGCATATGCAGACAATATAGCAATTCCCATGCATATGCTAGTATTTCGATGACACCCGCTTTGCCCTACACTTGTCGTGGTCAGCGGATACCGCCCAGCAAGGAAAATGACGATGAACAAGCGAAAACCCGCCAATAAAAGCTCCTGCAGCTGCACCTCGCTTCGCAAGGCGAGCCGCCGCTTGTCGCTGATATACGATGCCGCGCTGGCCCCGGCTGGCCTGAAAATCACGCAGCGCGCGATTCTTGCCGAGATAGGCCGCTCGATGCCCACCGCGGTGGGCGCGCTGGCGGAAACGCTGGTGATGGACGCGGGCGCGCTCGCGCACACGCTAAAGCCGCTGGAACGCGACGGCTATGTTTGCAGTAGCGCCAACCCGGACGACCGCCGCCATCGGCTGATCAGCCTGACGCCGCAGGGCCGGGCCAAACTGACCGAAACGGAAAAGCTCTGGACTCAGGCGCAAACCGCGTTCGAAGCGACGATCGGCAAAGCCGAGACGAAGGCACTGCATATCGCGCTGGCGCGACTCAGTGACCCTAACTTTCTCGCTGCGTTTGAAGAACAGCTTGCCGCGACTTCCAGCGACTAATCAACCGACGTAACGCCCCCTGCCACGTTAAAGACGTGGCCGCATCATCCCGGATTGCACCGCCCCAAAAAACACGACCTCCTCCCCCGAGGTTGATGTCCCTGCCTCGACTACGGGAAGGCGCGCTATCAGCGCCTTCCCGTCTCCCCTACTCGGTCCCGACATGGTAAGTTCCACGACAATTCCGTCATCCTGACGCGGGCCGCTTGCGCCGACGTTCGCCACAACGCGCCGAATCCCGCTCTACGTCGCCCGATGAACCGCCACCGAATCACGCCGCGCAACGCGCGATCAGTAATCCGTCCGACACCATGAGCGAGCCTCCGACCACCCTGCCGCGGCTCGCGCAAATGAACCGCTTGCGCGCGTTCGCCGCGGTGGCGCACTACGGCAACGTCCACCGCGCCAGCGAAGCGCTGCATCTGTCGCAGCCCGCGGTGACCCGCGCGGTGCGGCAACTGGAGGCATCGATCGGTGCCGCGTTGTTCGAGCGCACCACCAAGGGCATGCGTCTGACCGCATCGGGTGACTGTGCATACCGGCGTGTAAGCCGCGCGTTCGACGAGCTGCACATCGCCGGTAGCAATATCCTCGGGGACTCCGCATCGAAGCGCCATCATGCGCAGGCCGCCGAACGCCTGTCGCAAACCATCACCGAGGCAATGCTCGCGGCGCTGCTGGCCGTCGCACGCAGCGGCAGCGAGAAAGCCGCGGCCGCGATCGTCGGCGTGACGCAGCCGGCCCTCAATCGCAATCTGCATCTGCTCGAACATCTTGCCGGCGTACCGCTCTTTAGCCGCTCGGCGCGCGGCACGCAACTGACCGAGCCCGGCAACCTGCTGTTGATGCACGTAAAGCTTGCGCTCGGCGAAATCCGCATCGCGGACGAAGAACTCACGTCGCTGCAAGGCGAACTGGGCGGTGTCGTCGTGGTTGGCGCCGCGGTGTCGAGCGGACTGATCGTGCCGCTCGCGGTCGAACAGACCTTGCGCAAGCATCCGGGGCTCAGAATCCGGATCGTCGACGGCGCTTATGAAACGCTCAGCGTCGGCCTGCGTTGCGCCGACATTCACATGATCATCGGCGCGCTGCGTCCGCAGGAGCGCGAGCCGTACTCGATCCACGAGCCGCTATTCGACGACGTGCCGAGCGTAATGGTGCGCGCGCAGCATCCGTTGCTGCGGCAGAAAAAGATCCGAAGCCTCGCCAGCCTGCGCCAGCATGAATGGGTCGTGCCGCTCGCGGAAACACCGCTGCGCGAGCAATTCGAGCGGGCGTTTCGCGCCGAATCGAGCGAACCGCCGATCATGCAGCTCGAAACCAATAGTCCGACGATCGTGCGCGCGGTGCTGCTGTCGAGCGACCGGCTCGCACTGGTGTCTCACCGGCAGTTCCGCAATGAATTGCAGCAGGGCCTTCTGGCGATCGTGCCGGTGGATGCGAAGCTCACGCGCCGCACCATCGGGATTGCGCGGCTGCGCAACAGCGAACCGTCGCCGGGCATGCTGGCGTTACTCGACGCACTGCGTACGGTTTCGGCGGAATGACCCATCCCGCCTGAGCCTCCCCTCTCGCGCAGCCGCGTCCACGCGCCGCCCGCAACGCTCTCACCAGGGTCGTCCCTGACCTAATTCGAAAACGCCACTCCACTGCGCCCCAGCGCGGCAAGGGACCGGGCACCCCCTGCGCCCTCTCTTCACCCTATCAGCAAAACGCATCGACTTGTCTCCTATCGGTATTAGTCACGGTTGTTAATTTCGGCGAACCTTCGTGCCGTTGTCACGGATCCCGAAGTTTCTCAGGTGCCTGACAACCCAGTAGGTCAGAGCCATTCCGTCCGCGATGCCAGCAGACGCGAATTGCCCAAAGTACAAAAAACCAGTCGGAGACAACCTTGAAAAAACTGCTTCTCGCAACCCTTGCGCTCGCGCCGCTATCGGCCGCCGTTCATGCTCAGAGCAGCGTGACGCTATACGGCTCGATCGATTCGGGCCTTCGCGACGTCGGCAATACGACGCCCGCCGGCGGACGGAAACTGTCGCTCGGTTCCGGCACCTACCAGTCGAATCGTTTCGGCTTCAAGGGTGTCGAAGACCTCGGCGGCGGCTACAACGCGCACTTCAACCTCGAAGGCGGCTTCAACGTCGGCACCGGCGCGCTCGACAACACCGCGAACAAGATCTTCAACCGCACCGACAAGGTCGGTATCGGCGGACCGTTCGGCTCGGTCGATCTCGGCCACATGTACACCGTCGCGCACGACACGCTCGCGGGCTACGAACCGTTCCGGCTGCAGTACCTGAGCATCACGCTCGCCGGAGCGGCATCGGCCGGCGTCGCCGGCAACGGCCGCGACGACAACGTGATCCGCTACAACGGCACGTTCGACAAGCTGAAGCTGCGCGCGGCCTATGGCGTAGGCGGCGTCGCCGGCAGCATTGCGGACGGCGCGGTGCGCGCGGTCGGCTTCAGCTATGCGATCGGCGGCCTCAGTTTCGGCAGCGCCTACACGCACAAATCGGTGTCGGCGGTGGCCGGCACACCGCCGTTCTTCGGTGAAAACCACTACACGTTCGGCGCGGCCTACAAGCTCGGCCCCGTCGCGGCGATGGCCGGCTACGCGCGCGATTCGACCGCCACATCGTCGGCGCACGGCAATACCGTCGACCGTTATACGTGGGGCGGCCTGCGCTATCAGATCAATCCGTTCATCGAACTGATCGCCGCGTACTACGACGACAGGAACACGACCGCCGGCATCGACGGCAAGAAGGATGTCGCGATCACCGGCGTCACGTATCTGCTGTCGAAGACCACGTTTCTCTACGCGGACGTCGACAACACGCACTACAGCGGCGGCTATGTGAGCAACCTGAAGCTGAACCCGTCCGGGCATTCGAATCAGTTCGGCATGTCGATCGGTATCAACCACGACTTTTAGTCAGACAAAAACTCGCAGGGGTATCAGCAGAAAGCATCGCCTGACCAGCAAACCGTATTGGTCGCGCACGCGCACAGCGGGCGATACTCGTTGATAAATCATAAGAATCAGACGACGCAATTCGAAACTGGCAGACAGCGCATGGCGCATCACGACAGGCCTGCGCTCGCTCTGCCGCACAGGAGGCTTGCATGAGAGGTACACAACCCTGGCGGAAACGCCTGAGCGCACTCGTCGGCGCGATCGCGTGCAGCGCGGCGCTTTGCACGCCGGCACAGGCGGCCGAAAAACTGACGATTCTGGTCGGCGGTGTCGAGAAAATTCTCTATCTGCCGGTTCAATTGGCGCAGCAGCTTGGCTACTTCAAGGACGAAGGGATCGACGCCGAACTGGTCTCGGTGGCGTCGGGATCGGTGACCGATACCGGACTGATCTCCAATTCCGCACAGGCTGCGGTGGGCGCCTATGAGCAATCGATCCATCTGCAGGCGCAGGGCAAATACGTGACGTCGATCGTCCAGCTTTCCGCGAGCCCGCAGGAAGTGCTGCTCGTATCGGCTGCTCAGGCCGCCAACGTGAAAACGGTTGCGGACCTCAAGGGCAAGGTGGTCGGTGTGACCGGCTTCGGCACGCTGACCCATTTTCTGACTCAGGACCTCGTCGCGCACGCCGGCCTCAAGCCCAGCGACGTGCACTATCTGTCGGCCGGTGCCGGCAATACCTTCGTCGATTCGATGCGCCACGGCCGCATCGATGCGGGCATGACGCAGGAGCCGACCGTGTCGGTGCTGCTCGATCACAACGACGCAAAGATTCTCGCCGATCTGCGTACGCCCGAAACAGCGCGCGCGGCACTCGGCGGCGACTATCCGGGCTCGTGCGTGTACGTGCGCGCCGACTGGCTGCAGCAACACAAGGACACCGCGCAGAAGCTGGCCAACGTGTTCGCGCGCTCGCTGCGCTTCATCGCGACGCATAGCGCCGAACAGATCGCCGACAAGATGCCGGTCAGCTACTACAACGGCAACAAGGCGCTATACGTCGAAGCGCTCGCAAGAAGCAAGGCCTCGTTTACCCCCGATGGAAAAATGCCCGCCGACGGCCCGAAAACGGTGCTCGATGTATTGACGCACTTCGGCGCCGGCGTCAGCGCGGCAAAAATCGACCTGAACAAAACGTACACCAACGATCTGGTCGCCGCCGCCGCTGCAACAACAGCAACGACAGCAACGACAGCAAAGGCATCGCAATGAGGAGCGCCGTCATGACACGTGAGGAAACCGCCGGCGCGCCGCTGTCGCTCGCACGGCCGGCGGCACAACCGGCCGCCATCGAAATGAGCGGCGTGGACCGCTCGTTCCAGATCCCCGACGGCACGCTGGTGCAGACGCTAAGCAACTTCAATCTGAGCGTCGCGCCGGGCGAATTCGTCGCCATCGTCGGGCCGACTGGCTGCGGCAAATCCACCACGCTGAACCTGATCACCGGTCTCGCCCGGCCCGACGCGGGCCGCGTGAAGGTGCTCGGACGTCCCGTCGACGGTATCGATCCCGACGTCGGCTTCGTGTTCCAGGTCGATGCGCTATTCCCATGGCGCAGCGTACTCGGCAACGTCAGCGCGGGACTGCGTTATCGCGGCGTGAGCAAGAAAGAAGCAAACGAAGCCGCGCTCGACTGGATCGCGAAAGTCGGACTCAAGCGCTTTGCCAATCACTATCCGCATCAGTTGTCGGGCGGCATGAGAAAGCGCGTCGCGCTCGCGCAGACATTCATCTCGCAGCCGAAGATCCTGCTGATGGATGAGCCGTTCAGTTCGCTCGACGTGCAAACGCGCACCTTCATGCAGGACGAGCTGCTGAATCTGTGGTCGAGCCTCGGTGCGTCCGTCGTGTTCGTCACGCACGATCTCGAAGAGGCCGTCGCGCTCGCGGACCGCGTCGTCGTGCTGACCGCGCGGCCGGCCACCGTGAAATCGTCGTACCGGATCGATCTGCCGCGGCCGCGCGTGATGGGCGACATCCGCTACGACGCGCGCTTCATGGAAATGTGCCGAACCATCTGGGCCGATCTGAAGGACGAAGCGCAGGCCGGCATGGACGGCTCCACCGTGAGCGCCGATCCTCACGCCGCTCTCACCCCCAATTCGTGATGGAGACCGATTCGATGACTATCGGCAATCCGGCGACCCGTTCCGCCACCGTACATCCGGCGGCCAGCCCCGCAACGGCAGCGACCGCGGCACAGCGCCTCGATGACGCCCGCCGCCGCGCCGCCCGCAAGCGCCGCCAACGCAGCAACAGCATCCTGCTGGTGCGGGTTCTGATCTTTATCGTGTTCACCGGCGGCTGGGAGGCCGCGGCGCGCGCGGGCTGGATCGATCCGTTCTTCTTCTCGATGCCGTCGGCGATCTTCGCGCGTCTCGTCGACTGGTTCAGCAACGGCACCTCACAAGGCTCGTTGCTGCTGCAGGTGTGGGTCACGTTGCGCGAGACCGTGTTCGGCTTTCTGATCGGCTCGGTGCTCGGCATCGTGTGCGGCATCGTGCTCGGACGCAACCGCTATCTCGCCGACGTCTTCAGCATCTATATCAAGGTCGCGAATTCGATTCCGCGCATCGTGCTCGGCAGCATTTTCGTCATCGCGTTCGGCATCGGCATCGGTTCGAAAGTCGCGCTCGCGGTGGTAATGGTGTTCTTCGTCGTGTTCACCAACGCGTTCCAGGGCGCGCGCGAAGCCGACAAGGCCTTGATCGAAAAGACCCAGATTCTCGGCGCGAGCAGCTGGCAAGTCACTACATCGGTGATCGTGCCGTCCGCGATGAGCTGGATTCTCGCCAGCCTGCACGTGAGCTTCGGTTTCGCGCTGGTGGGCGCGGTGGTCGGCGAATTTCTCGGCGCGCGCGAAGGACTCGGTTTGCTGGTCGTCACCGAGCAAGGGCTCTTTCACGCGGACGGTGTGTTCGCCGCGATGATCGTGCTCGCCGCGATCGCGCTCACCGCCGACGCGCTGCTGACGAGCCTCGAAAAACGCTTGCTGAAGTGGCGCCCGCCGGTGTCACACGATATCGGTACCTGAAGCGAACATCTGAATGCCGTGCCCCGCATGCGGTGATCTTCATGCGGCGACCTGAATGTTTGAGGAGATTCAATTGACGCAAATCTGGTGCCGTTTTTCCGACGGCAAAAAGGAAAGCTTTGGCCTGCGCGAAGGCGATTTCATCGTCGAGGTGGAAGGCTCGCCGTTTGGTGAATACCGTGTCGGCACGAAGAAAACGTTCTGGCGGGACGTCGAGCTGCTGGTGCCGGTGATACCGGGAACCTTCTACGCGATCGGTTCGAACTATCGCAATCACGTGCTCGCGCGCGCGGAGTTCAAAAGCGGCACACCGAAGTTCTATGACGAGCCGCGCGTCGGCTATCGCGCGAACAGTGCGCTCGTCGCGAGCGGCCATAACATCGTGAAGCCGCGCGACGCGGGACCGGACTTTCAGTACGAAGGCGAACTCGTCGCGGTGATCGGCAAGCGCGCGAAGAACGTGACGCCGGCCGAAGCGGAACAGTGCATCTTCGGCTGGACGATCGGCAACGACATAACCGAGCGTAGCTGGCAGAAAAACGACCCGACCAATCTGCGCGGCAAGAATGCCGATACGTTCAAACCGATGGGGCCGTGGATCACCACCGGCCTGAGTCTCGCCGACATGACGACGACCGTGCGTCTGAACGGCGAGCAGATCCACGAATTCGCGACCGGCAACATGCTGTTCAGCCCCGGCGAAGTGATCAGCGCGATTTCGCGTTACAACACGCTGCACCCAGGCGACGTCGTCTGGCTCGGCACCGACGAGCTGCCGAGAAATCTGGTCGATGGCGACGAGATCGAGATCGCGATTTCGGGCCTTGGCGTGCTGCGCAACAAGGTAGTGGTGGGATAAAACCAGGAGAGGCAGGTCATGCGTATTATCGATTCACAAGTACATATCTGGAGCGCAGTACCCGCCGCATTCGCCGCGGCCAATCCGTTCGAGCCGGCGGCATTCAGGTATCAGAGCCTTATCACCGCGATGGACGAAGCCGGCGTCGACAAGGCGATCCTCGTGCCGCGTTCGTTCAACGGCGCGAATAACGACTACGTGATCGAGGCGCTGCGCGCGCATCCCGATCGCTTCGCGGTGATGGGACGCGTGCCGCTGAACGAAAGCGAAGGCAAACCGCTGCTGGAAAACTGGAAGTCGGAACCGGGCATGCTCGGCGTGCGGCTTACGTTTCATCGCGACGGCAACCGGCCGCATCTGACTGACGGATCGATGGACTGGTTCTGGCCCGAAGCCGAGCGTCACGGCATTCCGGCGATGGTTCATGCGCCCGAGCGTCTGCCGGAAATCGGCAAACTCGCCGAGCGTTATCCGGGCCTGAATTTCATCATCGATCACCTCGGCTTTGCGCGCGCGACGATCGATGCGGCCACCGGTCCCGCGGCCGATCGGCTGATCGCGCTGGCACGTCATCCGAATGTATCGGTGAAGGTGTCGACGATGCCCGCGTACTCAACCGAGCCCTACCCATATCTGAATCTGCGCGATCCGATTCGCCGCGTGATCGATGCATTCGGCGTCACGCGCTGCTTCTGGGGTTCAGATATGACGCGCCTGCCGGAGAACTCGTCGTATCGTCAAAGCGTCACGATGTTTACCGAGCAAAGCGACTTCCTGACGACGGATGAACTGAACGAGGTGATGGGCGCCGGGTTGGCTCGTGTGCTGGGGTGGCCGAAGGAGTAAGTCGATAAAGTTGGCGGTACGGTGGCTTGCGGCATTGCCGGGGCCACCGTTCGGTGTCTCTAGTTTCTCCCGCTATTGCGACGCGGACTCGTTCTAGCGTTGCAACAGCGCATGCGTGAGTAACATACGCGCCAAGGCCGAATCAACGGCTGAGCTGATCGCCGATCCACGCGACGACATCGCCAGCAATACGCGTTGCTCCGCTGCCAAGCAGCACATTGTGGCCGTGCTCCGGTTCGAGCCGATAGGTCGCGCCATACAGCTTTGCGAGTGCCGCGCCGGTTTCCGGCGGTGTCAGTCCGTCGAGCGCGCCCGACACGATCAGGATCGGCATGGTCAGTTTCGCCGCGTCCACCGCTAGCGTCCAGCGTGTCGCTTCATAAACGCGGCGTGGCGATTCCGGCACGAGCAGGCTTTGAAAATGCGCCGCTTGCGCATCGTCCAGGCCCTGAAAAAACAGCTGCCGTGCGACTTCGGCGGGCGGCGGTCCCCACTGCGAATCCATGTCTTCGATCGGCAGCGGTATCTGCTGCGCGCCGACATTCGACGGCACCACCGGCGTCAGCAGCGCAAGCGCGCTGACGTCATGCGCCGACGCATAGAGTTGCGCCGCGAGGCCGCCCATCGAATGCGCGACGATAACGGGACGCACATCGAAGCGACGTGCAACCCGGCCGATATCCTCGGCGACATCGGCAATCGACATACGCGCGAGATCCGCATCGGCCAGCGCCGTCGAACCGTTGCGGCCGCGCCAGTTGAGCACGTGCACGTCATAGCCGGCGGCCGCATAGACGGCCGCATGCTCCTGCCAGCACCACGAAGCGTGGCAGCCGCCATGCACGCAGATCAACGGCGTTTGCCGCGCTGCGTCCGGCTTCGATGCCGCGGTGAAATGTTCGACGCGGATACCATCGGCGTCGTATTCGCCATAATGAATGTCCGCCGTACTCGATGATGCGTTCATGTTTTATGCACTCACTCTTACAGGTGTTCGCTTATAGGTGTCGCGGTGTCGACGCGGCGGCCTTGATGGCCGTCGCCGCCCGAATGACTTAGCTCGGAGCCACACACGCTCAGCTCGCCAATGCGCTCTCTTTCCAGCGCGCCATCAGCGTGTTCGAAGGCAAGGTTTCATCCAGCAGCTTTCTGGTCGCATCGACGCCGGCCACCGGCAAACCCGCCGGATCGAGCAGACCGATCTGCACGAGCACGCTCGCCTGATCCCAGTAAATGTGCTCGTTATAAAGCTTCGGACCACGGAACGCGACCACCACCAGCATCGGAATTTCGACGCACTTGCCGGTCGGCGCGACACCGGGCAGCAGCCAGTCGATTTCACGATCGTGCGTAAAGCACAGCACGAATTCATCGACCATCCGATCGACGCCGACGACGCGCGAAATCGGCACCATCGTCATATCGGCGGGATTGGCGTGGATGAAATGATTCGCGTAGAAACGCTTCAACTCGGTATAGCCGGTACCGCCCGTCATCGTCGGCACGTGATTGACGTAGGGCTGCGGCACCATCGTTTGCATCGTCGCTTCGGGGTCGCGCGCACCGAATTCGAGGAAGAAGTGATGATCGGCGAGCGCGCTCAGGTCGTAGTCCGGGCCGATCGTTTTGCGGAACACGTCGAGGCTGCGCGTATGCGCGGGCATCGCCGCCGTTCTGACGAAGGTCGGGCCGCTACGGTTGAACGCATGGCCGGCTTGCGGATAAACATGAAGCTTGACGTTCGGCACGTCGCCCAACGCGGCCTTGATTGCATCGACTGCTTGCGGCGGATTGAGCGGATCGGTTTCGCCGAAGTGCAGCGCAATCGGACAGGTGATTTTGCTGGCGAGATCCAAAGCGTCCTGAATGCCGACGCCATAGTAGGCGACCGCGCAGTCCACCCCGCACTCGGCCGCGGCGAGATAAGCGAGCTTGCCGCCCAGGCAGAAGCCGAGCACCCCGACCTTGCCGGTCGACTCCGGCATATGGCGTGCGTAGTCGACGGTCGCACGAATATCGGCGACCCCGCGCGCGACATCGAAACGTTGATAGTAGTCGTACGCCTTCGCGTGATCGGCGTCGCTATAACCGAGTTCGATATTCGGCTCGAACTGATGAAACAGATCGGGCACGAGTACCACATAGCCTTCGCTCGCATAGAGCGCCGCGACTTCACGCATCTCGGCATTCACGCCGAAGATTTCCTGCAGCAGCACGACGACGGGGCCGCTGCCGCTTTCGGGCAACGCGAGCCACGCATCGAACCGGCTATCGCCCGAGTTGATGCTGATTCTGTTCGACATAAGATTCCCTTCGTGGGTGAGATCGAGTCTGAATAAAAACGTAACGAGGTCGACGCGTGTCAACCGAGCCGGTTGAACCACTCGCGAGGCGACACGCCCTGGTCCGGTCCGAGAATCGAGAAGCCACCGTCCACCGGTATATCGACGCCGGTAATCCACGATGCTTCGACCGAACACAGAAACGCGACCACCTGCGCAATCTCATGGCCGCGCCCGACGCGTCCGAGCGGATGAACCGCGGCGCCGACACGATCGGCGATATCGATCGAGCCGCTGGCAAGCTGTTCGAGCGACGGCGACCAGGTCCACGCGGGCGACACCGTCACCGCGCGAATCCCGTCGGGCGCGAGCGCGACGGCGAGATTGCGCGTGAACTGCTGCAGCGCCGCCTTCGATGCCGGATAAAGCGCACGCCCCGCCGCGCCAAACTTGCCGCCGGTGCTGCCGAGGTTGACGATCACCCCGCCGCGCGGCAACAGCGGCGCGGCCTTCTGCGCGAAGATCGCGGCCGAGACGAGATTGACGTCGAGCAGCCGGGCCCATTGCTCGCGTGTCGAAGCGAGCCCGTCGTCCGCGTAAATGCACGCGTTGTTGATGAGCAGATCGAGCCGGCCGAAGCGTCGCAACGTCGCGGCGATTGCGCGATCGATCTGCGCGTCGTCGGTGATATCGGTCTCGATGAAAGCACCGGCTTCGCCTAGTTCGCGCGCAATCGACTCGCCGGCCTCGGCGCCGAGGCCGAGCGTCATCACGCGAGCGCCGGCCGCCACGAGTCCGCGTGCGATGTCCGCGCCCAGACTTTGCGTGCTGCCGCTGACGATCGCCACCTTGCCGGCAAGCCGGCCCGGTGATGAAGAAGTGCAATCGGGATGGTTCATCGTGTGTGCTCCAACGCGGCCAGCGCACTAGCCACCGTGCCGATTTCGGCGATCAGCCGCATGCTGTCGAGCGAGGCTTCGTGAACGGCGGCAGAAGCCGCCGCGCACGCATCGGCGGCGACCGTGACTTCGTAACCGAGATCGGCCGCATGCCGCGCGGTCATCTCGACGGTCGAGTGAGTCGCGACGCCCGCGATGATCAGATGCCGGACGCCGAGCTTGCCGAGCATCAGTTCAAGTGGTGTGCCGATAAAGCCGCTAGTGCGCCGATGACGGATCACGAATTCATGCTCGCGCGTTTCATCCGGCTCCAGCCCCGCGTAGAACGCGGCGCCCCACGTGCCGTCTTTCACCGCGCCGAGTTCGGCGGTCTTGCGAAACACCGCACAGTTCTGCACGAGATCGGCGTAATCGGCACGAAACGCGATGCGGATATGAATCAGCGGCACGTCGGCGCGCCGCGCGCCCGCGATCAGCTCACCGGCCGCCGCGATCACGCGTTCGCGCGCGGGATCGTTGGCGGACAAACCCACGCGAATGCAGCCATCCGGATGCAACACATCGTTCTGGTAATGCAGCGCGAGCACGGCCGTCGCATGCAGACGGGCGGCCGGCATCAGACGAACACCTCGAGGTTCGCAAACACATCGGCCGCGTTGACGAGATCGACACGCTTCAGATAGATCTTCCAGCCGTCGTCTTGCTGCTTCTCCAGTTTGTGCGTGGTCAGCCCGGCAAGCTGGCGCTGGCCGTTGCGCCATTCGGTCAGCGTGAACGTGGAATGCACGATCAGACGGCCATCGCCATCGGTGCCGTCGATTATCACGTTACCGACCACGCGCGCGGTGCGGGTGGGCGGTTGCTGCGACCAGTTGCGCGGATTCGTGATGCGCCGCACGCGCACTTCCCGCAGCGTCGCGTCCTCCCAGAACAGCGAAATGTGGTCGCGCGGACTGCTTTGATCGGGTTCGTGCGGCATCCAGTACATGCCGTCCGGTGTCCATAGATCGAGCCAGCCGTCGAACTGCCGCGTGTCGAGCAGACGTGCCTCGCGATACAGAAACTGTTCGATGTCGACGCGCAACGCGTCGTTCGCGCGAATCGGATTGACGGTCGTGGTCGACAGTTCGAATGTGGGATTGAACAGCATCAGGCCGCTCCTTGTTGCGTGCCGGTTTCATTGAGCATGAAGCGTTTCCATGCGACGAACTGGTTGCGCATCGGCAACTCGCTGGTCCCGTTGATCGACACCATGCCGTCCTCGACAACGCGATCGGTGCCGGCATAGCGATGCATGCTGACCCAGTCGCCGCCATCGGTCTGATTGCCCTGCTGGCAGCGTGCATAGACTTCGACGTCGTCGGGCATCACATTCGACGAAGGCGAATTGATCACGTTGGCGTAAGTCAGCGCGCGTTCGAATACGCTGTCGGGCGCGCCCTTGAGCCGGAACAACTGAATCTCGACCAGCGTGCGATCGACCGCCAGCGGCCGGATCACGCGAAATTGCTGGAACACCGTATGCGGCGAGCCGCTGCCGTAAATCACGGTGTTGTGCCGGTTCATACCGAGAATTTCGCGCGCGCGTTGTTCGCCGTATGCGTTCGCCAGCACATCGAAGTGCGCGCTCGACACCGGATCGCGTTGCGCGGCGGCCGGATCGAAAATGCCTTCCATATAGCCGTGGCCATTTTCATAAGCGCGCAATTCGAGTTTTTCCCAGAACTCGTAGGGCTCGCCATTGCCTTCCATGATCAGCAACTCGAACGGCAATGAACCGGACGCCTCGGCCTGCGAACGCGCCGACACGACCGACGATTCATGCGTGACCGGCGCATGCATCGTGTCATGCAGGTTCTCGTAGAACACCTTCCAGTTCGAGCGCTGCAACACGCGGAAAACGCCGCCCGTCACTTCGACTTCGCCGGTCGGTGAGCGATCGCACAGGTTGTCGATCGACGACGCGACGCCGTTCAGAAAGTCCCGCAAATCCGGACCATGTTCCGACTGATTCGCAAACACAAAGCCGCGATAGACGCCGACACGCGCGAGCTTGCGCATCGAAAAGTCCGGATGCTTCGGATCGAAGCAGGTGTCCTGCAAACCGTTCTTCAGCGGCGCCGACAGATGCGTGCCGTCGAGCCTGAAGGTCCATGCGTGATACGGGCAGCGAAAGAACTTGCCGGTGTTGCCGTCGCCATCCGGCACGACCTTCGAGCCCTTGTGCGGACAACGGTTATAGACGACATGAATCTGGCCGTCGCTCGCACGCACCATCACGACGTCCTGATCGCCGATCCGGGTCGTGTGATAGTCGCCGGGATGCTTCACCTGGCTTTCATGGCCGACGTAAATCCAGGCCTGCCCATAGATACGTTTCATTTCCAGCCCGAAAATTTCCGGGTCGGTATAGACACGTTTGTGCACGCTGTCCGCGCGCACCAGACTCGCGATGGTCTCGTTCGAAATGCTCATCGGTGTGTTTGCAGAAGAAAGGTTAGAGGTCGAGCACGAGCCGCGGCGACGCGGCGCGCGACACGCACGGGCAGAAATCGCCGCGCGCGTGGTCCGCGCTCGAAAGGCAGATATCGCGATGATCCGGCGTGCCGTCGAGCACCCGTGTCGTGCAGACACCGCAGTCGCCGCGCCGGCAATCGAACATCGGATCGAGTCCTGCGTCGATCATCACGTCGAGAATGGTTTTGCCGGCCGGCACGCTGAGCGTGAGTCCGCTTGTCTTCAGCAGCACGTCGAACGCCGTATCGGTGTTGTCGTCCGCGCCCTGCTGGTTCGCGGCAAACAGTTCGCTATGCACTTGCGCATCGGGCCAACCAAGTGCTTTCGCGTGCGACAGCACCGCGTCGATCAGCGGCCGCGGTCCGCATACGTAAAGATGCCGGTCCGGTTGCGGCGCACCGATCGTCGCGGCGAGCGGAATGCCCTGGCGCGGGTCGCCGCCGTCGAGCCAACAGGTCGCGCCGGGCAGCGCGGCGACTTCGTCGCGATAGGCCATCATCGCGGCCTCGCGCGCCGCGTAGTGGAGTTCGTACTGCGTGCCGGCGGCATTCAGCGCGCGCGCCATCGCGAGGATCGGCGTGATGCCGATGCCGCCCGCGATCAGCAATGCACTGCGCGCGGCCGGGTCGAGTGCAAAGTCGTTGCGCGGCGGCGTCACGTCGAGTTCGGCGCCGGTGCCGAGTTGATGCACCCAGCGCGAGCCGCCGCTGCTGGCGGCTTCGAGCTGGACCGCGATTTCGTAGTGGCCGGTGTCGGCGGGCGCGTTGACGAGCGAGTAAGCGCGCCGCTGGGTGCGTCCTTCGATCGGCACCTGCAGCCCGATATGCGCGCCGGCGCTGAAGGCCGGCAGCGGTTGGCGGTCCGCCGCGATCAGCAGCAAACGCCGTATCGTCGGCGTCAACGCGTCGATCTGCTCGACGCGCATGCGCAGCGTTGTCATCCGTGAAATTCCTTGGCGAGTTGGATCAGTCGGATCGACTGTAAGACGCCGTTTTTTTGGCCTATAGCCGTTGAACGCAGCCGCTATCCGGAACACGCAGCTTTCTGTGCGCACGCGGACAGGGAAAGAGAAAGGAAATGGAAAGGAAACGAGCCGCCCGGTCGGGCGTGACGAAGAATTCCGGCCGTCAGCGGCCGGAATCCGATTACATCTTCGCAACAAGCATTAGCCCTGACGCGCGGCACGTAGCGTGTCGGATGGCGCTTCGCCGAATTTCTCGCGATACGCACTCGCAAAGCGGCCGAGATTGACGAAACCGCAACGCAGCGCGATATCGACCACGCGAGCGTTTTCGCTTGCGCTCAGCAGCATTTCGCGGGACCGGTCGATGCGCGCCTCGCGCACCAGTTGCATCGGACTGACATTGCGAAAGCGCCGGAAGCTATGCAGCAGCGTGCGGACCGGCACCCCTGCGGCGTTCGCGATATCGGCGAGCGTCAGCGGTTCGCATGCATGCTCGACGATGAATGCCTCGGCGCGCCGCACGGTGCGCGGCAGCAGCACCGCGGAAGCCGTGCGCTGCTGGCTATGGTGCGGCTGCCCGGCGAGCAGCAGCATCACCAGTAACCGCTCGATCTCGACCGCGACACGCCTGTCACGCTGCGCCAACGCAACGGTCTCCGGCGACGACGTCAGCACCTGCAATTGCGCGAGCCATGGCGCCAGTTCCGGCCGGGAAAGGTCGACGATAGGCTCCATCTGCAGATGCTCGAAGCCCGAATGATTGAGGATCGCCTGCTTGTCCACGCGAACGATGAACTGCTCGCAGTCCCCCGAAAACGTGCCGCCGAAACTGGTTGCCGGCCCGATCACGACACCTTGCGACTGGCCGATGATGGTCCGCCGGCCGCCCACCGACACGTCCGCATAGCCGCTCAAACTGAGAATGACGAGGTAGTAATCCTCGAGCTCGCCCGCTTCGACCCCCATCGCGCCGCCATACCCAAGCGAGCCGAACGCGAGATTTTCGAGCCGCACGTAGTTCATGTGCGCGAGGTGTCCCGGCCACGTCGAGCCGGGTGTCAGCCGATGCGGCTGCAGCACCGTTGCGATGCGCTGGCGCGCGTCGTCGATATCCGCCGACTCGAAATAACGGTACCTGTGAAGGGCGCTCGGCTCGATCTGTAAGGGGGACGGCGTCATCGCATGGGCACTCGTCGGGCTGTTGCGGGGCGGGGCGTGCGCGAATAGAGGTCTTCGCGCATCTGCCAGAGATGAAGCGCCACTTTACCCCTTTTGCGATGGCCGTCAAAAACTCGGCCCTCTGCCCGACTGCCGACGTTTGCCAGAACTGGCCAGGTTTTCGTCCGTTCCTGCGCGTAGTGGATAGATCGGTATTTTCGGCACCCGAAGAATCCGCCTGCCCTGAAGCAATTCCCTCTCATTACAAATGCGCCGTCGCGAACGGTGCCCCACACAGACCTGGAGATATTGAATGAAGAAGCTTGTTCTGAGCGCATTGTGCGTCGCGTGCCATGCGCCGCTCACTCATGCGCAAAGCTCGGTGACGCTTTACGGCCTGCTCGATGTCGGCGTGACCGCGCTATCGAATCAGGGCGGTCATCGTAACGTCGTGATGGACACCGGCGTGCTGTCGCCGAACCTCTTTGGATTTCGCGGCACCGAAGATCTCGGCGGCGGTCTGAAAGCGATCTTCCAGCTCGAAGGTCAAATTGAAATGGCGACCGGTGGACTGATTGGCGATCTGTTCGGACGTCAGGCCTGGGTGGGTCTGCAAAGCGAGCGTTGGGGTACGCTGACCGCCGGCAACCAGTACGACTATATGTTCACGTCGCTCTCGGAAAGGCGGCTCGGGCCGGAAATCGCCTTCGTTTCGCTGACCAATTTGCGGCAAGGTCCATTCGATGCGCTCGGCAAGCCGCTCGTGCCGAGCGGCGATTTCGACTTCGATCGGACCGCGGGCGCGCAGCGCGTGGCGAATTCGGTGCGTTATCAGGCACCGGACTTCAACGGCTTCACGTTCGGCGGTATGTACGGCTTCAGCAACCAGGCCGGCGTCTTCAACAATGGCAATTCATACAGCTTCGGCGCGGACTATTCGCAAAGCACGTTCTCGCTCAATGCCGCCTATACGATGGTCAAGTACGCGCAGATCAATAACGGCAATGACGGTATCCGCAACTTCGGCTTCGGCGGGCGCATTGCGGTACTCAAGGGCTGGGCCGACGCGCTTTATACGAACACGCGCAATACCTTTACCGGCGCAACGATCAATGTGGTTGAAGTCGGCGGCTCTTATCCGCTGATGCGCGCAACGACGATTGCCGCGGCTTACCAGTACATGAAAGGCAACGAAGTACTCGAAAACAATCAGGCTCATCAGTTGAACCTGCTGCTCGATTACGCGTTATCGCGGCGCTCGGACGTTTATATCAGCGCGGCGTACCAGCATGCGAGCGGCGACGGCAATACCGCGAAGGCGTGGATTCTGGATACCGCCGGACCCTCGTCGAACGGCAATCAGACGATCGTGCGCGTGGGTATGCGGCATTTCTTCTGAGTGCCTGTCGAAGTCGGGCAACCCTTCGTCACGCATCAGCGCGGCGTTCCCCGCGCTTCGCACAATCACATCACATTGGCGTAAGCAGAGGCGGTAGGCGGTATTACTTCAACCGGAACACCGCCACCGCCTCGCTCAGCGCGGCAGCCTGATCGTTCAACGAAGCCGCCGCAGCAGCGGCCTGCTCGACCAGCGCCGCGTTCTGTTGCGAGACCTGATCCATCTGCGCGACCGCGAGCCCGACCTGTTCGATACCGTCGCGCTGCTCGTCGGACGCATGCACGATCTCGCGCATGATCGTCGCGACCCGCGTGATCGACTCGCTGATTTCCTGCATCGTGCCGCCCGCGACCTGCACGCGCTGCGAACCCGACGCCACCCGGCCGACCGAATCGTCGATCAGCGCCTTGATCTCCTTGGCCGCCGCGCCGGCACGCTGCGCGAGCAGACGCACCTCACCGGCGACCACCGCGAAGCCGCGCCCCTGATCACCGGCGCGCGCAGCCTCGACCGCCGCGTTCAACGCGAGGATATTGGTCTGGAACGCGATGCCTTCGATTACGCCGGTGATATCAGCGATTTTCTGCGAGCTGCTGTCGATCTCGCCCATCGTCTGCACTACATCGGCGACGACTTGCGAGCCACGCTCGGCGAGGCTATGCGCGGAGTCGGTCAGGTTTTGCGCGCTGCGCGCATTGTCGACGTTCTGCCGGACCGTCGCGGTCAGTTCTTCCATGCTCGCCGCCGTTTGCTGCAGCGATGCGGCCTGCTCCTCGGTACGCTGCGACAGATCGCTATTGCCCGCCGCAATCTGCCGGGTCGCGGCGGCGATCGACTCCGAACTGCGCGTGACCTGCTTGACGGTCTGCTCCAGGCCGCCCTGCATCGTTTGAAGCCCTTCCACGAGGCTGCCCATTTCATCGTGCGAGCGCACCTCGAGCGCGGTCGTCAGGTCGCCGCGTGCAATGCTCTGAAGCGCCGACAACACACCCGCGAGTGGGATCGAGATCGATCGGCGCAGCCCGTAAGCGCACACGACACACACCACGAAGCCCACGCCAAGCAGCACGAAGCCGGCAATGCTCAAATCCCGGTAGAAGCGCCGCGCGTCGACAAATGCCTGCTGACCATGCGCGTCCTGCCAGTGGTCGAGCGCGGAAGTGCTGTCGGTCAGCGCGAGCGACAGCGGCGACATCGTCTTCATCGCGATGGTGTCGGCGGTGTCGCGGTCGCCACGCTTGAGCGCGTCGGCCATCGGCATCAGCCCTTGCTGCACCAGCGCCGTGCGCGCGGCATCGACACGGTCGGCCAGTACCTGTTCGTCATCTCCGTGAGTGAGGGCACGGTATGCGTGCCATGCGCGGTCGGATACTTCCAGATGGCCGAGCGCCTTCGTAATCGCCGCGGGCCGGTTGGGCTCGTCCGGATGCAGCAGCACCCGGTCCAGTCCAACCCGGGACACCATCAGTTCGAGGTTCGCGCGTCCGACGTCGATTGCGGCCTGCAACTGGTTCGAATACGCGTATTCGAGCTCATCGTTCGAATGCTTCATACCGATCTGTCCGAGCAGGCCCACGATCGCGATCAACAGGCCCAGTACCGCAACGCTCGCCCATAACCGGGCCGAAATGGAAAGACGTGAAAACATGAGGTCCCCGTATTGTTTTGCCAGATTTGCGCGTGATTCCGTACCGCAAAAGCTTGAATACTCCCACGTCTGTTTTACGGCTTTTGGGGGGAAATCTGAAGACGAATACGCCGTTTGTCGGATTCGCCGTGGCGAGCACGTTGGCCTGTACTTTGGCCTCTGCTTTCGCTTCATTTCCCCCGCTGCCGCGGCTTTCCCGCTTCTTGCGGGAAAGCCGAAAGGCCGCCTCTCAGGGCAGCCATTCGACGCACTTACACCTAGCTTTCGCGTACTTTCAGTTCGCGCGATCAGGCCATCAGCAGGCCGCCACCGCGACGATCTCGACCCGGCACTGCGGATCGTTCAGTTCGACCTTGCCGCAGCAGCGCGTCGGCGTCTGGCCCGGCACGACCCACGCATCCCATACCGCGTTCATCGCCTTGAAGTCGTCCATCGTCTTGAGCCAGATCTGCGCGCTGAGCAGGCGCTCCTTCGACGTGCCCGCTTCGGCAAGCAGCGCATCGATCTTCGCCAGTACCTGACGCGTCTGGTCGGCAACATCGCCGCCGCGTTCATCGGGCACCTGGCCGGAGATATACAGCAGCCCGTTATGAATCAGCGCGCGGCTGCGCCGGGCGTTCTGGTCGATGCGAATAATGTCGGTCATGAATTTCCTTTGATTCGAGAGGAACAGGTGCGCGCGGCGGCCCACCCAGGCTCGCCGCGCTCGTTAAGTCAGCGCGCGCCGTATGCGCCGCCACCGGCCGTTTCCATCAGCACGCGGTCGCCGGCATTCAGCACGCGCGGCTCGGTCGGATCGACGACCTGTCCGTTGATCAGCAGTTGCCCCGGCTTGCCCGCGCCGCCGCCCGCGAGTCCCGGCGGCGACGACTTGAGCTGCGTCATCAGGAACGACGCGCTGACGTTGGACGCATCGGGCATCAGTTCATATTCGAAACTGATCCCGCAGCCGCCCGCATGCTGGCCCGCACCGCCGCTGCCGCGACGGATTTCGCGCCGTAGCACCTTGATCGGCGCCAGCGACTCCATCATCTCGACTGGTGTATTGCCGAGGTTGGCCGGGAAGCTCATCGCCGAAAAACCGTCACGGCACGCGTTGGCGCCCTGCCCCGCGTTGACGAAATTGACCACCGCGAAGCGCTGGCCGCGATGTTCGCCGGACATCGTCATCGATGAATTCGGCGAGCCGCCCGCCCATACCTTGTCCGGCATCACGTCGCCGAGCGCGCGGAATACGCAAGCCGGCAGCAGATGGCCGATCGCACTGCGCCCGCCGGACGCAGCCGGATAGGTCGGGTTCAGCAGCGAGCCGAGCGGCGCGGTCGTCGTGATCGGCACGAAGCTGCCTTCGTTGTTCGGAATATCCGGGCACAGCAGCGTCTTGATCCCATACACCGTGTACGCGAACGTATAGATCGGCACCACGTTGACCGCGCGTGCGAGTTGCGCGCTGGTGCCCGCGTAGTCGATGTCGATGCGGTCGCCGGTCACGGTGAGCTTGCAGCGCAGTTCGATCGGATTCTCGAAGCCATCGTGCAGCACGACGGACTCATACACGCCGTCGGGGATCTTCGAGATCGCGTCGCGCATCGCCTGCTCGGAGCGACGGCGCACCTCGGCGCCGAGCGCATCGAGATCGACGCTATCGAGCAGACCTTGCAGACGTTCGCCCATCTTGCGGCACGCCGATACCTGCGCCCAGATATCGCCCATGCCCTGCTCCGGCGCGCGCACGTTCTGCATGATCATCTCGATCAGCACATCGTTCGGCGTGCCCGCGTCGAGCAGCTTCATCATCGGAATCTGCAGGCCTTCCTCGTAGATCTCGCGGCTGCTATTGCTGCGCAGCTTGCCGCCGATATCGACCAGATGCGACACCACCGCCGCGAACGCCACCACCTTGCCGTCGCGGAAAATCGGCGTAACGGTGGTCACATCGTGAATATGGCCGGAGCCCTTCCACGGATCGTTGGTGATGAACACGTCGCCTTCTTTCATCGTCGGCGTCGGATATTTGTCGATCACGTGGCGCACAGTAGCGGGCAGGCAGCCGATAAAGCCCGGCAGGCTCATCGTCGATTGTGCGAGCGAGCGGCCCTGCGAATCGGTCAGCACGATCGCAAAGTCGTTACCGTCGCGCACCAGTGTCGAAAAGCAGGTACGCACGAACGCGGCGGAGGCCTCGTCGACCACGCTAATCAGGCGCTTCCACAAAATTTCCAGTTCGATCGGATCGAACGTGGCGGCCCGCTTCTGGGGCACCGCGGACGGCGCCGTGGAGAGCTGAGTCATTTATTCAAACTCCTTGATGGTGACGGAAGTGGTGAGGTCGGCCAGCACCGTGACGTCGGACTTCACCGCGACCACGATGGTCGACTCGCGCTCTTCGAGAATCAGCGGCCCCTGCAAGGTCTGCCCCGGCTGCACCGAATAGCGGTCGTAGACCGGCACATCCGCGTATTCGCCGCGCAGCGGCAGATAAACCGGGCGGCTGCCGCGCAGCGCGTCGGTCGCCTTCACGCGGTTGTCGCCCCATTCGAAATGCTGGCCCGATGTGCGCTCGCGGCCGGTGAGACGCCACGTGACAACTTGCGGCCGCGCATTCGGCACCAGACGTCCGTACAGCTTCTCGTATTGCTGCTCGAAGGACTGCAGCACCTTCGCGCCGGTCGCATCGGTCACCGCTTCGTACGGAATCGATACCGACACGTCCGCACCCTGGCCGAAATAGCGCATTTCCGCACCGATGCGCCACTCGACGTCGGTCGCGCCGGCCGACTCCAGCTCGGCCTCGCCTTCGCGCCGAAGCGCCGTGAGATTGGCCGCAACTTGGGTCCACTCGGTGTCCGCCAGCAGTTGCGGATTCGAGAACGAGCGATCGACACGCGCCGGCGCGGCCAGCATGCCGAGGCACGAACCGGCGCCCGCCGCGATCGGGATCAGCACGCGCGGAATGCGCAGCTTGCGGGCCACTTCGACCGCGTGCACCGGTCCCGCGCCGCCGGTCGCGACCATCGCGAACTCGCGCGGATCGTGGCCGTTTTCGGCGATATGGATACGCGCGGCGCTCGCCATGTTCTCGTTGACCATGTTGTAGATGCCCCACGCGACATCGGTCGTGGCCATGCCCAGTTGCTTCGCGAGCCGTTCCATCGCGGCGGTGGCGAGATCGGTGTCGAGCTTCATTTCGCCGCCAAGGAAGTTCGACGGATTCAGATAGCCGAGCAACAGGTCCGCATCGGTGACGGTGGCATCGGTGCCGCCGCGCGCATAGCACGCCGGCCCCGGCACCGAACCTGACGACTCCGGCCCGATGTTCAGCAGACCCAGCCGGTTGCAATACGCGATCGATCCACCGCCCGCGCCGATCTCGATCAGCTCGATACTCGGAATCAGGATCGGCAGGCCCGATCCACGTTTGAAGCGCTCGACGCGTGCGCATTCGAAGCTATGCGCAACCGGCGCTTCACCGTCGACGGCCACGCAAGCCTTCGCGGTGGTGCCGCCCATATCGAACGCGAGCACACGCTTGATGTCGTTCTGGTATGCGGTGTTCAGCGCCGACAGCACGCCCGCCGCCGGGCCGGATTCGAGCAGCAGGATCGGCGATTCCGCGCCGGCTTTCGCTGACGTAAAGCCGCCGCTCGACACCATCACGCGCAGCGGAATATCCGGCTGGATGCGCGCAATGCGGTTCTCCAGCTCATGCAGATACGTCGCGACGATCGGCTTCACGTAGGCATTCGCAACGGTCGTCGACGTGCGTTCGAACTCCTTGATCTCACGCGCGAGATCGGCCGATACCGACACCGACAGATTCGGCAACGCCTTTTTCAGCGCCGCCTCGATACGCTTTTCGTGCGTCTCGTTCGCATACGAATGCAGCAGCGACACCGCGACCGATTCGACGCCGAGCGAGCCGAGCGCGTTGATCATGCGGTCCAGCGATGCTTCCGTTAGCGGCGTCAGTACTTCGCCGCGCGCATCGAGCCGTTCGTCGACCTCGACGCGCTGTTCCGGCGCGACCAGCGGGGTCGGCATCACGATGTCGAGATCGTAGATGTCGTAGCGCCACTCGCGGCCGATATCGAGCATGTCGCGCATGCCCTGCGTCGTGATCAGGCCCGTCTTCACGCCCTTGCGCTCGATCAGCGTATTGGTGATCAGCGTCGTGCCGTGCACGACTTCAGCGAGTTGCGGCGCCGCGTCGCCCATCGAATCGGCGACCTGCTTCAGCAGGTTCAGCGCGACGGTCGATACCGCTTCGCCTGGATCGTCGGGCGTGGTGGGGGTCTTGCCGACCCAGATGCGCCCCGCCGGCGAGAGCGTCGCCACGCCGTCGGTGAAGGTACCGCCAATGTCCACGGCAATGCGCAGCACATTGTTCGTCGAAAGGGATGTATCCAAGATGTTGATTCCGGTTCAGTCAGTCAGATGGCTCGTACAGCAGGCCCGCCGTTGGATCACCAACAGCTCGCGCCCACCGCATCAATACCTGCATCAATGCCTGCATCGATACCCGCTTCAATAAGCGACGGTGATCAGACGCTCCTCGGTCATTTCGCGAATCGCCCAGGCCGGACCTTCGCGGCCGAAGCCGCTGTCCTTCACGCCGCCGAAGGGCATCGCATCGATACGCGCGCTCGATGCCTCGTTGATATGCACGCCGCCGAACGCGAGCTGCTGGGCCGTGCGCAGCGCCGTTTGCAGGTCACGCGTGAAGAGCCCCGCGGCGAGGCCGAAATCGCTCGCATTGGCGCCCGCGACCGCTTCCTCGATCCGGTCGAACTCGATGATCGACACGACCGGCGCGAAGATTTCCTCGCACACGACCTTCATGCTGTCGCGCACGCCATGCAGTACCGTCGGTTCGAACAGCGCGCCTTCACGCCGGCCGCCGGTCAGGATTCGCGCGCCGCTTTGCACCGCGTCGCGTACCCATGACTCGGCACGCTCTGCGTGGTGCTGCGAAATCATCGGGCCGATCACCGTTTTCGGATCGGCCGGGTCGCCGCACGGCGTCGCCTTCACGGCGGCGACGAACTTCGGGATGAACGTATCGACGATCGAGCGCGCGACGAACAGACGCTGCACCGACGTGCACACCTGGCCCGCCTTGCGGAAACCGGCGTTGATGATCTTCGGGATCGCCATGTCGATGTCGGCATCCGCGCACACGATCGTGCTGGCGATGCTGCCCAGTTCGAGCTGCATGCCGCGCAAGCCGGCCGCCTGCTGGATCTCGCGTCCCACCTGGGTGCTGCCGGTGAACGCATAGAACGCGATGCGCGGATCGGCGAGCAACTGCCGGCCGATCGCGCTGCCCGAGCCATGCACGAGGGCCAGCAGATTCGCGGGCAAGCCCGCGTCGATCAGCGCCTTGCATAACTCCACCGCGGACAGCGGCGTCACGTTCGACGGCTTGATCACCACCGAGTTACCGCCCGCGATCGCCGGGCCGACCTTGTGCGCGAGCGTGTTCAACGGCGAGTTGAACGGTGTGATCGCGCACACCACGCCGCGCGGCACGCGAATCGTGAAGCCGAGGCGATTCTTCACACCAGCGGCGGCCTGCATCGGCACCAGTTCGCCGGCCAGATGCTTGCCCTCTTCAGCGGACAGTTCGAGCGTCTGCACACAGCGGCTTACTTCGTTTTCGCCGTCGGCGCGCGTAAAGCCTGCTTCGTCGCGCATCAGTTCGATCAGCAGCGCGCGGCGGCTATCGATCACGCGCGCTGCTTCCAGCAGAATCCGGTAGCGCTCGTACGGCGACAGCGTTGACTCGCGCAAGCCGGCCAGCGCGCCATCCACCGCGCGGTTCACCTGCTCGGGCGACGCGACCGCCATGCGCCCATATTCCCTGCCGTGATACTTGTCGGTGAGCGGCTGGGACGACTCGCCGTCGACCCACTTGCCGCCAATCAGCAGTTGTGACATCGGATACTCCTCGGGTGCCTTATCGGATGAATCAAGCAGCGATGCCCGCCATGAAGCGCTGGCGAATCTTCGCGGGATCGCGCTCGGTCACGCCGGCGGGTTTCGCGCCGTCCGTGTGGACCGCGATGAAGGTGGGTTCCTGCGACGCCAGCCCGCTTTCGACCAGCGCGTCGAAGTGCGCTTCGTCGGCGGCCCACGCGCTCTGGCGAATACCCGCGCCGCGCGCGATCGCCACCAGATCCACGGTGCTGGAGGTCAGCGTCTTCTGCGAGCCGGTGATCTGATAGATGCCGTTGTCCCACACCACCATCAGCAGATTCTTCGGCGCGCGCGTCGCAACCGTGCCGAGCGTGCCCAGTTGCATCAGCAACGAGCCGTCGCCTTCGAGTGCGACGACGCGGCGTTCGGGCTGCGCGATCGCGACGCCCAGCGCGATCGGAATCGCGAGCCCCATGCTGCCGAGCATGTAGAAGTTCTCGGGCCGCTGGCCGCTGGCCCACAAATCGAAGTTGGTGTTGCCGATGCCGCCGATCACGGCCTCGTTCGCTTTCAGACGGGCGACGAGCCTGCGCGTCAGCTCCGAGCGGTTCATCACGCGGGCGTCGCTACGCGCCACCATGTGGTTTTCGGTTGAGGTCATGGAAAATCCGCCTTCAGTGGGACGTGTTGCTCTTTTTCGTGAGCAGCGGGGAAAGGATGATCGCGGCCGGCTCCAGCGTGGAGAACGCCTGCTTGATCATGCGGTCGACCACGAACTCGACGTCGTCGAGCCGTTCGATCGCGAAGTGCTCGATGCCGAGCGACGTGAGCACCGGGCGCATCGTGCGGCACACGACCGCCTGGCCGAGCTGGAAGTCGCCGAGTGTGCCGCGCTCGGAAATCAGCATCACGAGCGGCAGCTGATAAGGACGCACCAGCGACGCGAGCGCATTGGGCAGCGTCGCGAAGCCGCTGGTCTGCATCAGCGTGATGCCGCGCATGCCGGCCATATAAGCGCCGACGGTGATGCCGACGGCTTCCTCCTCGCGCGCTGGGCAGACCACCGTGAAATACGGATCGGCATGCACAGCGTCGATCAACGGCCTGAGCACGTTGTCGGGTACGTAGGTGACGAGACGCACTTCATTGGCTTTCAATGCCTGGACGACGATTTCGGCCCAGGTCCGGTCGGGTGTTTGGACAGACATTCGGTTTCCTCTTCTGGATGCCTCGTATTGCACGGCAACGGCTGCCGATGCGATAGACGCATGCTAAGTCCGCCATTTCATCAGCACAAACAAGTAGTTTTTGCCCATTAATCGATGCGCGCGATAAGTTCACGAAGCGCCGTCCGGGCGGCGATAACGGCTGGCAAACCTGCTGGGAAACCCTCACCGCCGGGCGCGGATGGGCGCTGATAGGCGCCACGCGTGCCCACGGACGCCCCCACGCGCGCCCCGTATGCGACACTTCCGGCTCGATCCCGAAGCAACCTCTGGAACCCGATACATGGAATTGCGGCAGCTGCGTTATTTCATCAAGGTCGTCGAGCACGGCGGACTCGGCCGCGCGGCGGCGGACCTCGGCATGGTGACGTCGGCGCTCAGCCAGCAGATCAGCCGCCTCGAAAGCGAACTGGCGACCCGGCTGCTGACGCGCACCGCCACCGGCGTGATTCCGACCGATGCCGGCATCGCGTTCCTGCGCCAGGCGCAGCTCGCGGTGCGTCATGCAGACAATGCGATCCACAGCGCGCACGAAGCCCGGCTGAGCGGCCACGTCAGCGTCGGACTCGCGCCGACCACCGCGTCGGTGCTGGCGCTGCCGCTGCTGCACGCGATGCGCGAGCGCTACCCGGGCGTGCGGGTTCATCTGGTGGAGACGCTATCGGGCCATCTCGGCAACATGCTGAACGCGCGCCAGCTCGATCTGGCCGTGATGTTTCGCGCCGACACCGCGCGCCGCTGGAGCGTGCTGCCGCTGCTCGACGAGCGGCTGTTTCTGATTGCCAAGCCCGGCTTCGCGGGCATGCCGCCGGACAAGGAGATCCGTCTGCGCGATCTCGCCGGCGTGCCGCTGGTGCTGCCGAGCAATAGCCACGGCCTGCGCGCGCTGCTCGATGCCGCGTTCGCGCGCACCCACGCGGCGCCGGAAATCGTCGCCGAAGTGGATGGCCTGACCGTGCTGATGGACCTCGTGCAAGACGGCTTCGGCGCGACCATTCAGCCGGGCGCCGCCACTGCGCGCCTCGGCAGCGAAGCGTTCGACGTGCGGCTGATCCGCGACGGCTTCCTGCATCGGCCGAATCTGCTGGTGAGCCTCTCCGACGACGAACTATCGCCCGCCGCGCTCGCGACCCGCGTGCTGCTCGCGCAGGTCGCCGCCGCGCAGGTCAGGGACGGCCGCTGGCCCGGAGCGACCCTTCACGAATCGTGAAGACCCCTTGCGCCGCGCCGGATGGCCGCGGCGCGGCGTCGTCTCTACAGTGGGAAGCTGGCTATAACCACACTTCCCCCCATGATCGACGTTCTCGTAATCGGCGGCGGCAATGCCGCCCTCTGCGCGGCCCTGACCGCCCGCGAGGCAGGCGCAAGCGTGCTGCTGCTCGAAGCGGCGCCGCGCGAATGGCGCGGCGGCAACTCGCAACACACCCGTAACCTGCGCTGCATGCACGACGCGCCGCAAGACGTGCTGGTCGACGCGTACCCCGAAGAGGAATTCTGGCAAGACCTGCTGAAGGTGACGGGCGGCATCACGAACGAGCATCTGGCGCGGCTCGTGATTCGTCATTCGTCGTCGTGCCGCGACTGGATGCGTAAGCACGGCGTCAATTTCCAGCCGCCGCTGTCGGGCACGCTGCATCTGTCGCGCACCAACGCGTTTTTCATGGGCGGCGGCAAGGCACTCGTGAACGCGTATTACCGCAGCGCCGAAGCGCTCGGCGTGCAGATCCGCTATGAGAGCCCGGTCGATTCGCTGGAACTCGGCGACGGTGGCCGCTTCATCGCTGCTTATTGCAATGGCGAGCGGATCGAAGCACGCAGCTGCGTGCTGGCCTGCGGCGGTTTCGAATCGAATCGCGAATGGCTGCGCGAAGCGTGGGGGCAAAACGAACGCGGCGAATGGCCGGGCGAGAAAATCCTGATCCGCGGCACGCGCTTTAACAACGGCACGTTGCTGAAGTTCATGATGGAGCACGGCGCGGACATCATCGGCGATCCGTCGCAAGGGCATTGCGTGGCGATCGATGCGCGCGCGCCGCTCTACGATGGCGGCATCTGCACGCGCATCGACTGCGTGTCGCTCGGCATTGTCGTCAATCGGGAAGCGAAGCGCTTCTACGACGAAGGCGAGGACTTCTGGCCGAAGCGCTACGCGATCTGGGGCCGCCTCACCGCGATGCAGCCCGGTCAGATCGCCTATTCGATCATCGACGCGAAGGCGATCGGCCGCTTCATGCCGCCGGTGTTTCCCGGCATCGAGGCCGATACGCTGCCCGAACTCGCGCGCAAGATCGGCGTCGACGAAGCGCAGTTCATGCAAACCGTCGGCGACTACAACGCCGCCTGCCGCGTCGGCCAGTTCGACCATACCGTGCTCGACGACTGCCACACGGAGGCGTTGGAGCCCGCGAAAACACACTGGGCCCGCCCGCTCGATACCGCGCCGTTCTACGCGTATGCGGTGCGTCCCGGCATCACCTTCACCTACCTCGGCCTGAAAGTCGACGATACCGCGGCGGTGCGCTTCAACGACCAGCCGAGCGACAACCTGTTCGTGGCCGGCGAGATGATGGCCGGCAACGTGCTCGGCAAGGGCTATACGGCCGGTGTGGGCATGTCGATCGGTACCGCGTTCGGACGCATCGCCGGCGCTCAGGCGGCACGCGCCGCGCGGCCGGGTCAGCGCGCACAGAACACACCCGACACCCCCGATACCCAGAACAACAAGGAAGCCCACCATGCAGCCGCTTGACGACCTGATCCACGACGCCGCAATGACGGCCGCCGGCGTACGCGAGCAGCCGATCACCTTCCGCTCGCAGACGCAGATTCTGCAAGGCGAGTGCACGGACAACGAAAGCGAAGTCGCGCGCGTGATGCAGATCTGCAATGCGTGCCGCTATTGCGAGGGCTTCTGCGCGGTGTTTCCGGCGATGAACCGGCGCCTCGCATTCAGCAAGGCCGACGTCCACTATCTGGCGAATCTGTGCCACAACTGCGGGGCCTGCCTGCATGCGTGCCAGTACGCGCCGCCGCACGAATTCGGCGTCAACGTGCCGCAAGCGATGGCGAAGGTTCGCGTCGACACCTACGCCGATTTCGCGTGGCCGCGACCGTTCGGCGAGCTGTATCGACACAACGGGCTGACGGTCGCGTTGGCGCTCGCCGGTGGCCTCGCGTTGTTCCTCGCGTTGGCGGCGGGCATCGGCGGAGGCTGGTTGAGGGAACCGCTCGCGGGCAACTTCTATGCGGTGTTTCCGCACAACCTGCTCGCGCAGATGTTCGGCGCGGTGTTTCTGTATGTGATCCTCGCGCTGGGCATCGGCGTCACGCGCTTCTGGCGCGGCATCACGCCGGGCTCGGCAAGCGGCGCGGCGGTGGCCGAAGCCGCGCACGACGCGCTGCGCCTGCGCTATCTCGGCGGTGGTCACGGCAAGGGCTGCAACAACGAGGACGACTCGTTCTCGCTTGCGCGCCGGCGCTTCCATCATCTGACGTTCTACGGCTTCATGCTGTGCTTCGCGGCGACCTGTGTGGGCACGCTGTACGACTATCTGCTGGACTACCCCGCACCGTATCCGTTCTTCAGTGTGCCGGTGCTGCTGGGCACGCTCGGCGGCCTCGGGCTGCTGATCGGGCCGGCCGGTTTGCTGTGGCTCAATCTGCGGCGCGACGCGCGTCAGGGTGACCCGAACCAGCGTCCGATGGATCGCGGCTTTATCGCGTTGCTGCTGCTCACCGCGGCGACTGGTCTGCTGTTGCTCGTGATGCGCGATAGCACGGCGATGAGCCTGCTGCTCGCCGTTCACCTCGGCATCGTGATGGGGCTGTTCCTGACGCTGCCGTACGGCAAATTCGCTCACGGGATTTTCCGTTCGGCCGCGCTGCTGAAGTACTCGATCGAGAAGCGCCAGCCGAGCAATCTTCAACTGAAGTCGGACTGATTCGCAGAGTTCAATTGAAACGGCCGCACGCGTCGGGAGGATCGACGGGTGCGGCCGTTTTGCTATGTGCTTTGTTTGCGTCTTCTTTCGTGCTTTGCTTCGCGTCGTGCACACATGCCCCCGCGATTCTCACGCGGGGGGCACCACACGCTTATCTCATCTTCAGAATGATCACCTGATTGCTGCTCATATCGGTCGACGCGCGCAGCTTCGCGACATCGGCGGCAGTCACCGCGCCCGCGCGATTGCCCCACGCATGACGAATCCACGTGGCGACATCCGCGATTTCCTGATCGCTCAACTGCAGTCTGAACGGCGCCATCCGGTACGAGTCCGGCATGCCGTGGCGAACCACGCGCTGCGAGCCGTTCAGAATCAGATTGACGACCGATGAAGGATCCTCCGCCAGCACGTTCGGATTGCCGGCAAGCGACGGCAGCCGATCGCCGAGCCCCTTGCCGTCGACGCCGTGACAACTCGCGCATTGCGTGCGAAACACTTGCGCGCCCGCCCTGCCGCTGAGACCCTGCGCGCTCGAAAAATCGCCGTGCTTCAGCGCCTGCGCGGTCGTATCGTCGTAGGTCCAGCCCGGCGCGTCCGGATGCGACGGCGGCAGCGACTTCAGATAAGTGGCAATCGCGCTCAGGTCGTCGTCGGTCAGGAACTGTGAGCTGTTGTTGTACACGTCGATCATCGAACCAAACACAGACGCGTGCGCGTTGCCCCCGTCCTTCAGGAACGCGACGATGTCCGCATGGCTCCAGCGACCGAGCCCCGCCGCCTGGTCGCCGCGCAGATCGCTGGCCGTCCAGCCGTCGAGCGTCGAGCCGCCGAGAAATTCGCTGCCGCCGCCGGTGCTCTGCTCCTGGAAGCCGACACCGCGCGGCGTATGGCACGCGCCGCAGTGTCCGAGACTCTGCACCAGATACGCGCCGCGATTCCATGCGGCATCGTGCGCGGCGTCCGATGCATACGGATGCATATCGACGAACATCCGGTTCCAGATGGCGAGCGGCCAACGGATGTTCAGCGGCCATTTGATCTCGCCCGGCCGGTTCGCTTGATGCACCGGCGCAACCTCGTGCATGAAGTAGCCATACAGCGACGCGAGATCGCTGTCGCTGATCTTCGCGTACGACGGATAAGGCATCGCCGGATACAACTGATGGCCGTCCTGCGCGACGCCGTGGCGCACCGCGCGATCGAAATCGGCCAGCGTGTAGCCGCCGATGCCGGTCTGCTTGTCGGGCGTGATATTGGTGCTGTAGATGTTGCCGAACGGCGTGCCCATCTTCAGCCCGCCCGCGAACGGCTTGCCGTCGGCAACCGTGTGGCAGGCCACACAATCGGCGGCGCGTGCGAGATAAGCGCCGCGCGACATCGCTTCGGGCTGCGCGGCCGACGCGGGGGAGATCATCGCAAAGGCCATCGCCGCCCCCACAGCGATGGCGTGCATCAGATTCAGCGGTTTCATGCGTGCCTTATGATTTTCATGCTGACTCGTGCTGACGTAAGGGGCTCGCGCGCGATCACGCCGCGGCGGCCCGGCGAGTAACGTGAAGCAGATAACTTGAATAAAGAAGCGGCCAATAGCGGATGTGCCCAACGGATGTGCCCGCGCATACAGCAGCGGGCAACGATCACGTCGTGGCGAGCGCCGCCTTGACCTTCTCCGGCGTCAGCGGCAATTCGTGTATGCGCACGCCGGTTGCCGCGAATACCGCATTGCCGATCGCCGCAGCCGGCGTGACGTTCGGCACTTCGCCCGCACCGAGCGGCGGATTGTCGGTATTGATCAGCTCGACTTCGAGCGACTCCGGCACGTCGTTGAACTGCAGCACCGGATAGGTGAGCCAGTCCGCCGACGCGACCGCGCCGCCGCGAAACAGCACCTGCTCCTTCAGCGCGCGGCTGATGCCCATTAGCGTGCCGCCCTCCGCCTGCGCGCGCAGGCCGTCCGGATTGGCGATCCGGCCCGCGTCGAAGGCGACGAACACGCGCTTCACGCGGATCGTGCCGGTGCGCCGGTTCAGCACGATATCGACGATCGTCGCGAGGTTGCCCCACGCGCCGTGGTTTTCGAGCTTGCCGTCGCCGGCGCACAACGCCGCGATACCGCGACTCTCGATCAGATCGCCGTCCACCTTGGGCTTTTGCAATGCTTTCCAGCCCGCCTTGCGCGCCACCGTTTCGATCACGTGGCGCGAACGCGCATTGGCCGTATGCCTGATCCGGAATTCGACGGGATCGATGCCCGCCTTCGCGGCCAGATCGTCCATATGGGATTCGATCGCGAACGCGTTCTGGATGCCCGCCACCGAACGCATGTAGATCGCGCGCACGACCTCGTCGGTGTAATGCGTGACGACGTGCAGGTTCGGAATGTTGTAGCTCGGATTGTCCGCGCCGCCGCTCAGGCGGTCGTGTCCCGGGTTGGTTCCGAGCGCGCGCCACGCGAGGATATTGCCGCGCTCGGCGGTCGAATGCCCTGGCGTGCGGTTTTCGAATTGCCACGCGATGATATTGCCGTGCGCATCGAGACCGGCCTTCACCTGGATCACCGCGGCCGGACAGAACGGCGACCACTGGTTTTCGTCGGCGCGCTGCCACTGCACGCGCACCGGCGCGCCGACCGCCTGCGACAGCAGTGCCGCATCGCCGGCCGCGTCGTCGACACCGAGGCGGCCATACGAACCCGATCCCTGCACCCAGATCACACGGACCTTGTCGACCGGCAGACCCAGCATCTTGGCGACGTCACGGCGCGTGCCGTCCGGCCACTGCGTGCCGGACCACATCGTCAGCGCGCCGTCGCGGAAATCGGCGATCGCGCACGACGGCCCCATCATGCCGTGCGAATTGACCGGCAGCCGGTAAGTGGCCTCGACGATATTGGCCGCGTTCGCGAACGCGGTTTTGACGTCGCCGACGTTGCCTTCGACGTGTTCCTGGATGATGCGCGTACGGTCGACCGCCGCGTACACGTCGTCGAAGTTCTCGTGCGTGACGGGCGTCCACGTGACGCGCAGCGAATTGCGCGCGCGCACCGCGGCCTGCTCGGTCTGCGCGACGATGCCGACGAAATTGCCGCGCGTGACCACCTTGACGACACCGGGCACCGGCTGCGGAAAGCCATCGACGGAAACCAGCTTCATGCCGCGCGCGGGCGGCAGCACGACCGTGCCATGCAGCATCCCGTCGACGACCACGTCGTGCACGTACTTCCACTCGCCGCGTACCTTGGCCGGAATATCCACGCGCGGCACCGACGTGCCGAGCACCTTGAAATGCTTCGGATTCTTCAACGGCGCGCGGCCGATCAGTTTCGTCTGGTTGCCCGTACCCTTGACACCGAGCGTGACGTTGAAACGCCCGCCGCCGATCAGCTCGCCATAGCTGAGCTTGCGAGTATTGCCCGGCATGCTGACGACGCCGTCGCTCACAGTGAGCTGCGCCGCGGGCACGTTGAATTTCTCCGCGGCGAGGCCGAGCAGCGTCATGCGCGCTTCCGCGGCCGCCTGGCGCATCGGCGGCAGATTGCGCGCGATGTTGTTACTGGCCGTCGACTTGCCCTGTTCAGGCGTGCGCACGGTATCGCCGAGAATCACCGTGACCGCGTTGACGTTCACATCGAGTTCCTCGGCCACCGCCTGCGCGAACACGGTCTGCACGCCGGTGCCCATATCGATGCGACCGGTGAACGCGGTCACCGAACCGTCCTGGCCGATCGCCAGCCACGAATCGAGTTGTTCGGGGGGCACTTTCGGAAAGCTCTCGCCCGATTCGGCGCAAGAGGCGGACAACGGCAGGCAGAACGCCACCACCAGCGCGCCGCCGGCCTTCAGAAAGCCGCGCCGTTTCAGCGATGCGACATGGTCCGTCGAGGACTGAAGCTCGTTGATGGTCATCGCTTATCCTTCCTTGCCCATCTGCGTGGCGGCCTGTTCGATGGCCGCGATGATCCGCATATGCGTGCCGCACCGGCAGATGTGCCCCTGCATCGACGCGACGATATCCGCGCGGCTCGGCTGCGGGTTCGTCTCGAGCAGACTCACCGCCTGAATCATCATGCCGCTCTGGCAATAGCCGCACTGCGGCACCTGATGATCGATCCACGCGCGCTGCACCGGATGCAGATCGGCGTTAGTGCTTTCCTTGGCCGTTGCAGCAGGCGCGGTTTTCTTTTTCTGCTGCCACAACGGACCTAGCCCTTCGAGCGTCGTGATCTCATGCCCGACCACCATCGCGACCGGCATGATGCAGGAGCGGATCTCCTGGCCGTCGAGCAGCACCGAACAGACGCCGCACTGCGCGACGCCGCAACCGAACTTGGTGCCGTGCAAACCCAACTCGTTGCGCAACACGTAAACCAGCGGTGTTTCGGCGTCGGCCTGAACCTCGTGCTGCTTGCCGTTTACCGTGATGGTCATCCCCGATGTCATCTAGCGGTCTCCAGAAATATCGATCGAATTCGATGGTTGGCGCGACGGCCGAGCGTCACCCCGCGGCGCCGTGCCGCTGGCTGGTGACAGGTGGTGCGTCGTGCGTGGTGTGTCGTGTGTCGTGACTAATTTGCCGCGTGCAAGCCGATTTCGCGCACGAGTGGCTTGTATCGCGCGATATCGCGCTCCTGCAACGCGCCGAATTCGGCCGGCGACGTGAGGAACGGTTGCGCGCCCAGATGCTCGAGACTGCGGATCACGAGCGGCGACTTCATCGCCGCGTGCATCGCCGCGTTGAGCTTCGCGACGACTCCCGCCGGCAAGCCCGCGGGCCCTTCGAGTCCCATCCAGAACTGCATCGTCGCGGCCGGGTAGCCCTCTTCGACCGCGGTCGGCACATTAGGCAACAGCGGCGAGCGCTGATCCGACATCACGACGATCGGCCGCACCTGGCCCGCACGGATAAAGCCGAGCGTCGACGGAATCGAATCGAACATGAACGACACGCGTCCGGCGATCACATCGGGAAAGCCCAGCGCCGACGAGCGGTACGGAATCGGCGTCATGTCGATGCCCGCGGTGCGGTTCAGAATCTGCCCCGATAGATCACCGGTGCTGCCGGTGCCGCCCGATGCAAAGCTCACGTCGCCCTTGCCCGGGCCCTTCGCATAAGACACCAGTTCCGCGAGGCTATGCACCGGCAACGCCGTGTTGGCAACGAGAATGTTCGGTGTGGTCGCGAAGGTGCCGATCGGCGCGAAGTCTTTCTTCGGGTTGTAGTAGAGATCCGGAATCAGCAACGGCGCGACCGCGATCATCGGCGGGCTCGTCAGCAGCAGCGTATAACCGTCGGGCGCCGCTTTCGCGACGATCGTCGCGCCAATCGTGCCGCCGCCACCACCGCGATTATCGACATACACGGACTGGCCGAGCGCCTGGGTCAGCCCCGCGGCAAGCACGCGGCCGATGTTGTCGGCCACGCCGCCCACGCCGTACGCAACGACGATCCGGATCGGCTTGTCGGGATAGCTCGCGGCATCGTCCGAACCCGCATGTGCGAGCGGCATCAACGTCGACCATGCAAGCAACGCGATGCCCGACCAACGCGCCCAACGCCGCGGCCTGCCGCCCGTCGACCGGCACGTTTCACCACTCCCGTTCGTGCCCCGCTCAGCCGCCATCGCCATTGCCTCCTTCGTGATGAATGATTCGCGCGCCGGCCGGCATTGATGCATCGCTCGCCGAAGCTACGTCGATAATTCAGAGTCAGAAAACTGCCTTGAAACGATTATAGGTTCGGCTACGAGTGAGAAAAAAACACAATTAATTTTTGCCCATTGTTATATTTTTTCGATGGATTACATGACGTCGGCCGACGCGCCTTTTGCTGCTACCCATCGATTGATCGGTAAAAGATAACAATCGCTTTTTTTTGATTACTTGTCGCCATAAGAAACCAGGCATATCTTCCTGTGATGGAGACAAACGCGGCTGCAGTGCGCCGCGCAATTGCCGCCGCCGTCGCGGGAAACCGGCGCACAACTCGTGCGCCGCAACACCGGTACGCGGTACGCGGCGCCCCGATTCTGACGAGGTCACAGGAACCTATGGCAACCCGGAAAATATCGCTGCGCCATCTTCGCTGTTTCGTTGCGGTGGCCGAGACCGGCTCGTTCACGCTCGCTGCCGCGCGGCTGTATCAGACCCAGTCGTCGCTGACGGCGACGATCCAGCAGTTCGAGGAAGAAGTCGGACTGAAGCTGTTCGACCGAACCACGCGCCGGGTCGTGATGACCGCGGACGCCGCGCGTTTCAAGTCGGTGGCGGACCGGGTGCTGCAGGATTTCGATACCGCGGTGGGCGATCTGCAGGCGATTTCGCTGAGTCATCGCGGCCATGCGCGTATCGCGGCGGTGCCGTCGATGATCGAACACGTGTTGACGCCCGCGCTCGCGTCGTTTCAACGCGCTTATCCGAACATCACGATTTCGGTCAGCGACGGCAGCGCCGACAAGGTCGAGCGCGCGGTGCTGTCGGGTGAGGTGGATTTCGGCATCGCCAGCCGTCTGAACAATTTCCCCGATCTGGCGTATATGCCGATCGTCGGCGACCGCTTCGGCGTGCTGTTTCCGGGCGATCATCCGCTCGGCGCGATCGAGCGCCCATTGCGCTGGGCCGACATTACGGACTTCAAGACGATCTCGCTCGCGAACGATACCGGTATCGGCGCGTTCCTCGACTCGCATCCCGCGCTGGACCATCACCATCATGCGAGCCTGCAGGATCGTGCGTCGAGCACGACGTCGCTGTACGCGATGCTGACGCTCGGCGGCAGAATCTCGGTGCTGCCCGAACTCGCGGTGCACACCGGACCACTGAAGTCGTTCACGTTCCGTGAGCTGACGGACCCGGTGATTACGCGCGAGGTGTGTCTGATCACGCGGCAGTTGCGCTCGTTCTCGCCGAATACGCAACGGCTCGTCGATGCGCTGATCGAGACCATTCCGGACAACTATCGCTGGAATGCGACTCAGGGCGAGCAGAGCAAGGCGGCTTGAGCTTTCGCGGCCGCGTCAAGCGCATCGAGCGCGGTGCGCGGCATGCTTGTGCCACATGCCGTGCCGCGCACCGCGCTCGACGATTTAGAACGTATGCCGCATCCCAAGCCGCAACAGCACCTGCCGATCATTCGACGAATCGCCCATGCCCGAGATATTCGCGACCGCCGGCGTGCCGACGGAATTGATGCCTGACGCAAGCTGGACCGTCGCGGACGCATAGACATTCGTGCGCTTCGACAACTGGTAATTACCGATCACGCTGACCTGGTGATAAGTCTGATCGCCGATATCGCCGGACACCGCATTGCCCTTCAGATAGTTGTATTCGAACGCGCCGGACAGCGTCGGCGTGAAGCGGTAAATGCCGTGCGTCTCGAGGTCGTTGAACGTCGCCGTCGCGCCGTGCAGCTGACCGATATTGCCGTAGCGCACGTTGGTCCACGCGAGACCGAAGGTTGCCGCGCCCGCGGTCCAGGTGCCCGCGACGGCGGCAAGCTGCCACGTGGTCGCCGGTGCCTCGCCCGCGAGATAGCCGCTATTGAGCGTGCCGAAAATCGTCGTGCGATCGGGCGCGACTGCATTCGCATTGCTGTTCAGCGCGCCGCCGACCGCCGACGGATTGCGGAACACTTCATACGCGGCACCCAGTTTGAGCGGCCCGTTCGCATACCGCGCACCGAGCGAGAAGCCGCCGTTCTCGACCACCGATCCCGGCACGCCGCCCGGCGAGAAGGTGCCGCCGAACGCGAAGCCATTCATGGTCGGCGACGCGTACTTGATCGTGTTGTTGATATGGGACGTGTGCCCCATGTTGTCGAGATCGCCCGGATGGTCGATCCCGCCATAACCCGACAGACCGAAGCCGAGGCGAGCCACGTAGTCGTTCACGCTGTCGTACTGACGGCCCAGCAACAGGCTGCCGTACTGCCGGTTGCTGAGGCCGACGAACGCCTGGCGGCCGAACGCGGTGCCGCCCTGCGCGAACTGCCCGTTGTTCAGGTTGATGCCCGACTCCAACGTGAACACCGCGCGCGTGCCGCCGCTCAGATCCTCGGAGCCCTTGAAACCCCAGCGACTGCCGTGCGGACCGGACAACGAATTCATGCTCCATTGCCGGCCGCCGACGTTGTGTCCGTTCACGATGTTCGTATTGTTCGTGTTGAACTGCAGCGCTTCGTCGAGCACGCCATACAGCGTGAGACTGCTTTGCGCGTGCGCCGGCGAAGCCACCGCGGCGAGCACGACGAGTGCGCCGCGCACGAACGGCGCGCGCTTAACCCCTGCATCGAGTCTGTTCATGATCGGGCCTGGTTAGAACCGGTGCCGCAAGCCGACGCGAAACAGCGCCTGGCGGTTATTGGAGGAGTCGCCGACCTGCGAGATATTCGCGACCGCCGGCGCGCCGAGCGAGTTCGTACCGCTCGCGGCCTGGAACGTTGCGGTCACATACACGTCGGTGCGTTTGGACAGCACGTAGTCGCCCATCGCGGACACCTGGTGATAGGTCTGATCGCCGATGTCGCCGCTCACCGCATTGCCCTTCAGGTAGTTGTACGCAAGCGAGAAAAACACCTGCGGATTGAGCTGGTACATACCGTTGACTTCGACGTCGTTGAACGATGCAGTGGCACCGTTGTAGCGTCCGATATTGCCGTAGCGAACATTCGTCCACGCACCGGCGACGGTCACGCTGCCGAAGTTGTACGAACCAGCCGCGCCGATCACCTGCCATGACGTCGCCGGACGGGTGCCCGCCAGATAGCCTGAATTCAGCGACGCGAACGCGGTGGTCGTCGCGGGAGCGACGGCGTTCGAATTGCCGTTCAGGATCGCGCCGGCATTCGACGGATTCTTGAACAGCTGATACACGACACCGAGGGTGGTCGGACCGTTCCGATAGCCGGCCCCGCCGGTAAAGCCGCTGCTCTGCGATATCGAGCCCGCCACGCCGCCGAGCGACACCGTGCCGCCGAACGTGAACCCGCTGAAGTCCGGCGAGGTGTATTTGATCGTGTTGTTCGCGCGCGAAGTGTGCGTCGTGTTGTCGACGTCGCCCGGGTGCGAAATACCGCTGCCATACGACGCGAGGCCGAACGTCATGAAGCCGATGTAATCGTTGACGCTGTCGTACTGCCGCCCGAGCAGCACGCTACCGAAGCGACTGCTGCTCAAACCTACGTACGCCTGGCGGCCGAAAAACGTGCCGCCCTGGCCCAGATTGCCGTTATTGATGTTCACGCCCGACTCGAGTGTGAATACCGCTTTCAGTCCGCCACCGAGATCCTCGGAGCCCTTGATCCCCCAACGGCTGCCCGACGGACCCGCGAGCGAGTCGAGATTCCACAGACGGCCGCCGACATTGCGACCGCCGACCACGTTCTTGTTGTTCGTATTGAATTGAAGCCCTTCATCGATCACGCCATACAGCGTGACGGAACTCTGGGCATGCACTGGCGCAATGACGGCACAACCCAATGCGGCGACGGCAACAACGCGCTTTTTCATTCGTAATCTCCTTTCCCGTATTCATTTGCGAATCTGATTGGTATGCGCGCGAGCGGGCCAGTCGAACGAATCGACTTTTTAGTTAGCCATACTGACGCGGGGGCACATGCGACTGAAGTTCGGCCCGATTATAGGTGCGCTCATTCGCGGAAAATAAACACAACTTATATCGGCTTATTGTTCTCTTTATTCGATAGATAAACGCAAAAGGCAATGACAAACCCTGTCGCGCCGATACGCAACATCGAATAAGCAATGACACGGAATAAAGCCGGCAATCAGTCAGTCACGTGCCGGCAGGAAAACGGATTTCACCGGTTGCCGCCGCAACGCAAGAATGCGTCGCGACGGCAACCGCTTACAGCTCGACGTCGATCGTTCAGGTGCGGAACGTACCGCGCTTCGTCCCTTCCGACAGATCGACGAATAGTTCATTCATCGGAATCATGCGTCGAATCAGACCCTGCTCGTGCGAATAGCCCATCAGCGTATTGATGTTCTTCACGTTCTCCGGCGTGAGTCCGTACTGCCACGGATCCGGGCCGAGCAGACGCTCCTGTTCTTCCAGTGCTTCCTGATACCACGCAAGCGGCGCGACGCGCGGATTGCGCATGCGGCGCATGCCGATGGCCTTCGCCTGTTCGAAGGCTTTCGCGAGACTGCGCGGAATCCACGGATGGCGCTCCACCACCTCCTGCTTCAGACCGACGAAGTGCATGATCGGGAAGATGCCGGTGCGCTCGTAGTACTCGATCTCGGCGGCCTTCGGATTGTCGAACAGACGGCCGACGCGCGGGTCCTTGTTCACGATCGGCTCGATGATGTCCGGATGCAGCAGTGCGTCCAGCTCACCTTCGGCCAGCATCTTCTCGACCGACTGGTCATCGCGCACGCGCGTCAGCCTGAGGCCTTCCGGCGGCGTGAAATCGAGATCCTCGTCGAGATCCGAGTACCAGTCGATCGAGCGGTGCGGCACGCCATATTCGTGTTCCAGCATGCCGCGCAGCCACAGCACCGCGGTCACCTGATAGGCCTTCACGCCGATCTTCTTGCCGATCAGATCGGTCGGCTTCTCAATACCCTTATTCTTGTTGATATAGATAAAGCCATGCCGGAAACGGCGATGCGGAAAAACGGGAATCGCGCAGAACGGCAGATCGCGGTCTTTCGACACGATATACGACGATGCCGAGATCTCCGCGGCATCGAATTCGTTGTTGCGCAGAAACCGCCAGTGCCGCGTAATCGAATCCATGCTCGTGAGCACCGTCAGATCGATGCCCTCCGCCTGCACCGTGCCGTCCTTCAGCGGCCGCGTAATTTCGTAGTCGCCGACGGCCAGTGTCAGCTGTATTTTCTTCATCCTCGATGCCTCTTATGTTTCACCAACGGAGTGGAGTGACGTGACCTCGCGAGCGGCGTCAACGCACATTGAGAAAGTGATTCGTATCGTCCGGGCCGGCTTCGTCGCGGCGCGCTGTATCAGGCGCTGAACCAGGCGCGGAGTTGGACGTAGCAGCGGGCGCCGCGGCCGATGACTGCGCCGGCATACGCTTGCGGTGCCGGCGCGCACGCACCGCGAAATAGACCTGCGCCAGAACCAGCAGCGCACTCGCCGCGAGAAATGCCGCGCTCACCGGCTCCAGTGCGAACACCGCCAGCTTTCCATGCGAAAGCAGCAGCGCGCGCCGGAAGTTTTCCTCCAGCATCGGCCCGAGCACATAGCCGAGCAGAATCGGCGCAACCGGAAACCGCAGCGCCAGCAGCAGCGCGCCGAACAGGCCGAAGAACAGTACCTCGCTGACTTCGAACAGGCTGTTGTTCGTCGAGTACACGCCGACCATGATGAACAGCAGCGCCGACGGATACAGGAAGCGGTACGGCACCTGCAGCACCTTCACCCAGATCTGGATCAGCGGCACGTTGAGCAGCACCAGCAGCACGTTGCCGATCCAGAAGCTCGCCACCAGTCCCCAGAAGATATCCGCGTGATGGCTGATCAGCAGCGGTCCCGGCTGCACGCCGTGAATCAGCAACGCACCGAGCAGTAGCGCCATGATCGGATCGCCGGGAATGCCGAGGCTCATCGTCGGGATGAAGTCCACCTGGGTCTTCGAGTGAGACGCGGCCTCCGGTGCCGCGACGCCTTCGAGCGCACCGGTGCCGAAGCGTGCGGGCGTCTTCGAGATCTTCTTTTCCAGCGCATAGGCGATGAAGGTCGTGATCGTCGGTCCGGTGCCGGGCATCGCGCCGAAGATCGTGCCGACCGCCGTGCCGCGAATCATCGGCCAGAACGACTGCTTCATCTCGCTGCGCGTCGGCCGCATGTCGCGCAGTCGTACCCGCATGCCCGAACCCACCACATGCATACGGTTCACGTTGCGCAGAAACTCCGCGACGCCGAATAGCCCCAGTGCGAGCGCAACCAGCTGGAAGCCGTCGGCCAGTTCCGGAAAGCCGAACGTGAAGCGGATCGTGCCGGAATTGATGTCGATACCCGCCGCGCCGATCAACAGCCCGAGCACGGTCATCGCGACGCCTTTGAGCGGCGAACCGGTCGACATCGTGCCGCCCGCGAGCAGCCCCAGCAGCATGATCGAGAACAGTTCGGCCGGGCCGAAGCTGAACGCGAGCTTCACCAGCAACGGCGACAGGAAGATCATCACGATGATGCCGATCGAAGCCGCGAAGAACGACGACATCATCGTGATGCCGAGCGCGGCACCTCCGCGACCCTTGCGGGTCATCGGATAGCCGTCGAGACAGGTGACCGCGTGCGGCGGATGGCAAGGCAGGTTCAGCAGAATCGCGCCGATCGCGCCGCCATATTGCGAGCCGTAAAACACACCGGCCAGCATCAGGATTGCCGCGACCGGATGCATCGAATACGTAAGCGGCAGCAGCAGCGAAATGGCCGACAGTGGGCCCATGCCCGGCAGCACGCCGATCAGATTGCCGATCACGACGCCGAAGAACGACCACATGAAGTTGTGCCATTCGAACGCAACGCCGAAACCGTGCCACAGGTCAGTCAGAGATTGCACGACCATCGGTTAACCCCAACTGAGTAGCGGGAAAGGAAGCTTCAGCGCCCACCAGAACACCGCGACGCTGACCGCGCAAATTGCGACGGCGAGAATCAGCGCCGCGCGGACGCTGTTGTCCCGGTCGCCGAGAGCCGAAATAAAGACCAGTGCGAACGTGGCCGGCAACAATCCGCCGAAGCGGCCGAGCGCGAGAAACGCGAGAATGCCGAGCGTGATGCAGATCCAGCCGCGCCATTCAGGCGGCTCGTCTTCGCCGGCATCGGCCGTCTCCTCCCGCTTCGCGCTGGCCGCGATCGCGACGCCGAGCAGTGCGAGCACACATCCCAACGCAACGGGAAAGAAGCCGCTTTGCATGTGCGTCAATGTGCCGACGCCGTACGTCATACCCTGAGCGACCGCACCGAGGCCGATCAGCACCATCAACGCGCCGCCGTAGTAATCGCGCGTGTACTCCATCATGAAACGCCTGCCCCCGCTGTTCGACATGGGTCACTCTTCGTTCAAGATTGCAGAGGAGAAGGAGGTGTTCGTCCCGTGATGAACAACAGGAACGACAGGGACGAACGGCCTCCGGATCAGTGCATCAGTCTCCCTTCGGCGCGGTGACATAGGCGCCACGGCCGCTGGCGACGAGACGCTGATTATCGTCGTAAAGCTGAGCCTCGCACACTGAAAACTGTTTGCCTAGCTTGACAACGCGTCCCTTCGCAATCAGATCGCACTGTTTCGTCAGACGGTGATAGTCGACCCGCATGTCGATCGTCGGCACCGGGTGACCGATGCTGCCGAGCAGCGCGAAATCGGCGGCGAAATCGATCAATGCCGCGAGAATCCCGCCATGCGTCTGGCCAAGCACCGGATTGGCGACCCACTCCTCGCGCCAGCTCGCCTTCGCGGTGATGGTGTCGGGACCCAGTTCGAGCACCTGCAGCCCGAGCCAGCGCAGATACGGTCCGCGCGAAACGATCTGCTGAGCTTCGTCGAGCGTCATGCGCCCTCCGCGCGAACTTCGGCGCCTGCACTCGCACCTGCACTCGCGCTCGAATTACGCTCCGCGAGACTGAACTCGAGCGCCAGCGCCTTGATCGACTTGCGGTCGATCTTGCCGACACCATTGAGCAACAACTGCTCGACGAAGATCACGCGGCGCGGGTACTGATAAGGCGGCGCATTCTGCAGCGCATAGTCCTTCACGTCCTTCTCCGACAGCGTCGAACCTTTGCGCGCGACGATGTACGCATACGGAATCTGATGCTTGATCTCGTCCGGCACCGGCACCACGACTGCCTGCTCGATATCCGGATGACGTTCGAGCATCAGTTCGACTTCGCCCGGATAGATGTTGTTGCCGCTACACACGAACATATCGTCCGAGCGGCCGATGAAGTAGTACCAGCCATCCGCGTCACGCCGCAGCACGTCACCGGTATTGAACCAGCCGTCCTTCAGGCGGCGCTCCATCTCCGCCGGATTGTTGTGATAGCCGTTCATCATGCCGGGACCGCGCACGTGCAGCACGCCGAAGTCCGCATCGGGGCCGCCCACCAGCTTGAACTCGTTACCCGCGATCGGAAAGCCGACCGAGTGACGCGGACGCGGCTCCTTGCGCGGATGCGAACCGAACAGCGCGGCACTCGTCTCGGTGATGCCGAAGATGCAGATGATCTCCGCATTCGGCAGGCGATTCGCGACCGCGTCGATCAGTTCATCCGAGGCCGGCGCGCCACCCAGTGTGGCCAGACGCACGAACGAAAAGTCTTTGCCGTCGAGCAGATCGCGCTGCTGCAGAATCATCGCGAAGATGGTCGGCACGCCGGACAGCACCGACACTTGATAGTGGCTCACCGCTTCGAGATACGCGCGCGGCTCGAACTTCTTCATCAGCACGACCGTCGAGCCGCCGACCAGCACCGACTTGATCGCATTCATCGCGTGCTTGTGATAGAGCGGCGCGGCAACGATCATGCGGTCGTCGCGGCAGAAGTCGCGATCGCGCGAGATCGTCTCGGCCACCCACACGTGCGCGCGGTGCGACAGAACCACGCCCTTCGGGCGCCCGGTCGAGCCGGACGTGTAGGGCTGGAATGCGATGTCGTCACCCGACACCGTCACCGCTTCGAACGGTCCCGGGTCTTTGAACGCGGCAAACTCGTCACCGTCGACCACGATGCGCGGAATCGAATCCGGCAGCTTGTGGCTCAGATCGGCATCGCAGAACACCAGCTTCAGCGTAGCGTCGCTGATGATCCATTCGATCGTGTCCTTCGGCAGCAGGATGCCCATCGGCACCGGAATCACACCGGCGCGCATCGCGCCAAAGAACGCTTCGAGAAATTCGAGCCGGTTCGAACAGTAGATGCCGACCCGGTCGCCCTTCACGAAACCGCGCGCGACGAAGCCGCGTGCGACCGCATCGCACGATGCATGGAAGGTCGGATAGTCGACCTCGCGCGGATGCTCGCTGTCCCACAGGTCGATGATGACGGGCCGTGCTTCGTGCCGGTACTCGTCGCCGATGCTGCCGAGATTCTTCAGGATCTGACTCATGGCTTGACAATGACCTTTCCAAAAATGCGTCGTTCTTCGAGCAGGCGGATACCTTCACCTGCCTGCGCCAGCGGGAATTGCGATTCGATCACCGGTTGCAGCTTGCCGCTGGCGACGAAGTCGAGACACGCCTTGATGTCGTCGGGCACATACGCGCGCGAGCCGATGATGTCGACCTCGCGATGCCACAGATAGCGCACGTCGATTTCGCTGATGTGCCCGATCGTCGAGCCGCACGTGAGGATGCGTCCGCCGGTTGCCATGCAGCGCTGGGTCGGAATCCACGTATCGCCGCCGGTAAAGTTCACCGCGACGTCGACGCCCTTCTTGCCGCTCGCCGCCCACACCGCCTTCGAGAAATCCGGGTTCTCCGCATAGTTGATCGTGTGATCGGCGCCCAGCTCGCGCAGCTTGCGCGCTTTCTCTTCGGTGCTCGTGCACACGAACACTTCGGCGCCGGCCATCTTGCCGAACTGCAGACATGCGACACCCACGCCACCGCTCGCGCCGAGCACCATGATCTTCTCGCCGGCCTGCAGCTTGCCGCGCGTGAACAGCATGCGGTGCGCGGTGCCGTACGCGATCGGCAGCGCCGCCGCATCGTCGAAACTGACGCCTTCGGGAATCTCGATCAGTTGCCGTTGATCGGCCGCGATGAATTCGCACAGGCCGCCATTGCCGTTTTCACCGAGCACGCCGCCTTGCGGAAAACGCGGGAACAGCACGACGCGCTTGCCGATCCAGTCCTTCGATACTTCGGCGCCGACCTCGCGGACGATGCCCGCGATATCGCCACCGGGAATGCGCGGCATCTCCGTCTTGACGTCGGGCATGCCGTGCATCACGAAGACATCCATATAGTTCAGACCGCAGGCCTTCACTTCCACGACTGCCTGATTGGCCGTCGGAACGGGCATCGGCCACTCATCCTGCTTCAATTGCTCGACCCCGCCGTGTTGCTGCAGGGCCATCACTTTCATCATCGACGTCACACAATCCTCCGGGCTGATAGATCGGTTCGAATGATGTTATGCGACACATTTTTAAGACACAAACAAGGAAATTAAGCAGATTGATCGATGGGGACGATAAATACACAAACGCGTTTCCCAATGGCAAAGCGGCCGTCATCACCGAGGTTCAGCGCGCCCGTAATGGGCTGCTGGCTCGGGATGACGGCCGCTTTTGAAGGTGGTTTGCGCGTTGCTGGTGCGCTGTTTGCACGTGGCTTGCGCGTGGTTTGTGCGCCGCATCAAGGCGGCGTTCCACAAACCGGGCCGCCTCTCTCTACATGCTCGTGATGTCCTGCACGCGCATCAGCATCAACATCAGCACCGCGACGCACAGCAACAGCGTGCCGATGGCCGCTTCGCCCCGCACGCATTCGACCACGCCGACCGCGAGCGTGGCCAGATGCGCGCCTGTCAGCACACGAGCGTAGGCCACGTCACACCACCGGATTGTCGAGCATGCCGATCGGGTCGAGCATCACGCGCACGGTGTCGCCCTTCTTCAGATACTTCGGCGGCGTGAAGCCGATGCCGACGCCCGCCGGCGTGCCGGTCGCGATCACATCACCGGGCACGAACGAGATCGAACGGCCGATCGTGCGAATCAGCGTCGGCACGTCGAAGATCAGATCCGCGACGCTCGCATGCTGACGCCGCTCGCCGTTCACCTCGCAAGAGATTGTCAGCTTGCGCACATCGCCGATCTCATCGGCGGTCACGAGCGTCGGACCCATCGGGCAGAAGCCGTCGATACCCTTGCCGAGCAGCCATTGACTGTGCTGCTTCTGCAAACCGCGCGACGTCACGTCGTTGATCAGCGTATAGCCGAACACGAACGACAGCGGATCATCGTGTTCGCCGCAGCGTCCCGCCTTGCCGATGACGATTGCCAGCTCCGCCTCGTAGTCGACGCTATTCATCGGATCGAGCGACGTATCGATCGCATCGCCCGGCGCACTCACTGCGCTCGGCGGCTTCGAAAAGATGATCGGATGCGCGGGCACCGCGCCTTGCGCCGCGCTCGAATCGAAGCCGCTGCCGGCGAATTCGCGCGCATGCTCGTGATAGTTCTTGCCGACGCAGAACACATTGCGGCGCGGCAGTGGAATCGGCGCGGCGAGTTTGACGTCGGCGAGCGCGAAGGTTTCGCGCGCAGCGTTGATCGCCGCGGCGAGTTCGGGCGCGAGCGCCGCGAAATCGTCGATCACGCGGTTCATGTCGCGTCCGCCCGCGGCGCCGTGCAGATCGATCACGCGATCGCCGCTCACCGCGCCGACGCGCGGTTCGTTCGAATGCTTCGGGTGTCGGAAGGTAACCAGTTTCATAGAGAGTCCTTGATCAATAGCGTCAATCGTCAGTCGCGCGCCCGCACGATCGCTTCCACTTCGAGCAGGAACTCGGGCTTGACCAGCCGGTTGACGATCAGCAGTGTATTCGGCGCGAAATCACTGGTGCGGAATTTGGTCGGAAAGTATCCGGCGCGCAGACGCATGAAGTGGGGAATATCGTCGGCGTTCGACAGGTAGGTCGTGAACTTCGCGATGTCGTTGAAATCGCAGCCAACCGCTTCAAGCACATCCGAAAGGTTCTTGAAGACCTGGCGAAACTGCGCATCGAAATCGCCGACGCCGACCACACTGCCGTCCGAGCCTACCGCCAGTTGGCCGGCCACATAGTACATGTCGCCGGCTTTCACGCGCGTCATATGCGAATACAGTCCCTGCGCGGGGCAAGCGGATTCGGGATTCAGATATTCGAGGTTCGCTGTCATGGTGATTGCTATTTCCCTGAAAAGTAAGGACATCCACGCCCGCTCAGCGGCGCGGCTTCAGCGCGCTTTCGCGCAAAACCTGCAACAGTCGACGCGACGTGCTCTCGACATGCTTGCGGCTCAATTCGGCGAGACCGTCGGCATCGCCCGCCTTGAAGGCTTCGAAAATCTCGCGATGCTCGACTTCCGACGCATCGAACGAATGCGTCATCGACACTTCGATATTCACGTAAGGCTCGACCGAATCGCGCAGATTGCTGGCAACGCGCACCAGCGTTTTGCGCCGGCTCGACGAGATGATGCGTTGATGAAACTGATAGTTCAGCGTGGTCCATTGCTGCGCGTAGTCCGCTCGCGCGCGATCGAGCGTGCGCATGCGCTCCAGCAACTCGCCGACCGCCGCGATATCTTCGGCGCCGCGCGAGCGTGCCGCGACCGCGCCGGCGTGCTGCTCGATCACCATCCGAAGCTCGAACACATCGACGATTGCACTCGCATCCAGTTCGGCGACCGCATAGCCGCGCCGCGGCCGCTGCTCGATCAGCCCGACCGCTTCGAGCCGCGTCAGCGCTTCACGCAACGGCACGCGGCTCACGTTGAAGCGGCGCGCCAGTTCTTCCTGGCGCAGCGGCTGCCCCGACACCAGCACGCCCGACACGATGTCCGCATGCAGTTGCCGGTAGATCACCGACGGCAGCAGCGCGGGCGTGATCTCGGCGAGACCGGACAGCGCCGGCAACACATTTACTTCGCGAACATCGCGTTCCATTGCGCAACCCATTGGTTCAGATACGGCAGCAGTTTCTGCGGATCCGGCGAATACATGTCGTCGAACGAGAAGTGATCGCCATACATGTTCACGCGCTTCGCTTCCGGCAGATCCATCGCCATCTTCAGGCCCGCGTTGGTGGTCGGCGGATAGCCGAACTTGCGCGCGATCACCAGTTGCGCTTCCGGCGTCAGCGCCGCGTCGATGAACTTGTGCGCGAGCGCGAGTTCCTTGCCACTGACACCGGACGGCACCTGCCACGTATCGACGCCGAAGGCCCAGCCATAAGTCTTGCCGCCGATCTTCAGATTCAGCGGAATGAACTCCACCGGCTGCCCGGCGATCTTCATCGCGTAGCAACGGCCATCGGAGGTCGGTGCGAGCCATGTCGAGCCCGATTGCAACTGCGCCTGCGCATCGCCGGATGCGGTATAGAGCGAAGTCGGTTTCATCGCCTGCAGCTTCGTGAACAGCGGCTTCGGATCGGCGAGCGGCATGTTCTCGCTGTCGGCGATCGCCTGCATGCCGGTCGCCCACCAGAAGTTCGACGGTGTCGGCAGGATCGTGTGACCGGCGATCGCCGGATCGAACCAGCCGTCGATGCCGGTCGGAATCTTGATGTTGTGCGCCTTGTACTGCGCAACGTTGATGCAGGTGCCGAAGCGGAAAAAGTCGAAGCTCGGGCCGTAGCCGGCGACCGGCACCGCGCCTTTGGCGAGATCCTTCGAGCGCGGCATCTGCGCGTAATCGAGCTTCTGCACCGCGCCCGCCTTGATCGCCTGCGCGAGCGCGAGGTCTTCGAGCGCGATCACCTGGAAGGTCGGCTTACGGTTCTTCGCCACCAGCGCCTTCGACAGATTGTCGTTCGACGAGCCGGTGACGATCACGAGCTTCGCGCCGGTTTCCTTCTCGAACTGCTCACCGTACGTCTGCATATAGATCTGGTTCAGATCCGAATTCACACCGAGCACGGTCAGCGTCATGCCCGTGAATTCCTGCGCGTGCGCCGCGCCGCACATCAGCGACGCGAGCATCGCGGCAGCCGACGCGCCCCGCACGATGCAACTCTTCTGATTCGACATGGTGTGCAAAACTCCCCCGTATGGTTGGATCAAAACAAAAGACAACGTATTAGCGCGTGGCGACCGCGCGTATGCCGATCACGCGGCCGAGCAGGAACGTCACCGCGACCGACAGGCCGACCGTCAGTGCGGCCGCCGCGAAAATCACCGGCGACGCGGACAGTTCGATCGCCGAGAACAACGTGACGGGCAGTGTCGAACTGGTCGAATCGGCGGATAGAAACAGCGACAGCGTCACGTTATCGAACGACACGACGAACGCGAGAATAAAGCTTGCTGTCAGCGCGGGTCGCACCAGCGGCAGCGTGACGCCGCGAAACGTGCGCATCGCCGACGCGCCGAGCCCCGCCGATGCTTCCTCCAGCGCCGGATCGATCGCCGCGATGCGTGCGAGCGTCGTGCCGACGATGTACGGCGTGACGAGAATCGTGTGCGCGATCACGAGCCCGGTGAAGCCGCCGATCGCGAGCTTGTCGCTCCACGCGGCGAGCGCCGCGTAGTACTGGTACATGCCGACCGACAGCACGATCTGCGGCACCAGCAGCGGGCTGCGGAACAGCGACTCGAACACGCCCTTGCCCGGCAGCGCGCCGCGTACCAACGCAAACGCAGCGGGCACCGCGATCAGCGAGCCGATCAGCGCCGCGGCCAGCGCGACTTCGAGGCTCGTATAAAACGCCTGATACCAGATGTCGGGGATCTGCCGGAACGATTCGAGGCTCCAGTGCTGCGGCGGAAACAGGATCAGTGGCGGTGCGTTGAACGCGGTGCCGATCACCGACACCAGCGGCGCGATCAGAAACAGCACGGTGAGCGCGAGCAGTACGCGCAAGCCCCAGCGGCACGCGATATCGCCAGCCCGCGACGCGGCGCTGACCGTGAACGGCACATGCTCGCGCGCCGTGTGAGGAGGCAACGTGGTCGTAGTCATGACGCGGCTCCTGCGAGAGCGGATTCGCTGGCTGACGGCGCGTGCTTCTTGACGCGCCGCGTGCGGATAATCGACTTCGCGAGCGCGGTGATCGCGAGGGTCAGCACGATCAGAATCGCCGACAGCGCGGCCGATTTCGGATAGTCGAACACGGTCAGCAACTGGTCGCGAATCGCCAGCGACACCAGTGCGACACGGCCACCGCCAAGCAGCGCGGGCGTCGTAAATACCGAGGTCGTCGTTGCGAACACGATCAGCGCGATGGAGAGCGCGCTGCGATACGTCTGCGGCACGATCACCGACCAGAACGTGCGCCATTGCGATGCACCGAGTCCGATCGATGCTTCGAGCTGCCGCGCCGGGATCGCTTCGCACGCGGGCAACAAACCGAGCACCGCCACCGGAATCGCGCCGTGCACGGTGCCGACCACGATCGCCGCGAAGTTCGAGCCGACCGGCAACGGCGACGACAGCACACCGAGCCCGAGCAGTACGCGGTTGAATGCGCCGCTCGCGCCGAGCAGCGTCTGCCAGCCGAGCGCAAGCGCCACCGCGCTGCTGAACATCACGCCGACGACGAGCGCAAATAGCGCCCGACCATAACGTGCCGAATGCGCGATTGCATAAGCAACCGGAAACGCGAGCACGACGCTGCCGATGCCGGTCAACGCGCTCAGTTCGAGCGTGTTGACGATCGCGCGCGTGAAGTAGCCATCGCCGGCAATCGCGCGATAGTTCGCAAACGTGACGACGCTATCGAAGCTGCCTGGCCCGGTCGATTTGAATACGCTGACGATCAGGAACGTGAACTGCGGAAACACGAAGAAGATCAGGTACGCGATGATCAGCGGTGCGATGCCGTAACGCCAGCGTTTGCTATGCATGGCTCGCTCCCGGTGTGGTTTGCGCAGCGGCCGATGCTTCGTTTGCAAGTTCAACGAGCCGCAGCGGCGCGCCATCGCACGGCAAGCCGGCCGCATTCTCGGCGATCACATGCGCGTCGTCGAGCGACCAGCGAATCCACACCGGCTGGTCGGGCATCATCTCGCCGCTCGGATCGACCGCCAGCAGTTCATGCTCGCCCGCGCGGATCGACACCATCACGCTCATGCCGGCGAAGCGCCGCGACACGACCACACCCTCGCTCCAGCCGGGCGCGGCTTCGGTCTGCACGCGCACTACTTCGGGCCGCAGCGACACGAACAGATGACCGACATCGTCGTTCAACGGGCGATCGAGTGCGAAAGGCTCGGCATGGCCCGGCAGGGTGATCGACTGCGCGCGGGCGTCCGCGAGCGGGATTTCCATCAGCGAACTGCTGCCGACGAAGCGCGCGGTGAAGCTGCAATTCGGCGCGAGATACACCTGGCGCGGCCGGTCCGACGAAACGATGTCGCCGCGATTCATCACCATGATGCGATCGGACATCGTGAACGCTTCGCCCTGATCGTGCGTGATGTACAGCGTGCTGATATTGAACTGCTGCTGGATGCGGCGAATCTCCACTTGCATCTGCTCGCGCAAACGCAGATCGAGCGCGGCGAGCGGCTCGTCCATCAGCAGCAGATCAGGCCGTATCACCAACGCGCGTGCCAGCGCGACACGTTGCTGCTGACCGCCGCTCATCTCGTGCGGATAGCGGCCTTCGAAGCCGCCCAGATGCATCGCGTCGACGATCTCGGCCACCCGCGCCTGCAATTGCTCGCCAGTCACATTGCGGGTCTTCAGCCCATACGCGATGTTCTGCGCGACCGTCATGTGCGGAAACAGCGCGTAGCTCTGAAACACCATGCCGCAGTTGCGCAGCCGCGGCGACACGCCGATCATGCTGCGCGCGCCGATGCGGATATCGCCGGAGGCCGGCTCGACGTATCCCGCGACCGCGCGCAGCACGCTGGTCTTGCCTGATCCCGACGGCCCGAGCAGCGTCACGAACTCGCCGTGTCCGATCGTGAAGCTGACGCCGTTGACGACCGGCTTGCCGCCGTACGCGATCACCAGATCCTGGACCGCGAGCGCGTGGCCGGACGTGGTGGTCGATTGCGCGGCCTGGCTTGCGCGCGGCGTGCCGTTCGTACGCAACGCATCGACGGGCGCCGCGCCGCCGACGCTCGCCGCGCTGACCGCATGCATCGCGCGACCCGCGGCTTTCAGGAACAGTGGCTTGAACATGGCTGACCTCAGAATGGCTGGGTAAGCGTCGAAAACGCCTGATCGCAATTAGTCAGATCGACGCGCTTCATGCGGATACGCCAGGCGTCGCCGCTGCGCTTCAGGTAGTGCGTGTAGGTGCCACCGTACACGTGGCGAGGCGTCGCGGCCCGATCTTCGAGCATCACGAACTTGCTCTCGACGCGATACTCTGCACCCAGCTCGGTGGTCGGTTCGATCCAGTAATTGCCGATCACGCGCACCGTTGCCGACGGCGGAATCTGACTGTGGATCTCCGAGTGCAGCAACCGCTGAACGCGGGTCTGCAACGCGACCGGCTCGTCGTAGAACAGCGATACGTAGCGCGCCGGGTCGGTGTGCGTTTTCGACGCGGGCACCCAGTAGCAGCCGTCGTCGGCGAACAGCGCGTGCCACGCGCGGAATTCGCGCGCGTCGAGCAGGCGCGCCTCGCGTTCGACGAAGCGGATCAACTGCTGCGTCACGGATTGATCCATTACCGGGGGGGGCGCATCTTGCATCAAAGTGGACATGTCATTTCCTCTGCATTCGAAGGTCTAATCGGCTCTCAATTCGACGCTCAGGCGGACATCAGATCGCGCCACGCGTAATGCCGCATGCGCTGGCCGACTTCGCTCGCGCGCGGGCCGAAGAACACGCCATTGCCTTCGTCGATTTCATCGCCAAGACCGCGCGCGACCAGCACCCATTCCGGTCCCGGCGCCGTCAGCCCTTGTTGCTGACGGCGGAATGCTTCGAGGTCGTCGGTTTGGATAAAGGACGCCGCCGAATGCGTGATGTTGCAGAACTGGATGATCTGTTTGTTCAGCTCCTCCGGCGCGCCCTTCAGACGTACCGGGTAAATGCGCACTTCGGTGCGGTCGTGCGCGAGCGGAATCACCACGCGCACCGCCGTCTGCACCATAAGGATGTCGAGATTCGGAAACAGCGTCATGCTGTGGCGGCGGTTTTTCAGGATGTCGTCGGCCTTGTCCTGACCGTGCAGCGCGATCAGGCTGTTGCGGTATTCGTCGATCACACCGCCGCGCTGATGCGACTCCGGACCACCCTGCGTATCGCCGAACAGGCTCGCTTCCGAGCTATGGCCGTTGGCGAAACCGCGCACGCCGGTCTTGATCGCGACCGGCTCGCCATCGGCGCCGAGAAATGCCGCGCGTCCGCCCTCCGCGCCCGGACGGCGCTTGAACTGCATGCCGTCTTCATCGACGGTCGACATATGGCATGCGACCGGGTGATACATGTCGGCGAGATTGTCCGTTTGCAGCTTCCAGTTGCCGTCGTACACATAGCGATGGCAACCCGCCGACAGTTCGATCGCGCCGTCCGGCGCGCGATCGACGATCTCGTCGATACCGCGCGCGGCTTCACCGAGATAGTCGGCGAGCGGCGCGACATCTGGATTCATACTCGCGAACACGAAGCCGCGATAGTTCTCGACCCGCGGCAGCACGCCCATGCCGGCTTCCTTGCGATCCAGACACTGCTCAGGAAAGTCCTTGCGCAACGGCACGCCCTTCAATTCGCCGTCGAGACCGAAGCCCCAGCCGTGATACATGCACAGCAGCACTTTCGCGTTGCCCGCTTCGCTGTTGACGACCTTCGCGCCGCGATGGCTGCAACGGTTGAAGATCACGTTGATCTGACCGTTCATGCCGCGCGTCATCACGACCGGCATCCGCGCGAGTTCGGTGCAGAAGTAGTCGCCGGGATTCGCGACCTGGCTTTCATGGCCGACGTACATCCACACGCGTTTGAAGATTTTCTCCATCTCGATCTCGAAGATCTCGGGATCGGTATAGATGCTGCCGTGCACGCGATCTTCGCGTACCAGCGAGCGCAGATAATCGTTGTCGTAGCTCATCAAATGTCCTTGCTTCGGTTAAGCGCGGCTTAATCGGCGATTCAGTATCGATTAAGCGCTGATCAAGCGCCGTGGTTCGTATCCGTCAAACAATCACAGGTCGTACACCAGAAAGCCCATGCCGCAGATCCATTCGACGCACGGCTGATAGCCGAGCACGCGGGCACGCCTGCCGCGCACCGCGCCCATCGTCACGGTCCAGTTGAGGATTTCGAGGCCGCCGTGGCCGCCTTGCGATTCGATCTCGTCATTGGTCAGCGACGTGATGAAGTCGACGTCGCCGCGCGCGTACGCATCGAGAATCGCGCGGTCCCAGCGTTCGTTGACGAGCGGCACCGTGCTCGTGCGCGCCATGTCGATTTCGTAGGCGCCGAGGTCGGTCATCAGATGCGGATCGTCTTCGAGCACCGCGCGGCCTTCGGTCTGAAAGCGCTTCATGCGCGTCAGAAAGCCCTGCTGATCTTCCGGACGATCGCGCCAGAACGGCGGCCAGTGCGACAGCCCGCCGGTGGCCAGTACCGCGACGCGCAAATCGCCGGGCAATGCCTCGATCGCCTCGCCGAGTGCAACGCCGAACCCATACGCGCGGCGCGTGGTCGCGACCGGCGCGCTGAATACGTTGACGAATACCGGCACGATCGGAATATCGCCGGCCGGACGAATGAACTGGATCGGCACCATCAGGTTGTTGCCGTATTCGATCTCGCCCATCCGCGCGACGTCGAAGCCGCGTTCGACCATCGCGCGCAGCAGCGCTTCCGCTTCACGCGGCGCGCCGCCGAATACCGTCTGCTTTTTGAGTTGCAGCGCTTCGAGCCAGTACTTCGCCGGGCCAACATGCTGGTTGGCGACGCCGATCGCGAACACCGGCATCAGGTTGCGATACAGGTTCTCGAAGTGATCGTCGAGGATCGCGACGATCAGATCCGGCTTTGCGGCCTCCAGATAGGCTGCTGTCTCATCGACCGCGCGTTGCATGTCGCGCCGCATGTCGGCGGGCGGATGATCGGGCCAGCCGAGCATGCCGGGCGCGTGCGACATGCTGATCGCGGCTACCAGTTTGGACATCACGTGTCTCCTATGTCGACCGGAGTTAGCGCTTTAGCTGTCGATCCGGAGTTGGCGCTTTAGCGCTTACTCCGGTCCCATGCAAAGCTCTTACTCCGGTCCCATGAAAGGTGGTTGCTTTTTTCCTATTAGGTACGCGGTGCGCGCGTTCAGGCCGTTGCGCGATCGAACTGCACCAGCGTGCTGAATGCGCTGCGCACCAACGCGCAGATCTTTTGCGGATGTTCGACCGACGGCGCATGACCGCATTGCGCGATCAGCGCGAGATCGGCGTGAGGGATACGCTCGGCCAGACGGATCGAGGTTTCTTCAGCAGGACACGCGAGATCATTTCGGCCATGCACGAGCGTGTACGGCACGCGGATGCGCGCAAGATCTTCGTCGCTGATTTCCCATGTGTCCGCCAGCGGTTGCGGTCGATCGAACATCTGTGTGAAGTAATCGCCATAGTCGCCGTTCGACAGCACCGCCCAGCGCTTGGCGAGCTGATCGTCGGTGATCGCGGACGTGTCGTGAATCAGACTCTTCATACTGATACGCAGATCGTCGAGCGAACGCGGATACGTCCACAGCCGCTGCAAATGCGCGTTGACCGGAAAGCGCGTGCCGACCGAGCCGGTCGTGATCACCGCCGCGACGCGCGGCTCGCTCGCCGCGAGCCGCAACGCGACCGCGCCCGACATCGAATGACCGAATACGCCGATCCGCCCGGCCGGCATCCGTTCGATCAACGCGCGTGCCTGACGGACCCAGAACTCGAAATCGAAATACGGCGCGCTCTGCTTGCGCGCCGAACGCCCGAAGCCGATCCAGTCCATTGCGAACACATGAAAGTGCTCGGTCAGAAACGGCATCACCGAACCGAACGCACTGGCGATCGACGCGCCCGGGCCCAGGCCGTGCATCAGCAATAAGGGCAGACGTCCAGCCTCGGCGCCGGTATAGCCGGCCACCGCATGTCCTTCGAATTCGAATGGCAGATCGTCGAGCATCAACGCTCCAGAGTGATGAGGTGTAAGACCGATTGCGAGTGCGTACACTGAATATTGTCTACAGAGATTCGCGGTACTCGCATGCCTGTTTCAGCGTCAACGGCAGATCGCCGATCGCACCGCCTCGCGGCAAATGCTTGCGTACAGGGGACTTGGTGAAAACCCTATCCGCAACGACCCGGTTGAACGCCTGACGATTTTTGGATTCAAAATCGCTTCAACTAGGCATCAGATTATTGGTGCAATAAGCTCGCGTCACCCGATCATTTTTCATCCGCTGATAAAGAAAAATTCACCTGCCTATGAGCCGTCCGCTACCCCTCACTGCGCTTAAAACTTTCGAAGTCGCCGCGCGTCTGCTGAGTTTCAAGCGAGCCGCGCAAGAACTGAACGTGACGCCGACCGCGGTCAGTCATCAGATTCAGAATCTCGAAGAAACGCTCGGCACCAAGCTGTTTCGCCGCCTGCCCGGCGGACTCGAACTGACGAGCGCGGGCGAAGTCGCGCTGCCGTGTCTGCAGGACGGCTTCGGCAAGCTGAAGGATGCGATCGAGCTGATCGGCAGCGCGAGCGGCGGCGATGTGCTGACGGTGCTCGCACCGCCGTCGTTCGCGATGCGCTGGCTGATGCCGCGTCTGCATCGCTTTGCGATGCAGTACCCAGGCGTCGATATTCGCGTGTCGACGCGCACGCGTGAATTTGCGTACCGCTCGCTCGGCGGCACGCGCGCGGTGCAAACCGATTCGCTGCAATCGTGGTGCGACGAACTCGACGTGGTCGTCGCTTTCGGTGCGGGCGACTATCCGGGCTTTGCGGTCACGCCGCTATTTCCGCTGTCGATTACCGCGCTATGCGCGCCACAACTGCTCGACACGCCACCGGAATTGACGCTCGAAACGCTGGGCCGTCATCAGTTGCTACACGATGATCGCGGCCTGATGTACGGACCGCAGTCGTACTGGAATGCATGGCTCGAAGCACAAGGCATCATGAATGTGGATACGCAGCCGGGTCCGCATTTTTCTCATTCGATCCTCGCGCTGGAAGCGGCCGTCGATGGACTCGGCATCACGGTCAGCACGCCCGCGCTGGCACGCGAACATCTGAAAGCCGGCAAGCTCGTCAAACCTTTCCCGTTCGAGCTGACGCTCGAATCGACGTACTACCTCGTGTCGAATGAACATGTAGCACGCCGCGACGCGGTTGCCGCGTTTCGTGCGTGGGCGCATGCGGAAGCACAAGCAGAGCGCGACGAATACGAGCGAGCGCTGGTGCGCGAATAAGACGGACCGCCGCGCGTTAGCGGTCCCGTGACTGCGCGGCGATCGCTCTCGCGCGCACCATTTTCAGCAGGCGCCGCGACGCATCCTCGACATGCTTGCGGCACAGTTCGGCGAGGCCCGTTGCATCGCCCGCGCGAAACGCTTCGAAGATATCGGTGTGCTCTTCGTCGGCGTCTTCGAACGACGCAATCATCGAAATATCGACCGCAAGATACGCCTCCACCGAATCGCGCAGATTGCGCGCGATTCTGAGCAGCCGCTTGCGCCGGCTCGCTTCGATGATCCGCAAATGAAAGCGGTAGTTCAGCGCGGTCCACTCCTGCGCGTAATTCGGCGACGCACGATCGAGCCTGCGCATCGCGATCAGCAATTGCTCGACCTCCGCGATGTCCTCCGGCGTGCGTGCCCGCGCCGCGATCGCGCCCGCATGCTCCTCGATCACCATCCGCAGTTCGTAGATCTCGACGATTGCCTGCGCATCGAGTTCGACCACCGCATAGCCGCGCCGCGGCCGCAATTCGATCAGGCCTTCCGCTTCGAGACGGCTCAGCGCTTCGCGCAGCGGCACGCGGCTCGTGCGAAAGCGGCGCGCCAGTTCCTCCTGACGCAACACCTTGCCCGACGCGAGCACGCCCGACACGATGTCCTGATGCAGTTGCCGGTAGATCAGCGACGGCAGCAGATCTTCCGCGTCGGCATCGTTGTCGGCCGCGAGCGCGAGTTCGTCGGCATCGGCGTGAGATTGAGGAGCAGTGTTTCGGGTCATGTCGGAACGATAAGAAAGCGGCGTCGCGCGATACAGCGCGGTACAAGCGGAAGATCGATGATACCCCCACGCGCGCGGCTTTATTGCGCGAAGGTCTGATTCCACAGCTCGATCCAATGGTTCATCACCGGCAGGAATTGCGCGGCATCGGGCGTATACAGCGAGTCGAACGAAAAGCTGTCGCCATACATATTCGCTTTCTTCGCCTCCGGCAATGCTTCGGCCAGCTTGATGCCGGTGAAACTCGCGGGCGGATAGCCGAACTGGTGCGTGACCGGCAATTGCGCGGACGGATCGAGGCTCAGGTTGATGAAGATATGCGCGAGTTCCAGCTGTTTGCCGGTCACGCCGGATGGAATCTCGAACGTGTCGACGCCGATCGCGTACAGATACGTCTTGCCTTTGATATGCAGATTCAGCGGAAAGAAATCGACCGGCTGACCCGCGAGCTTCAACGCGTAACAACGGCCATCGGAAGTGGGCGCGAGCCACGCGGCGCCCGATTGCAACTGCGTCTGTGCGTCACCGGAAGCGGTGTAAAGCTCGATCGGCTTCATCGTCTTCAACTTCGTGAACAGCGGCGTCGGGTCCGACAACGGTATGCCGTAATGTTCGGCGATCGCCTGCATCCCCGTCGACCACCAGAAATTCGACGGCGTCGGCAGGATGTTGTGCCCCACGATCGCCGGGTTGAACCAGTCGTCGACACTCTTCGGCAACGCGATATCGTGCGCCTTGTATTGCGCGACGTTCACGCAGGTGCCGAAGCGGAAGAAATCGAACGCGGGACCATAGCCGGCGACCGGCACCGCGCCTGGTGCCAGGTCTTTCGCGTTCGGCAGCTTCGAGTAGTCGAGCTTCTGGATCGCGCCCGCGGAGATCGCTTGCGCCTGTGTCAGGTTTTCCAGCGCGATCACCGAAAACGGCGGCGTCTTGCCTTTCGCGACCAATGCCTTCGACAGATTGCCCGTCGACGAACCGGTGACGATCACGAGCTTTGCGCCCGTCAGTTTCTCGAACGGCTCGCCGACCGTCTTCATATAGATCGCGTTGATGTCGGAATTGACGCCGAGCACCTGCAGCGTCATCCCCTTGTACTCCTGCGCGCGTGCCGCTTGCGCAACCGTCAGCAGCGATGCGGCGAACAGGCTGCATATCATCGTGGTTTTTGATCTCATCGCGGACCCCGTAGTCGATTGAACGTATCAGGCCGGCGCGCGTTGCCGCGCGTGCAGCGGATTGACGAAGCGCAGCGCGAAGCCGTCCGGATCGTCGAATGTCAGCGCTTCGCGCCGCTCATCGCGATCGACGCGCGCGGCAATGCCGGTGCGTGCGCTCAACGCGCGGCCTAGCGCCATCAGATCGCCGGTCTCATCGAGTTCGAACGTGAACGACTGCAGGCCGCGACGCGCGTCGCCCGCCACTTCGGCGAGCGTCAGATCGACGCGGCCGACACCGCCCGCGAACTGCGCGCGGCGTTTGCCATCGCGGCGTTGCGTATCGAGCGGCGTGAGGCCGGCCACTTCGGCGAAGAATGCCCACATCGCTTCGAAATTCGATGTCGCGATCGTCGCGCCGCACAGATGCGATGGATGCAGCGGCGCGCCGTCGACCCGCGAAATCGGCGCCTGCTCAACATAGAACGGCGTGGCGTCGGCGGGCTGCGCGAGCGGATCCCAATGCGCGGTGACCTCGTCGTCGCGATCGAGGTTGTACACGACGCGCCAGTCGGGAATCGCATCGGCGTAAAACTCGTGACCGTTGCCGTCGGGATCGGACAGATAGATGCTGTGCGAAATCAGATGATCGAGCGCGCGGTACCTGTCGCCTGTTGTTAGCGCACGTTGATACGCGGCGACCAGTTCCGCCTCGTTCTCCATTTCCCAGCCGAGATGATTGAGCCCGACCGCAACGCCGCGCGTTTTCGGAATCTGCACGCTGCCGTCGCGGCCAATGCGATCAAAGCCCTTCGACGTCTCGATCAGACCGATATCGTGATGCGTGTTGCCGTTCGAATGGAAGCCAATCAGGATGTCGCGCTCGCGCCTGACCAGCGCGATACCGCACACGGTTTCGTAGAAACGGATCGAGCGCTCCAGATCGTGTACCCACAGATTGACGTGGCCGAGCCGGCGCGGATGAAAGCGGATCGTCATCGATATCTCCGGTTCAGATCGGCACGCCGATATTCCACAACACCGCGTCGCAATTCACGAGATGCACGAGCTTGCGCGCGATGCGCCAGCCGTCGCCGTGATCGACGAGCGTATGCACGTATTCGCCACCGAATGTGCGCTGCTCGCGCAGACGATGTTCGAACATCACGAACTTGGTGCGCACGGTTACGCGCGAGGCGTTGCCGTTTGTATCGCTGTTTGCGCATGGATCTACATCGGCAAGCACTGGTGTCGACAACACGCGCACCTGACGTGCCGGCGGATTCTGCGAAAACATCTTCGGATGACCCAACCGCCAGACGCGATCTTCGAGAATCGAGCGATCGTCGTAGAACAGCGAAATGCGCTGCTCGGGATCGGGTTCGCCCGGCTCGGCGGGCATCCAGTAGACGGCGTCTTTCGTATACAGCGAAAGCCATGCGTCGAGTTCGCGGCGATCGAGCAGATCGGCTTCGAGCAGCAGAAACGCCTGCACATCCGCACTCGCGGGCACCGGCAAGCGGATCGCCGGTGCGTCTTCGGTCAGCGTCGCCATCACGTGTTCTCCGACATCAGTTGCTTCCAGTAACGAAACTGCGCGCGCATGCCGGTTTCCCATGTCGCGTAGCCGACCTTCTCGTCCGGATACGGACCGTCCCATTCGCGCCCGACACCGCGCGCGAGCATCACCCACTGCGGCTGACGCGCTTGCAGCCCTTCGTACACGCGCTCGAAAATTTCGAGGTCATCGGTTTGCACGAACGAGCTGACCGATACGTGCACATTGGCGTAGCGCACGATGCCCTTGTTGACCTGCTCCGGCACGCCCTTCACTTGCATCGGCCACACCAGTACCTCAGTTTCACCGACGGAAATCGGCCGCACCACGCGGATATGCATGTTGCCGCTGACGCGCACGATCAGGCTCGGGTAGAACACCGCGTTGCTCATATTGCTGTTCTCGATGATCTCGAGCGCGCGTTGTTCGCCATGCCGATCAATCAGACCTTGCCGGTATTCGGGCACTTCGAGTTCGCTGCGGCGTGTTGCATCGGGAATCGTCAGATAGGCCTGGCCGTAGCGCGCGCCGTGCACTTCGCCGTGGTCGTAGTGCGACTTCGCATCGGCTTCGTTCGGGTCCTTGTCGGACAGCACCTTGTAGCCGGTCTTCGCCGCATACGCACGTTGCAGTTGCTGACCGCCGGGACGTACCGTCGATGCATGCGAAAACGGCGGGTGATATTCGTCGAGCCCGTTTTCGAGCTGCATCTTCCAGTTGCCCTTGTAGCGATAGCGATGCACGCCCGCCGACACGAATACCTCGCCGCTCGGCGAGCGGTCGAGCAGATTGTCGATGCCGTCTTTTAGCGGGCCGATGTAATCGACGAGCGAAGGACCGTCGTGCGACGCGCACGCGAACACGAAGCCGCGATAGTTTTCGACCCGCGCGACGCGCGCGAGCGATAAGTCCTCGCTTTGCAGGAATTCGTCGTCGTACGCGGAGCGAAATGGAATGCCGGACAGCTCGCCATCGATGCGGAAATTCCAGCCGTGATATGGGCAGGCGAAGCGGTGCGTATTGCCCTCCGACTCACGGCACACGATCGCCCCGCGATGCGGACAACGGTTGTACAACACATTGATCGCACCCTTCGCATCGCGCACGACGATCACCGGCTGACGCCCAATCGCCGATGTCACGAAATCGCCTGCATTCGGCACCTGGCTCTCGTGCGCCATGAAAATCCACGCGCGATTGAAGACGCGTTCCATCTCGAGATCGAACAGATGCGCGTCGGTGTACACATCGGCGCGCACGCGGTCGTCGCGCACCAGATCGTCGATTGCAAGGTCCGCGTCGGCGCTGTTATGCGTCGGCGGTCGCACTACGGCTTGCTGCATATCGTTCTCCACAGGCTATCGAGGTTGCGCGACGCGAGGCGTCACCATGAATTCAAGCAAGACGTTCGCCTACTTCGCCACCGCGCAGGAAGGTATCGACGGCTTCGTTGAATGCGCTCGCGCATTCGAGAAACGGCAGATGTCCGCAGCGCGCGAAGGTCAGAAGGCGCGCATCGCGCATCCGCGCGCCGCCGCGCCGATGCGCGTCGATCGACGTGCGCGTGTCTTCGTCACCGGCGACGATCAGCGTCGGCATCGTCATACGTTCGAGATGCGGATAGGCGTTGCATTCGGGATCGGCGATCGTCGCGGCAAGCGTGTCGACGATTTGCCGATAGTGATCGGCCGCGCCCGGCCACGCGTACGCAGTCATATGCGCGAGCAGGATGTCGTCGGCTTCGGGCGCGATAAAGCAGGTGTTGGCGATACGCGCGCGCAGCGTCGCGAACGACGGATCCGCGTACACGCGCGAGCCGTTTGCATACACGCGCTGCAGCACTTCAGGCTGGCCGTGCGGCTCGTTGAACACCGAACCGGTGCCGATCAGCACGAGCCGCTCGACGCGCTCCGGCGCATTCAATGCAACCAGCGCCGCGACCAGTCCGCCGAGCGAGCTGCCGACGATCGAGAAGCGTTCGTGACCGAGATGCGTCGCGAGCGCTGCCGCGTGGCGCGCCATCACGACTTGCGGCGCGGGTGCCCAGGCCGAAGGCGCGGCCGAAAAGCCCTGGCCCGGCAAATCCATCGCGACGACCGTGCGCTGCGTGGCGAGCGCATCGAGATTACGCGCGTAAATCTCGGCCGGATAACCGACCGGATGCACGAGCAGCAGCAACGGGCCTTCGCCGGCAATCAGATACCGCGTGATCAGGCCATCGATGTCGGCGAATTGCGTTTTCATCGTAGTACCGGATGAGGGGAAGAGATGTGTTTTATCAATTTCAGTGACGATTTTGTAGACAAAAAATTGGCCGGTCAAGACGAGTTTTGACCAGATCGACAATCGTTTACCCGCGTTATTTAGCGGATGAATTGAATTCATCTGGGCTGGCTGCCTGATTTTCTCGTCTTACCATTGCCGGCGATTGGCCAATTTTGCCTACAAAATTTCCCCGGCTTTTCGCGGTTTTGAATGCACTACGTCCCAACGCACGGCGTGAAGCTCGCCGACAAAACGCCCCTCCGATGAACACCGACATGCCCGTTGCACCGCGCGCCCTATCGCGAACATTCGTCGCATGCGACGAAAAACGCCGACGTATAAGATGAATCAACGCCTAGTCGCCGTTTGGAGCAGCCATGAAGCCGGCCATCAACATCGAATCGGACCGAGTCAACAACACCCCACGCATTGCGCTATGGGCACTCGGATTCAGACCTTTCTACCTGGCCGGCGCGCTGTTCGGCGGCATCGCGATGCTGCTGTGGCTCGGCGCGTTGGCCGGCTGGCCGCTGCTGAATTCCACGTCATACATGTCGGGAACGCTGTGGCATGTGCATGAAATGATCTTTGGATTTGGCGCCGCGATCGTCGTGGGTTTTTTGCTGACTGCCGTGCGCGCGTGGACCAGCGTGAATCCCGCGCATGGCGCCGGTCTTGCCGCGCTGTGGCTGCTCTGGCTCGCGGGCCGGCTTCTGATGTGGCGCGGCGTGAATCCGCTCGGCGCCATCGTGGACGTCGCGTTTCTGCCCGTGGTTGCGCTCGTTCTGTTGCGCGTGCTGCTAACGGCGAAGAATCGTCACAATGTCTTTTTGCCGCTCGCGCTCGGCTTGCTCGCGCTGCTCAACGTGCTCTTCCACGTATGGGCAAGCCATGGTCACAGCGACTGGGCATTACGCGGCGGCTGGTTCGCGGTCGGTATGCTGGTGCTGTTCGTGACGATCATCGGCGGGCGCATCATTCCGTCGTTCACGGCTAATGCGGTGCCGGGTTTCAGCGCAAAGCGCTGGCGTGCCGTCGAAGCGACCGTTATTCCGGCCACTTTGCTGGCGTTTCTGCTCGATGCGCTAGGCGCGCCGTGGTTGGCGATCGTTGCCGTGTCCGCCGCGGCGGCGCTCGTTCATGGCCTGCGGCTCGCCGGATGGCGTTCATGGCGCGTTGGCAATCGCCCGATCCTGCTCATTCTCCATATCGCCTACGCGGGCATTCCATTGGGCTTCGTGATGCTGGCACTCGCCGTGCTCGGCGTCGCGCCGCATTCGGCCGCGATTCATATGTTCACGGTCGGCGTGATCAGTTGCGCAATCATCGCGATGATCACGCGCACTGCACGCGGACATACCGGACGCCCGCTGGTGGCCGGCAGCGTCGAACTCGCCTGCTACGGCCTGTTGATTCTGGCGACGCTGATCCGCGTGTTCGGCCCCTGGTTCGCACCGCGATTCTCGATGAACTGGATCTACGCATCCGGTCTATGCTGGGCAGCCGCGCTGATTCTCTATTGCGTTCGATACGCGCCGTGGCTGGTGCTCGCCCGAGCCGACGGCAAGCCCGGATGAAGTCAGTATGGTCGTTAAGCGTTCAGACGGCGCTCAGGTGGTGCTCAAGCAACACCCACTCAATTCCTGATCGACTGCAAAAAATAGTGATCCGGCAACGACATGCCGAGCCCCAGCCGCGACGCTTCCCGATACACATGCCCGCCCACCGCCGCGAACTGCACGCCCCAATTACCCACCGTGTAGTAGAACGTGATCTGCCGATCATCCGTACGACCAGGCGCACGGCCGCTAATCACATCGGTATAAATCGGCCAGTCCGTCGTATCCACACGTTCTCCACGTGACACCGGCAAACGCCTGCGCTCCTCATCACTACCACCGATGAACGCATTCGGGCTGCCAGACACGCGTTGACTGAAGCGCTCGCTCTCCGCCAGCGGCAACCGTTCGCGACCTTGCGCGATACACACGTCGAAACGCGCGGCCACTTTTGCGTCGAATTCGCGCGGCGTCAGCGCGACCACATGCATGCCCGGCTCCAGCCAGTCGGCGTCGAGCACGGGGGTCATGCTGTCGGTGCAGGTGGCGACGATATCCGCACCGCGCACCGCCTGTTCGGCCGAGCCCACTGCTTCGATACCAATGCCGAATTTCGCCTGCATGTCGCGCGCAAAACGCACACGGTTCGCCTCGCGACGGCTGAACACACGCACGCGCTGGATATCGCGTACCGCGATCAGCGCTTCGAGAAAGGTCTCCGCCATGCCGCCCGAGCCGATCATGCCGACCACATTTGAGTCCTCGCGCGCCAGCAGCCGGGTGCCGAGCCCCGCCGCGCCGCCCACGCGCATATGTTGCAGATGGCCGTCGTTGAGCATCGCGAGCGGCGCGCCGTTGTCGGTGCTGAACAGCATCACCAGCCCGCAGTACGTGCCGGGCTCGACGCAGTACTTCTGCTCGCTGCCCACGCGGCCGTCGGCGTCGCGCGGCCATACCATCACGTCCGATTTGAGGCGGACCGCGAGAATGCCGTCGGTTGCGCCATCGACCGAGCCGAAACGGTAATAGCTGTCGTCGTCGCGTGTCGGCACATACGTGTCGATACGCGGACGCCCAATCGACGCGCCCCCCGGCAACCCGGCGAACGCGAGTTCCTGCACGTCGATGCAAGCGCGCATCGTCAGTACACGGGCCACACAATCGTTATCTATCAGCAGCATCGTAGCGAGTCTCCGGGCTTGCGAATCAGCGCGCGGCGAGCCGCGCTGCCCCCGCGCCGGCACGCCGCCCGAACACGACGCCAGCGACGAGCCCCGTGCCGCTGCCGTAGTTGTGATAGTAGAGACCGCCGACGATCTCGCCCGCCGCGAACAGCCCGCGAATCGGCGCACCCGACGCATCGAGCACCTCGGCCTCGGTCGATACCCTGAGACCGCCGAACGTGAACGTCACGCCGGTGGTCACGCCATAGGCTTCATACGGCGGCGTATCGAGCCGGTTGGCCCAGTTGGTTTTATCGATCGCGAGCCCCTTCGTGCGCAGACCGTCGTGAATGTTCGGATTAAACGACACATCGGGCCGTGGCGCATCGTTATACGCGCGCACGGTACGCAGAAAGCCCTCCGGATCGACGCCCGTCAGTTTCTGCGCGAGTTCTTCGAACGTGTTCGCGGTTTCTTTCGTGATGCGTGCAATCCGGTACTCGTCGCGCAGCAGCTTGACGACCTTCTGATCGAAGATCTGCCACGCGAAAAGTCCGGGCTGGCGCAGTACTTCGTGCCCGTATTTCGCGTACGTGTAGCTGTGGAAGTCGAGACCTTCGTCGAGAAAACGCTCGCCCTTCGCATTCACCAGAATCCCGAACGGGTAATTGTGTTTCTGGAAGCGATCGCCGATCGTCAGGTCACCGTACTCGGGCGCGTTCATGTCCCACTGCACCGCATGCGCGCCCGACCAGTGGCCGGTGACCGCCGCGCCGATTTCCATCGCCATCTTGTGGCCCCAGCCGGTGTTGTAGCGGGTGCCACGCACTTTCGCGAGGTCCCAGTTCGGCCCGAGATAGCGCGCGCGCATCTCCGGGTTCGATTCGAAACCGCCGCAGGCGAGCACCACGGCCTTCGCGCGGATTTCGACCGGCCGGCCATCGCGCATCGCGCGTACGCCTTCGATACCCGTGTCGCCATGCAGCAGGCCCATTGCCTGGGTTCGATAAGCCACTTCGATGCCGGCGTCTTTCAACGCCTGATGCAGTGTTTCGACCAGATGCGTGCCGCCGCCCAGAATGTGGCAGGCAAGGCCACCCCAGAAGCGGAACTTGCCTTCGACGCGAAACGCCTGGCGCCCCAGCGCCGGCTGGAATCGCACGCCGTGCCGCTTGAGCCATAGCGCGGCGTCATAGCTGTTGCCGATCAGTACCTCGGTCAGATCCGGATCGGCGCGAAACTCCGTCAGACGGCCGATATCGTCGAAATACTGCTCGCTCGTATAGGTGCCGAAATCGATATTCGGCAAGTCCAGTTCCGCGATATCCGGCGCGAGCTTCAACAGATCGTCGACGGATTCGTAGACGAAGCGGAACGCGCCGCCGGTAAATGCGGAGTTGCCGCCACGCGCTTCCTGCGGCGCGCTCTCCAGCAGCACGATGCGCTTCGCGCCGCCTTCGCGCGCGGACAACGCCGCATTGGCCGCCGCGTTGCCCGCGCCGATTACGAGTACGTCGATATCATTGAATGTGTCGATGGTCATCAGTTGGCTCTCCAGTTCCAGATATACGCAAACCCTAGCGCCGCGTGTATTCGGCGATGGGCGACAACGCACTCGTGTCGCCCTCGGCATCCACGGCCGGGTTCAAGGTTTCGAGGCTGCGGCCTGTCGTCTTCGGGCCGAACACCAGCGTGATCAGCGCGGTCAGGAACCACGCGCCCGCGATATACATAAACACCGTCGCGTAGCCGTAGTTCGTATAGACGGCGGCGATCACGAACGCATTCGCGACGTTCGCGATCCGGCCCGCGCCGTAGGTGAGACCTGTCGCGCTGTTGCGCACGCCGGTCGGAAACTGCTCGGGCGTGTACGCATAGAGCAGCGTCGCGAAGGTTTGCGTCAGCATGCCGACCGCGAAGCCGAACGTGACGATCAGCACGGGTTTAAAGCTCAATCCGTATAGCAGACCGAATCCGGCGATCAGCAACGCGACCAGCGCGATCAGATGCTTGCGTTCGAAACGATCGGCGGGATAAACCGCGAGCAATGCGCCGAGCGGCGCACCCACGTTGATCAGCGTGAAATACGTGAGGCTGCGCGCAATCGTGATGCCGTGATGCACCAGCAAGGTCGGCACCCACGCTTCGAAACCGTAGAAGCCGATCGTCTGCAGCAGCCAGATCGCGCACAGCGCGAACGTGCGGCGGCGGTACACGGAGTTGAACATCGTCGTCCACGGTTCGCGCGGTTCGGGCGCTCGCGCGACGACCTGCGGCGAAGTCAGTACATTGCCTTCGGCAATGCTGCGTGCCTCCATCGCCGCGAGCGCCGCTTCCGCGTCGCTGAAGCGCCCCGCTCGCACGCTCCAGCGCGGCGACTCGGGAAGCCGCTTCGCGAACAGCGGAAACGCGATGCCCAGCGCGCCCCATACGAACACCCAGCGCCAGCCGTCCGGGCCGTACGGCACGAGCAACCGCGCGACCAGGTTCGTCAACGGAATCGCGCACAGGTTGATCACCATCGCCCACGATTGCCAGGTGCCGCGCGAGCGCGCCGGGAACAGCTCGGCGATATAGGTCATCACCGTCACCATGCCCGCGGAAATGCCGAAGCCGGTGACGACCCGCGCGGCGAACAGATACGGCACGCTCGGCACGACCGCGGTGGCCAGCGAACCGAGCGACGAGATCAGCACGAACAGCATCAGCGAGCGCTTGCGTCCGAGCCGGTCGGACAGCAAGCCGCCGAGCGTTGCGCCGAAGAACATGCCGATGAAACTCGCGGACGTGATCAGCGCAATCTCGTTGATCGCAATATGCCAATGCCGCACCAGCGCCGGTGCCGCCGATGCAAACGTGTTGATATCGCAGCTATCGAAGAACAGCGGAATCGCGAACAGAAACATCCACTCGCGATGCATCCGCGAGTTCGGCAAACGGTCGACGCGCGCGGCGACGAGTAAGTCGTTCATGCCTGTCTCCTTTCAGTCCGGCGGTCATAGCCGCGCGGTTGTTCTTGCCGATGAAGCCGTCCACCGGGCCCGACGGGAAGCGTCAGTGCCGCAAACCAGCTTCGAGTAAAGCGGTCAATGTGGTGATGTCGTCCAGACCATCGATACGCCACAGCATGCCCAACACGTCGCGGCTCGCGTCCGGCGTCAATGCATGATTCGCACAGTCGACAAACTTCGCTTCGATCCGCGCATCCGGCAGCGGATTCGCCGAGGTTCTGCCCGCCGCGCGCGCGACGCGTTGTGACACACGCCGCCCATCGAGCAACTGCACCACGATTTCCGCGCCGAAATGATCGGGCTGCTGGTCCGCCAGCGGATCGGGCTCGGCGACGATCTTCTGCATCAACGCACGAATCGCTGGATCAAGGAACGCGTCGCCCTCGAAGTCGGACAGCACCACGCGTCCGTGCGCGAGCGCGCGGGCCACGCAGTACTGCACGCTGAATTTGGCGTCGAGCGCGCTGGCCGGCTGCGGGCGATTCGTATGCTGAAGGCGGCGTGGATGCGTCCACGACGTTACCGATTCGACATCGTCCGGCTTCAGGCCGTAGTCGCTGACGAGCATCAGCATCGCGTCGATGGCGGGATGCGTGCTGCCGCAACATGGGTACTGCTTGATCGCGATGCCCGGCTCGATGATGTCGAGCGGTTCGGCCCAATGCGTCAATGCGGCTTCCGCGTCGTAATGGCCGGCACCGTTGTAGACGTTGAAGAATCCCTGCCGATGTTCGAACGCCGCATCGCCCGCGCTGAATCCTCCGCGCGCTAGTAACGCCGCGATCAGTCCATTACGCGACGCATGGCCGACATGCAACGGCTTCGTCATCGTGCCGAAATTGGCCTTGATGCCGGACGCGAACGACGCGGCAATCGACAATGCCGTCGCCGTCTGCGCCGCATCCAGTTCGAGCAGATGCGCGGACGCCGCGCACGCGCCGAACACGCCGAGTGTCGCGGTCGGATGCCAGCCCTTGTCGTAGTGGTGGAAGTTGACCGCGTGCGCGATGCGGGCCTGCGCTTCGAACCCCGCCACGTAGGCGGTGACGAGTTGCCGGCCGCTCGCATGCGCGTCTTCGGCCAGCGCAAAAAGCGCCGGCAGGATCGGCGCGGACGGATGACCACCGAGCGTGTTGCTGCAATCGTCGAAGTCGAGCGCATGCGCGGCCGTGCCGTTGACGAGCGCCGCGTCGCTCGGCTTCATGCGCTCGCGCGTGCCGAACACGAGTGCCGCGCCGTTGGAAGGCGCCGCTACAGTGCGCGCGATTCGCGCGCACGGTTCCGCCGCACCGGCCAGCGTCACGCCGATCGTATCGATGATGCCGATACGCGCCCAACGCAATGCTTCGTCGGGCACGTCGTTCCAGCCGAACGCCGCGATGCGTTCGCCCAGCACGCCGGCAATGTTCGCGATGCTCATCGACGCTCTCCTTCTGTCGCCAAAGCGGACGGTGAAACAGGCATCGCGTCGAGCCAGTGCAGATCCGCTTCGTGTTCCACCCGCTCCAGCCGCTCGAACAGCGTGTCCGCCGCGGCGCCGAGCCGTCTCGTCATGCGCATGAACTTGCTGCGCAACTGCGCCGCGGTGAACGGTGTCGACGGGCAGCCCGGATAGTCCGTTTGCGCTTGCTCGATGACGGTACCGTCATCAAGCGTGATGCGTGTGACAGTCGCGAGGCCGACAGCGTCCGTCGCGACCACCGTCACCCGTTGCGCGAGCGCGCGGATCGCTTCGTCCTGCAGCAGACGCGCGCCGAAGGTCGTCGGATCGTCGGCATCGTGCAGCAGCGCCGCCGCCACGCAAACCGGCACGCTGTATTGCGCGAGCACCTGATTGGCCGGCAGCTTGATATCGTGATTCGCGGCCAGGCGCGGCGCGCCTTCGATACGGATCGCGGCAATCCGGCGCGCGTCGACATCGTGCGCGGCGCGCATCTGCTGCGCCGCGTAGACCGGCGTGTGCGCAACGATGTGACACGCGTAGCGCTTCAGGCACAACGTCGATATTTCGTAGCGCGTGCCGAGACCGTCGGTCAGGCGCGTGGCGTCCGACGACTCGCAATACGCGTGCAGAAAACCATGGTGCCCTTCGAGTACGCTCGACGGCCCGTCGAAGCCCGCGCGCGCCAGTTTCACCGCGACGATGCCCGCTTGCGCCGCGCGCCCCAGATGCAGACGTTTGACGAGACCGCCGTCGCCGGACTTCGCGAATTCGAGCAGCCCGCCGCTGAGCGAACCGGCAATGCCCAGCGCGCGGCACAACGTGGGCGCATCGACACCGGCCAGCTTGCCCGCGACAATCGCGGCGCCAAATGGCCCGGTCAAACCCGGCGCATGAAAGCCGCGCGCTTCGGCCGAGTGCTTCGTCGCGCTGCCGATCCGAAACAGCACTTCGATACCGGCCACGAGCGCCGCGAGCAACTCGCGTCCCGATGCGCCGCCGGCCTGCGCGGCAGCTAGCGCGGCCGGCACCAGCGCCGCGCCCGGATGCACGCCGGCGCCGGGCTGCCGCAGGCTGTCGAGTTCGGCCGCGTGGACCAGCACGCCGCCCGCGAACGCGGCCGCATCGGGCGCGACGCGCCGGCTCGTGCCGACAATCGCGCACGGCCCCGCGGCCGCATCGGCGACATAGCGCAGCGCGGCCTGGCCTGCCTCCACTTCGTGTCCATACAACGCCGCGCCGAGTGCATCGATCAGGCAGTCTTTCGCGAGGCGCACCACGTCGGCGGGCAACTGCTCGAAGCGCACGCCGAGCGCATAGTCGGACAACGACTGTGCCGCGGTGGGTGCCGCGGATGAAGCCGGTTGCATGCAAACGTCTCCGTTGATTAGCGGCGCGCTTCCTCGTCGATGATCGACCGATGGCGCGTCTCGGGCATCAGCACATAAGTGACGAGCGAAATCGCCGCGCACGCGCTGACGTAATAGAAGAACCACGACTCGTGCCCGGCGTGCTTGAAGCGCAACGCCAGATATTCGGTGGTGCCGCCCATCACCGACGACACGATCGCAAACGGCAGGCCGACGCCGAGCGCGCGAACCTTGGCCGGAAACAGCTCGGACTTGACGAGCCAGTGGATCGACGAAAAGCCGCTCAGAATGCCGAGCGCCGCGAGATTCAGCGCGAACGCCGTCAGCGCGCTATGAGTCGAGCCGAGCGCATGCATCAGCGGCACCGTCAGGAAGGTGCCGCCGACACCGAAGATCATCATCACCGGCCGCCGTCCGATCAGATCGGACAGCAAGCCGTAAAGCGGCTGGAAGCCCATATAAATGAACAGCGACAAGGTCGCGACCAGCGTCGCCGTATTGCGGCTGAAGCCGCTGGTGTTGACCATGTACTTCTGCAGATAGATCGTGAACGTATAGAACGCGACCGTGCCGCCGATGCTGATGCCGATCGTCCACAGCGTTTGCCGCCGGTGCTGAATCAGCAGCGCGAGCAGACTGCCACGCTGCGTTTGGGTTTGCGTTTCGGAAGCGCCGCTGTGCTCTCTCGTGAATGCTTCGGTTTCCGCAATACCACGCCGCAGATAGAGCGCGAACACCGCCAGCGCACCGCCGATCGCGAACGGAATCCGCCAGCCCCACTGTTCGAGTTGCGTGGGCGTCAGCACGAGCCGTTGCAGCACCAGCATCAGCGCGAGCGCCAGCAGTTGCCCCATCACCACCGTCACCTGCACGAAGCCGACGAAGAAGCCGCGTCGGCCCGTCGGCGCCATTTCGCTCAGATAGGTCGCGCTGGTGCCCGCTTCGCCGCCCATGCTGAAGCCCTGCAGCAAGCGCGCGCAGATCAGCACGGCGGGCGCGGCCACACCGATCGATGCATACGTCGGCGTCACCGCGATGATCAGCGAGCCGACGCTCATCATCGCAACCGACAGGCTCAGCGCGATGCGCCGTCCATGCCGGTCGGCGAGCGCGCCGATTGCCCAGCTGCCGAGCGGCCGCACCACATAGCCGATCGCGGCGACGGCCGCCGCGTTCAGCAGTTGCGCGGTCTGATTGCCGCCCGGAAAAAACGCCTTGCTGAAGTAGATGGAAAAGATCGAGTAAGCGAGAAAGTCGTACCACTCGATCACGTTGCCGGCGCTGCCGCCGATGATCGAGCGCAACTGCTCGCGCCGCGTGGCGCGCGTAGCGGATAACGTCAGAGTATGTGCGCTGGCGGCCACGACGGCTCCTCAGGCAGCGAGCGCGAGAAGCCGCGCGAGTTCGCCGGCATCCGGCTGGTCTTCGGCGTGCATCACCCAGTCGACGATGCGGGCGATTTGCGTGGCGTCGATCCGGTGCTCGGCCAACTTTCTCATCTTGCCGACGATCTCCGCTTCGCTCGCGAACGCGTGTTCGCTGCCGCGTTGCGCCTCGACCGTTTCTTCGAGCTGCGTGCCGTCGCGCAGCAGTACCTCGACACGCACCATATGCCGCAGCTGTGCGCCGCGCGCGGTGATCGCCGGATCTTCGAGCACCTGAACGCGCTCGGACAGCGCCATGCGCTGAGGGTCCGCAACCATGTCGTCGCTGAACTGGTCGACGAATACGTCGCCTTCGAGCAGCAGTGTGGCGACGCAATACGGCAGGTTCAGCTGCGCCGAGGTCAGCCCCTGCGGCACGTACTTCCAGCCGACGTGATCGACCGTCACGCGCGAACCGTGCACGACGATGCGCTCGACGTCGTCGGCGCCGAACGGATGACGTGCCTGCATCGCGCGGATCGCATCGAGCGTCGTGTGATTGCTGCCCACGCACGAGTAGAACTTCAGCGCGATCCGCATCGTCTCGAAGCGCTCGCCGAGACCATCGACGAGTTGCATCAGATCGAAGCGGTCCGACGAACGCGAGAACGTGCTGCAAAACCCGCCATACGGGTTCTCGAATACATCGACGATACCGGTGAAGCCGTTTTGCGCGAGCAACGCGCCATACAGGCCACTTTGCGCGGCACGGCCCGCATGCATACGTTTGACCATCGCGCCGAACTGCGCGGCCATCAAGCCGGCCGACTGCGTGCCGCCGATCCCGAGCGCATGCACCGTCTGTTGCGCATCGAGCCGCAGCGCCGCAGCCGCACCCGCCGCCGCGGAAAATACGCCGACCGTCGCGCCCGAATGCCAGCCCTGCGCGATGTGCTCCGGTCCCATGCACATGCCCACGCGCGGGCCGACTTCATAGCCTGCCACGCAGGCCCGCAGGAATTCGCGTCCTGTCATCGGCGCATTGCCGGACAACAACTCGGCGACTGCGAGCACCGCGGGCAACGTCACCGCGCCGACATGCAGCACACCGACGCGATGCACGTCGTCGAGTTCGAAGCTCTGGATCAGCGTGCCGTTGACGAGCGCCGCGTGCGGCGCGGACAAACGCAACGGCATGCCCCACACGCGGCAATCCTGCGTACTGTCAACGCGCTGCAAGGTATCGGCAAGGATGCGGCTCCACGGCAGTCCCGCGCCGAAGATCGCGCAGCCCAGCGAATCGAGGATCAATAGCTTGATGCGCGCGCGCACCTCGTCCGGTATCGCCTCGTATCGCAAGCCCGCGACGAACGCGGCCATACCGCCGGTATAAGGGTTTGCGCCTATGTCGTTGTGCTGGTTCATCTGCCTGAACGTCCGTTGAATGAATGAGCTGGCACGGAAATGCCGCGCATTCAGTATCAGCAGCGCCAGGGCGTTTGTGAATTGCACACGACGTGATTATTATTGCGTCACGTGCAAGAGTCAGCGGAGTACCGATGAACCGTTTTCCGACTGTCGATCTCGACGCATTGCGAGCCTTCGTCGCGGTCGCATCGCATGCGTCGTTCAATGACGCCGCGATCGAATTGAACCTGTCCGCGTCCGCATTGACGCGCCGCATCAAACGTCTGGAAGACGCGCTCGGCGTGATGCTGTTCGAGCGCACCACGCGCAGCGTCGCGCTGACTCATGCGGGGGAATTATTGTTGCCGCGCGCACAGGGCGTGCTGCGCGATCTCGCGGCGTCGCTCGAACTGGTCAGCGAAGCGACGCGGATGGGTATGGGTCAACTGACCATCGCCTGCATTCCGACGGTGACGAAATTCATGCTGCCGACGATCGTCAGCCGTTATCACCGGCGGCGTCCCGAAGTGCGCTTGAGGCTCATCGAAGCAAATCTCGCGACGGTCGTGCAGCGTGTCGCGCTCGGCGATGCGGAGTTCGGCATCGCATTCATGGTCAACGATTCACCCGAGTTCGCCGTCGACGAATTGCTCGTCGATCCGTATGTGCTCGCGTGCCCCGCCGATCATCCGCTGGCCGCGAACGAACATGTGACGTGGCCCGAGTTGCGTCCGTGGCCGCTGATCGTGTCGGGCTCATCGAGCGGCAACCGGCGCATGCTCGATGCCGCGCTCAGGGATATTCACTGGCGCCCCGACCGGCTGATCGAGATCGAGCATCTGACCACGTCGCTGGGGCTTGTCGAAGCGGGGCTCGGCATTTCGATCATTCCGCGTTGCGCGGCGCCGCGCGACCCGCATGCGCGTATCGCGATCCGTCCGCTGGTCGATCCGACGGTGGCGCGAACCATCGGCTTGATTCGCCGGCGCGATGCGGCGCTGTCACCGATCGCACGCGATTTTCGGCTCGCGCTGCGCAGAATGGCACCGTTCGATCTGTCGAATCTGAGCGGCGTGGTCAGCGAGTCCTAGTCCTAGTCCTAGTCCTTGCGCTACGACGCGACCCGAAAACTCGCCACTTGCCGCTCCAGTTCGCGCGACTGCTGATCGAGTGCCTGCGCGGCGGCACTTGCCTGCTCGACGAGCGCGGCGTTCTGCTGCGTGATTGCATCCATCAGATTGACCGCGGTATCGACCTGCTCGATACCGGCGCGCTGCTCTTCGGCCGACGACACGATGCCACCCATCATGTCCGCGAAACTGCGCGCCGCGTCGAGAATCCGTTCGATCGAGCGCTCGGCCTCGCCAACCATCGTCGTGCCATCCGATGCCGCATGAACCGCATCGCCGACCAGATCGCCGATGTCCTTCGCAGCCGCTGCCGCATGCTGCGCAAGCGAACGCACTTCGGAAGCGACCACCGCGAAACCGCGCCCATGCGTGCCCGCGCGCGCCGCTTCGACCGCCGCGTTCAACGCGAGGATATTGGTCTGAAACGCAATGCCCTCGATGATGCCGGTGATGTCCGCGATCTTGCGCGCGCTCGCTTCGATGCGCCCCATCGTACCGCTCACGCGTGTGATCGCGTCGCTGCCCTCGCTTGCGGCGCTCGCCGCGCTATCGGCAATCGCATGCGCCTGCTGCGCATGGGTTGCGTTCTGCCGCACCGTTTCGGTCAGCTCGGTCATGCTCGCGGCGGTTTGCTCCAGCGAGGCCGCCTGCTCTTCCGTGCGCGACGACAGATCGAGCGTACCCGCCGCGATCTCGGCGGTCGCGCTGCCGATCGAACGGCTACTCGATCGCACCGCGGTGACGGTGTGCGCGAGTTGCGTTTGCATCGTGCGCAAGCCGTCGAGCAGGCGGCCCATTTCGTCGGCGCGACGGCTGACGATCGTGCGTTGCAGATCGCCCGCCGCGATCGCTTCGAAGTGCGTCAGCGCCTCGTTCAGCGGCGTCATGATCGCGCGGCGCAACGCGATCCAGCTGAACGCCGCGGCGGCGATACCGAACGCGATCATCGCCACCGATACCGCGAAAAAGAGCTGGAAGTAGCGCTCGGCGTCGTCATAGCTGCGCTTCGCGTTTGCATAGAGCGTGTGCTTCAACTCGTCGTTCGCGCTGCTCATTGCGTTGAACAGCGGGCTCAGTTGCACGGTGCCGATACGTTGCGCGGCGTCGCGGTCGCCCGCTTTCAACGCGTCGATGAACGCGCGCATCGCGTCGCGCATCGGCGCGCGCTTCTGGCTCGCCGCTTCGATCAAAGGCGCTTCGCCGGGTTCGTGCGGTTCGTCGACGAACGCGCGCCATTCGTCGTCCGACTGTGTGAAGAAGTCGCTCGCGTGCGCGATCTGCTGCTGCGCGCGCGTGCTGTCGGGTTGCGCCATCGCGCCGCCCAGCACGAGACGCGTGCGGCCGATCAACAGCTCCGCGTTGCCGATATGCACGGCCGCCGTCAGTTTGTTCTGGTACGTGTCCTGATTCGCCCGGTTCGCACGCCACGCGCCCACGAGGCCGAGCGCGCCGATGCCGGTCATCAGCGCGGCCAGCAGGCCGATCGTGAATGCGAGCCGTGCCTGCAGGGACATGCCCTTCGCGCGCGGCGCACGTGCAACGGTATGCGCAGGCACGTGCTGCGTGGTTGCGTCGTCAATGGAATCGGGACTCTCGGCGGCGAGATGGGGCGTCATAACATGTTTGGAATTGTGGTTTGACGTGGCGGCGGCACGTGCGCGTGCCGCCCGGGCCGAACACGATTCTTCGGCTGGCGGCTGGTCTCCAGCGGCGAGTGTAAACAAGCGTTAAGGCGCGGGGAATCAGCGATTTTTTATCGACTCATCACAACCGCCGATCAATGCACGGCTCGCGCTTTGCGAGTTCGAATGCGCTCGCGGAGCGCTCGATTGAAGCGGGAGTAAGAAGCCGCCACGCCCAATCGTCAAATGCGGAATAAATTCAGTAAAGATACTCAACTTACTGCCGATATCTCGAACAAGGGCATTTGTCGCACAGGTGTCCACCCTCTCCCAGCGGAATCACAAAGCACCGCATCATGACCACTATTTCGTCATTAAACGCAGGTATTCTTCCAACGGCTTCGTTGACCGGCGCGGCGAGTGTTACGCCAACCTCCGGCAACTTATCCGCCGAGGCCATCGCCGAGTCGACCGTTGTCACGATTCCTTCACCGCAGGTCGAGTCTCCCGTCGTGTACACGCCGGAAGGAACGCTCGCTGGAGTGGAACCGACCGTCTCCTGGGCGCAGAACAACACCGATGCAGTTTCCAGGGTGATGGCGGGCGACTACGCGGCCGGTACGATGTCCGGGCAGTTCTACGATCTGGGAAGCGCCGTCCTCGATCGCTTCAACACCACGGACAGCAATTTCTCGCAGTCGGTCACGGTCGGCCCGGTGGGCGGCCCCGATGCACTGAAACTATCCGGTCTAACTCCGCAAGGCGATATCAAACTGACCGTTCAGACCAAAAGCGGCGCGACGGTGGGTATTGAACTGTATAGCGGGGACGGCACGCTATCGGTCAACGTCAAAAGCAGCGGGCCGCTGAGCGACGCCGACCGTAGCGCGGTGGCCAAACTGGCCGACAGCTTTCAGCAGGCCATTGACGGTCTGACCTCTTCGCCGCCGGCGCTCAATCTCAACGGTCTGACGCAATACGACACGTCGGTGCTGTCGTCGGTGCAAATGCAGTTCAATGTCACAAACGACGGATTCAACGATGTATCAGCCAATATTGCGCTGAACAGTTCGACGAGAAGCATTCAACTCGCGGATTCGACCGGCAAGATTAACGTCAGCGTCGACACGAGTGATTCCGCCATTTGGGGGTCGAGCGCGCAGCAGAACCAGGCTATTGCGAGCTATCTGACGCAGTTCGACAAAGCCGATGCGCAAGGCCACGGAAGCAGCGCGCTGATGTCGATGTTCAAAGACGCGTTCACGCAAATGAACAGCAACTATGGGACGTCGTCGCAACAGCTTCCGGGTACGACTTACTCGCCCTGGCTCGCGCAATCGGATCATGCGATGTTGACGGGTCTCGCCGACTTTAACGCGTCGATTACCGATAATCCGGTGTCGTCCAATCCGTATGTGCCGGATCAAACGGATAACTTTTCTTATCAGGTCTCTCAGAACACCAAAACCGAAGGCGATCTGATGAACGGCAAGATTTCTCAAACCCAGCAAGCGCATCTGAAAGCGAGTTATCACGAGCCGCTGGCCGGGAACACGCTGGCACTCACCACATCGGCGGCGTCGCAAAACTACCAGTATGTGCAGGTCAACGCCGACTCGAGCAGCACCGTCAACATCGCGACGGAGCGCAACAACATCATCCAGGCAACACTCAATCGGTCGTCGTCTCAATCCACGGAAGTCTCCCAATACGAACACGCGGTATTGGTATCGGATGTCACTACGCCAACGAGTACGTCCGAGTCGACAGATCTGCTTGCGTTGCTGAAGCCTTTCCTTACCAATGGCCAGGCTGAGCAGGACAGCGCGGGCTGGCAGCAGACGCTGTCCGCCATCCACAGCGCCGTGTTGCTATAAGCGGGCGCAAACCGGATAAGCCCGCGCTAGCAACTGACGATCGTCACCTGGGGTGCCCGCCACGCCCGGCGAGCACCCCGGCCACCCTCTTCGAAGGCGTCAGAACCGGTAATTCACGCGAATGCTGCCCTGCTGCGCCGACGCGTGCGTGGTGTTGATCAGGCCGTCGTAGTTCAGCGATACGTCGAGGTTCGCAGCCGGATGCATCGTGACGCCGGCGCCCGCGGTCAGATACCCGCGCGGCAGCGTGGTGCCGGGCGCGGTGAACAGCGTGCCGTCCTGCGCGGCCACGCTGATCGCGCGATTGGCGTCGAGCAGTTCATGCGCGTAGCCGACCCGCACCTCGACCTGCACCGGCCGGAACGCGTCGCCGAACGCATGATCGAGCGCGACTTGCGCATACGGTTGCAGACTGCGGACGTTGTCGGTGCCGACGTTCAGATCCTGGCCGCCCGCGCCGCTCTCGCTGAAGCCGTTCGCATGAAAGTACGCATAGCGCAGGCCGAGACTCGGCGTCACCGTGACGCTGCCCAGCTGCATCGGCAGGCTGGCCTGGCCACCCAGGTTGAACTCCTGGCCCATGTGATCGCCTTCGGCGTCGAGCGCGCCGAACGGACGCTTCTGCGACAGGAAGTCGAGCCCGACGCCGAGCGTGGCGGCCAGATTCACCGCGCCGACACTGCGCGCGCCATACAGCGCGGCCCGCAATGTATCGGTGGTGCCTGAATCGCCGGTGTTCTGTTCGTCGATATCGGCATGGTCGTAACCGGCCGCGACGCCCACCGTGTAGTCGCCCAACTTCCGTTCGAGGCCGGCAAGGAAGCCATAACGCTGGCTCTGGAAGCCCGGCGCGCCGTTGGTGCCGCCGACGTTCGTCTGGCTGCCCGTCGCGTTGACCCAGCCGGTCGGCGTTGCTGGGGTGGCCGATGAAGTGACCACCGCGCTATGGCTCAACCGTTCGAGCAGCGCGCCGCCCTGCGCGTGCGCGCCGAGGATCGCCGTCGTGCCGAGCGCCGTATAGATGCTGGTATCGACCGGCGCGACGACCTGCGGTGTCGATCCGCCGGAACCGCCCGTGCCGGTCGCGGCATTCGCCAGTGCCAGGTCGACCCCGTTCGCACCGTAACTGATGCTCGGCGCCAGCGTGCCGAGATTCGACGTACCGGTACTCGTGGTGCTGCTGAACGTACCGCTTACACCACCGGCCGCCGACACCAGCGTGTACGACTTCGCGGTGTAAGTGCCCGGGTCGTAGGTGATCGCCAGCACGCCGTTGAGCGTCGCGCTGCCGTTCACTTTCAGTTGCGACGCGGCTGTCGGGCTGACCTCGATCGCGAGTGTCGAGCCGTTGGTCTGCGTGTAGTTGCCGCCGACGGTCAGCGTGCCGATCGAACCGCCCGGCATCACGGTGCCGTTATTCGTCACGTCGCCGCCGACGGTGCCATGACCGCGCAGCGTCGCGCCCGGATCGATCCGCACAGTGCCGCCGAGCGCCGCCGTAGGCGTGCTGGCGTCGCCCACTTCGAGCTGCCCTGACATCAGCACCGTCGAACCGCCGAACGCGCCGCTATTGCCGGTGAGCAGCAGAGAATCATTGCCTGCCAGCCGCAGGCTGCCGGTGCCGCTGAACGTACCGCCAAACGTGCCGCTCGGGCTCGACAGCGTCAGTATCTGGCTGCCGAGTTTCACCACGCCGGCACCGGAGAGATTCGTGATTACCACGCCGGTCGTCGCCCCGGAGATGTCGAACGTGCCCGCGTCCGCGACGACGCTCGACGGCACGATGCTGCCCGTGCCGGTCAGCAACAGCGTCGCGCCGCTCGCGATCGACGTCGCGCCGCTATAGGTGTTCAGGCCGGACAGCGTTTGCTGGCCACCGGCGACCGTAAAGCCGCCGAGGCCCGCCAGTGAGCCGCCGAAGTTCGCGGCGCCGTTGCCCGCGACGCTCAACGTCCGCGCACCCAGATCGACGGTGGTGCCGGCCACGCCGCTCAGCGCGCCGATCGTCTGGTTGCCGCCGCCGGAGATGTCGAAGCGCGCGCCCGCCGTGCTGAGCGTCACCGTGCCGTTCGCCGCGAGGCTGCCGCCGACGCCGAGCGCGAGCGTGCCGGCGTCGATCGTCGTGCCGCCGGTGTAGGTGTTCGCGCCGGTCAGCGTCTCGGTGCCGGAACCGACCTTGTCGACGCTGCCGCTGCCGATGATCGAGCCGCTGAAGGTGCCGTCGGTTGCGCCGCCGAGCGTCGTCAGGTTCGCGCCGATATCGACCGCGCCGGCGCCGGTCAGCGTGCCGACCGTCTGCGTGCCGTTGCCGGCCGACAGGTCGAGAATCGCGCCGCTCGCGATGTTCACGGTGCCGCTCGCCAGCAAGCTGGCGTTCGCGCCGAGCGCGAGCGTGCCCTGGTCGACTTGCGTGCCGCCTCTGTACGTGTTGGCGCCGTTCAGCGTCAGCGTGCCGGTGCCTTGCTTGGTCAGGCCGCCGGTGCCCGACAGCACGCCGTCCAGCGTCAGGTTGTTCGCTCCGGTGAAGGTCAGCCCTGCGTTCAGCACGACGTCGTTGGTGAGTTCGACTGCCGTGCTGCTGCCGAGCGTGGCCGCGCCGTTCACGGTCAGCGTGCCGGTGCCGAGCGCCGTATTGCTGCCGACGATCAGGCCGCCCGCATCGAGCGTCGTGCCGCCGCTGTAGTTGTTGTTGCCGCTCAGTGTCGTGACGCCGCTGCCCTGTTTGACGAGGCCGCCGGTTCCCGTCACGTTGCTGGCCAGCGTCTGGTTCGTTGCGTCGCCGAACGTCAGCGAGTTCGCGCCCAGCGCGACCGTGCTGCCCGCGACGCCCGATAGCGCGCCGACCGTCTGATTCGCGCCCGACCCACTGATGTCGAACTCCGCGCCCGTGCCGTTCAACGTCACGTTGCTGCCGCTCGCGAGGCTGCCGCCAGTGCCGAGTGCCAGCGTGCCGGCGTCGATCGCCGTGCCGCCGGTGTAGGTGTTCGTGCCGGTCAGCGTCTCGATGCCCGCGCCCTGCTTGACGATGTCGCCGTTGCCGCTGATCGAGCCGCCGAAGGTGTGATTCGTCCCATCGCCGAAGGTCAGCGTATTGGCGCCGAGCGTCACGTCGCCGCCGCTGCCGTTGAGCGCGCCGATGGTCTGATTCGCGCCCGAGCCGCTGATGTCGAATGCGGTGCCCGCGCCGTTCAACGTCACGGCGCCATCGGCGGCCAGGCTGCCGCCCGCGCCGAGTGCGAGCGTGCCGGCATCGATCGTCGTGCCGCCGGTGTAGGTGTTCGCGCCGGTCAATGTCTCGGTGCTGGTGCCGACCTTGTCGAGGCTGCCGCTGCCGCCGATCGATCCGCTGAACGTGGAGTCGGTTGCGCCGCCAACTGTCAGCACCACGGCACCGAGATCGACGGTGCCGGCGCCGGTCAGCGTACCGACCGTCTGCGTGCCGCTGCCGGCCGACAGGTCGAGGGTCGCGCCGCTCGCAATGTCGACGATGCCGAGCGCCGCGAGGCTGGCATTCGCGCCGAGCGCGAGCGTGCCCACGTCGATTTCCGTGCCGCCGGTGTAGGTGTTGGCGCCGTTCAGTGTCAGCGTGCCGGTGCCTTGCTTCGTCAAACCACCGGTGCCCGACAGCGCGCCGTCCAGCGTCAGGTCGTTCGCGCCTGCAAACGTCAGCCCCGCATTCAGCACGACATCGTTGCCGAGTTCGACTGCCGTGCTGCTGCCGAGTGTGGCCGCGCCATTGACGGTCAGCGCGCCGGTGCCCAATGCATTGTTGCTGCCGACGATCAGGCCACCCGCATCGAGCGTGGTGCCGCCGCTAAAGTTGTTGTTGCCGCTCAACGTCTCGTCGCCGGCGCCCTGTTTAACGAGCGCGGCGCTGTTGCTGGTGCCGGTCACATCGCTGGCCAGCGTCTGGTTCGTCGCGTCGCCGAACGTCAGCGTGTTGCCACCCAGCGCGATCGTGCTGCCCGCGACGCCCGATAGCGCACCGACAGTCTGATTCGCGCCCGATCCGCTGATGTCGAATTTCGCGCCCGTGCCGTTCAACGTGACGCCGCCGTCGGCGGCGATGTTGCCGCCCGCGCCGATCGCCAGCGTGCCGGCATCGATCGTCGTGCCGCCGGTGTAGGTGTTCGTGCCAATCAGCGTCTCGGTACCGCTGCCTTGTTTGATGATGCCGCCGGTGCCGTCGATCGTGCCGCCAAACGTAGCGTTCTCCGTATCACCGAGCGTCAGCGTCGTGGCGCCGAGCGTCACGTTCGTGCCCGCCACGCCGGTGAGTGCGCCGATCGTCGGTGTGCCGGTAGCGTTGCTCACGTCGAACGCCGCGCCCGCGTTGACGAGATTCACGCCGGTGGTCGACGTCAGCGTGCCCGCGCCGGATAACGCGAGCGTGCCGGCATCGACCGTTGCAGTGCCGGTCAACGTGTTCGCGCCGCTCAGCGTTTCGGTGCCGCTGCCCTGCTTGATGATGCCGCCGGTGCCGGTAATCGCGCCGCCGAACGTTTGATCCGCGCTGGTACCGAAGCTCAGCGTATGGGCGCCCAACGCGACGGTGCCGGCCGTGCCGGACAGATCGCTGATCGTCGTATCACCGGACGCACCGCTGATATCGAACGTCGCGCCCGTGCCGGTCAGCGTCACCGCGTTGCCCGGCGAGATGAGGCCGCCCACGCCGATCGCCAGCGTGCCGTCCGCGATCGTCACAGTGCCCGTGAAGTTATTGGTACCGGTTAGCGTCTCCTTGCCGCTGCCCTGTTTGACGATGCCACCTGCTCCATCGATCGTGCCGGCGAATGTGCCGTTATCGGCACTGCCCAGCGTCAACCCGTTCGTCATCAGCACGCTCGTGCCGCCGACGCCGCTCAGCGCGCCGATCGTCGGCGCGGAAACGCCGCTCACATCGAGGTCGGCGCCCGCGTTCAACAGATTCACGTCGTTCGACGCGGACAGTGCGCCGGTGGCGGTCAGTTGAACCGTTCCCGCCTCGACGGTCAGCGCGCCGCTGAAGGTGTTCGTGCCGCCCAGCACCAGAGTCGCCGCGCCGTTCTTGATCAGGCCGCCAGTGCCCGACAGCACGCCGTCCAGCGTCAGATTGTTCGTGCCGGTAAGGCTCAGGTTCGCGTTCAGTGCGATCGCGTTGTTCAGCGTGAGATCGGTGCTCGTGTCGAGTGACGCACTGCCGTTGACCGTCACGGCGCCCGCACCGATAGCGTTGGCGTTACCGAGCATCAGCGTGCCGCCGCTCAGTGTGGTCGCGCTATAACTGTTGACGCCCGACAAGGTCAGTCTTCCTGGGCCGGCCAGATTCAGTGTCCCGCTGCCGAGAATCGTGCCGCCGAGCGTCAGTGCATTGCCGCCTTGCACCGTCAGCGAATCGCCGGTGCCGATCGTGATGGTGTTGGTCAGATCGATGCCGTTCACGCTCGCGGCAAGCGTCGCTGGACCATTCACGCTCAGCGCGCCGCTGCCGAGCGCGGCGTTGTTGCCGACGGCCAGCCCGCCTGCGTTCAACTGCACGCCGCCGCTGAAGACGTTGGCGCCACCCAGCGTCTGGGTACCGCTGCCGTTCTTGATCAACCCGCCCAGGCCCACGATGGTGCCGTCGAATTCGGTATCGCCGAAGCCATTCAAAGTCAGCGTATTGACGCCGAGATTCACCGTGCCACCGGCGCCGGCCAGCGAGCCGACGCGCTGATTGCCGCCCAGCGTAATATCCAGCGTGGTGCCGGGCGCGAGCCTCAACGCACCGACCGGCGAAAGCTCGCCCCCCCCGCTGACAGCGAGGGTGCCGTCGAGGACGGTGAAGGCGCCCGACGACAAATCGACCTCAGACAGGCTCAGCGTGCCGGAGCCGCTCCAGCCAAGATCGCCGCTACCCTCCACCAAACCCAGGAGCGTTATCGGATGGGAGCCTAGCAGTGTCAGCGACGCGCCTGGATCGAGCTCCACCTCGTTGAAAAGCGGGAAAGCGCCGGTGGTGTCCAACGTCGCGGTACCTGTGACCGTCAGCGTGCCCGATCCCAATGCATCCGGGTTGCCGAGCACCAGACCACCGCTCGACAGCGTGACGCCGCCGCCGAACGTATTAGCGCCGTTCAGCGTGACCGGTGCGGTATCGCTGATGTTCAACGCGCCGCCGCCCGTGATGTTGCCGCTGAGCGTAAATGGATTCGTGCCTTGCAGCGAAAAACTGGCTCCGCTCAGCGCGATAGGGATGAATAGATCCTCCCCCGCTGTCGCGGATTCGATCCCGCCGCCGTTTGCCGTGAGCGAGCTGCCGAATGCGCCCGCGCTATTGAAGCTGACCAGACCATCGTTGATCGTCGCGCCGCCGCTGACCAGATCGCCCTGCAGCGTCCATGTGCCGCTATTGACGACGAGATTCTGAAAATCGAGGTACTGGCTCGAACTGATCGTCGTCACTGGCCCCGTCGTGCCGGAGCCGGTCCCGCTCGCGGAGTTCTGCAGGATGAGTGTGTTACCGCTGCCGCTGCCCGCGTCGACGATCCCGGCCGCCGCGAACTTGACGCTCGACGCGCCGACGGTCATCGTGCCGGCGGTTGCGACGCCTGCATCGACGACCTGCGACCCGGACACCGCGGTAAATGTGTTGCCGCCCGTGGTGTCGCCCAGATAGACACTGCCATTGATTGTGCCGGCATTGGTCAAGGTATTGTGCTGACCGGACGTGGAAGGGGCGGCAAAGCCGATTCGACCGGTAATCGTGCCGGTATTGGTCAAGCTGGTTTCGCCACCACCGAAGCTGAGAATGGCGGGTGCATCGGCCGCCGTAAACGTGCCGACGCCGAAGATCGACATACCGATCGAGCCGGCGTTGTCGATCATTGCAATGCCCGTCGCGCCGGCGCCGTTCTGAATTATCAGTGCCTGACCGCCAAAGCCCATCAGGCTCGCTATGTTGACCAACCCGTTGAGCACGCCGCCCGTCTCGTTGTTGACGTTGATCGCATTGGGCGCGCTGGTGCCGAGCACCGCGCCGGACGCCACGATGCTCTTGCCGCCGTTGGTCACCGGGTCGATGGACCCCTGGTTGTTCAGCGTGATGCCGTTGCCGGACAGGTTCAGCGCCGCGCCACCGACGATCGGCGGAACGCTGATGACGGCGGTCGGGTCCACGTTGTAAATCACGTCGTTGGTGGCCGACGCCTGGCTATTGGTATTCGTGCCGGCCGCGCAGGTAATCGTGGTGGCATCCGTTAGCGTACAGTCCGCGAACGCGCTGCGGCTTACGCCGAGCAACAGCATCGGCGGCGCGAAGGCAACAAGAAGACTGGCGGCCAGACGCGTCATTCGTGGACGCGATTGTTGTTTGCGGTGCATGACGTGTCCCGAAGGATGTTTTTGTTCGTGTATGCCAGGTATCGTGGCGAACCAGCATTCCCGCCGCGAATGTCCGTTTGAAGTCGGATGTGACGAATCGCGCGCGCAGCTACGCTTCCCGCGTGATATTCGAGTTCACGCGGAAAAGATATACGCGGAAGAACCAGCGATAACGTCGATCGCCGTTAGTACTTGAATTGAGTCATCAAAGCCCCCCGGCTGGGTTGCCCCGTAATGATCTACTTTCTTAATTTCGCGCAGTGTAGCGCATGGCAAATGCAATCGCTACCTGAATTGCAAAGGCTTTCTAAATGAAAGTTTTTTAGGTGGCCGTTATTTGAATTGCTTTAATTGTTAAATCGGCGATTGCTAAAACGGGGGGCTTCGAATTAGCGTCAATCAGCGATTTCGGCATGCGCGGTAGCGTGCTGGTTCGTCGTGCAATTGATCGCTGCGCGAGACCTTGATCTCATCGGTCTCGCGGACTCCCAGGTTAGAACATGTGCCGGATACCGACGATCGCGCCGAGTTGTCCAACACCCGCCGCGGGCGTCGTGCCTCCGCCGCCCGCGCTTACCGAGAAGCGCGCCTTGGCGCTATTCCACAGGTACGCGATATTTCCATACACCGCGGTCCGCTTCGACAGGAAGTAGGTGGCACGAAGCGTAGCCAACGTTGCTCTCGTGTCGTGTTGCTGCACGAGAACCCGATATGCCTCGCCATCGATCGCGAGCGCGGGCGTGACGTAGTACTGCGCACCGAGATAGAAGAGATTCGAGCGAACGCTCGCAACCGCCGTATCCGGCTCGACGCGACGGCCAATCCAGCCGCCACCGATTTTCACGTCCCACAGCCTTACATAGCCGTTTGCCTGAAGACGTGCGTCCTTTGCACCGCTCGATGGAATCGCCGCCGGCGCAACGCCATCGAAGAAGTTGGCGGCGGCATTCGTGCCGCCACGTTGTTCGTCGTAGGCCGACGCAAGCCCAAAGTAGGTACCGTCATACTTGAGCATAGCGCTCCATTGGCGGCACTGGTTTATATCGCCCGGCACCTGTCCCGCGCAGGTGCCCTGACCGGGCGAATTACCCGTGCCGGCGCTGTCGCGTCCGAACGAATACGTCGCGCCAACTGTCAGTCCTTTAAATGTGCCTTTGTATGCGACCGTATTGTCGCTTCTTGCATTGGGAAGATATGAATCCAACGTACCAATGCCGTGGATGTCCGGACCGAGAATGTCCGAATCCGTCAGCGCCTGATAAGTCATCGTGTACTGGCGGCCAAAGCTCAATGTGCCCCAGTTGCCCTGCAGCCCGACCCACGCCTGACGGCCAAAGAGTCGTCCTCCCTGCCCCAGATCGCCGCCGCGCGGATTGAAACCGCTCTCCAGCACGAATGTCGTGGCAAGGCCGCCACCGAGATCTTCCGTACCGCGAATGCCCCAGCGAGAGGGGAATTGCCCGGTCACACCCGGCATACGAATCAGATGATCGCCCGCGGCATTCGCATGTGAAACGTATTCGATGCCGGTATCGAGAATTCCATAGAGCGTCACGCTGCTTTGCGCGAACGCAGGCATGCTGGCCAAACCCGCCAGCATCACAACGATACTGCTGCTTTTCATGATATCTCCGAACCTGATTTCATTTAATTGTTAGAAGACCTCACGCGCCGATTCGTAATTCGAAGTCGCGCGATGTATCGCCCACCCGATTTCAGACGCGTGGTCCTGCGTGGGAACATCAACCGATTGGTGATGCGGGCTTTCAGTGAGCGAGCGATTCGCTTTCCGTCGGGACGTCGGCAACGGATGCCGTATTCGTGGCCATCTTTTTGACCCAGAGCGCGGCCGCGGCAATCAGGCTCGCGCCGGCAAAGACCGCGAAAATACCGGGAAGACTGACTTGCATACGGGCCAACTCGGCGACGAGAAACGATCCCGCGATTCCGCCAAAGCGGCCCACGCCCAGCATCCAGGCGATGCCTGTACCGCGACCGGCGGTCGGATAAAAGTTGGCGGCAAGAGAGGGCAATGACGCCTGCGCCGCACTGACCAGAATGCCCGCGGCGATGACGGAACAGATCAGCACACCCATCTGGCCCAGCGCATGTCCAATTGCATAGACACTGACGGCGGCGAGTGCGTAGCATGTCGCGACTACACGGTCGGCGTTCAGGCGATCCATCAACATGCCGCAGAAGATTGCCGTCACGCCGCCAAGCGGAAACAGCGCGGAGATCATCGACGCGCGTTGAGCCGGAATGCCGGCTTCGTTGAACAGCAACGGCATCCAGTTCATGAAGCCGTAGAAGATCACGAGGCCCATGAAATACGTGATCCAAAGCATCAACGTGCCGACGATGTACGACCGCGACAGAACCACACGAATGCCGCCGCGGCGCCGATCGTGCGCGATACGCTCGTTCATCGTGAAGGAGGCTGCAAAGCGCGCGTCGCCACTGATGCGCGAGAGCACGCTTCTGATTTTTTCCGCCGGATGCTGTTTCGCGACCATATAGCGAATCGATTCCGGCAACAGCAGCACCAGCAGTATCGCGAGCACCAATGGCACGGCTCCGCCGAATTGCAGCACGCCACGCCAACCGACGTGCGGAATCATCCAGGCCGCGACGAATCCTCCGAACGCGGCTCCCAACGGGAACCCTGAAAACATCATGCTGACGATCGTGGCCCGGCGGCCATCGGGACAGAACTCGCTCATCACGGTAAGCGCGTTGGGCATTGCGGCACCCAGGCCAACTCCGGTGACAAAGCGCAGCAACGTCAACTCGCTCAGATTGCTCGCATAGCCGGACACGAAGCTGGCAGCGCCGAACAGGAACACCGCGGCGATCAGCACACGACGGCGTCCCCATGCATCAGCTATCGGCCCCGCGGTCATTGCACCGAGCGCGAGCCCGAGCAGCGCGGCACTGAGAACCGGCGCCAGTGCGGCTTTACTGATTTGCCACCCGGACAGAAGTGATGGAGCGATAAAGCCGATTGCCGCTGTGTCAAAGCCATCCATCAGAACAATGACAAAACACATTGCAAAAATCAGCCATTGAAACGGCGAAAAACGGTGTTCATTGATAAACGCCTGAACGTCGATCGTTTTGGTCTCTTCCATTGGATCCTCACGGTGCGAATGAACTTATGCCGGCGCATTGCGCCGACATATAGAGGCACTGAGTCGGTGCGCGATGGCGCAGTCGGAGGCTGTGTATTCACATGCCCTTTCAGTTGCAGCCGAGATTAGGTTTCCGATTTTTTGACGACAACCCGGCGAAGCACCACGATGGCGATGTCGAGTTGTCGACATTGCTTAGCCATCCGTTACGTTTCACCCCGATTCGCTGACGAAGCCCCCACGTTCGCGGCAATTTCATGTGTCTTGCGTCTACTCGCGCAGGCCGACTGGCGACTTGAATTATTCGCAGATGGATTGTGAATAATCCGCGTATCGCGGCATCAGCGCGGCATCAATGCGGCTGTGTGCCGCGTGTATCAAACGATGCCCGGATTTAGCAGCCGATTTGCAATACGATTGCCGAGCTGATCCTTAGCGTTCCTGATCACGGAGCAAGTGATCGTGAAACGCGGGTTGAGCTGTTGGTCTTTTTTCGCAACGCCATTCATTCGTCAGGCGTTTGCTCGCCCGCACAAACACAAAGGCCGGTATGCAGTCCCCCGCATACCGGCCTCTTCTTTACGGCTCCGCTCGTGTCGCCACGTCGAAGCCCTTTTACTTCACTTCGCGCCTTACTTGCGCTTCAACTGCGAGATATCACGCACCGCGCCGCGATCAGCCGATGTTGCCAACGCCGCATACGCCTGCAACGCTTGCGACACCACACGCTCGCGATTCACCGGCTGCCATGCGTTGTCGCCGCGTGCTTCCATCGCCGCGCGACGGCGCGCGAGTTCTTCGTCCGATACGACGAGATGCATCTTGCGCTGCGGGATGTCGATCTCGATCACGTCGCCGTCTTCGACCAGACCGATCGTGCCGCCCTCAGCCGCTTCCGGCGACGCATGGCCGATCACGAGGCCCGACGAGCCGCCCGAGAAACGGCCATCGGTAAACAGCGCGCAGCTCTTGCCGAGACCCTTCGACTTCAGATACGACGTCGGGTACAGCATTTCCTGCATACCGGGGCCGCCCTTCGGACCTTCATAGCGGATCACCACGACATCGCCCGGCACGATCTTGTCGCCGAGAATCGCATCGACCGCATCGTCCTGGCTTTCGAACACGCGCGCGCGGCCCGAGAACAACCACTGCGATTCATCGACGCCAGCGGTCTTGACGATACAGCCCTTGTCCGCGAGATTGCCGTACAGCACCGCGAGACCGCCGTCCTTCGAATACGCGTTTTCCTTGCTGCGAATGCAGCCGCTCTTGCGATCCGTATCGAGCGTCGTGAAGGTTGCTTCCTGGCTGAACGCGACGGTAGTCGGAATGCCGCCCGGCGCCGCGCGGAAAAACTTCCGCGCTTCCTCGTCCGCGTCACCGGCCACGTCCCACTTCGCGATCGCGTTGCCGAGCGTGCCGCTATGCACGTTACCGCACGACAGATCGAGCAGTTCCGCACGAGCGAGTTCGCCGAGAATACCGATGATGCCGCCCGCGCGATGCACGTCTTCGATGTGGTACTTGTCGGTCATCGGCGCGGCCTTGCACAGGCACGGCACCTTGCGCGAGATGCGATCGATATCGGACATCGTGAAGTCGACGCCCGCTTCCTGCGCGGCGGCCAGCAAATGCAGCACGGTATTGGTCGAGCCGCCCATCGCGACGTCGAGCGTCATAGCGTTCTCGAATGCCTGCTTGGTCGCGATGCTGCGCGGCAGGACCGATACGTCTTCTTCCTGATAGTAGCGGCGGCACAGATCGACGACGAGGCTGCCGGCCTGCTCGAACAGGCCCTTGCGCCATGCGTGCGTCGCGACGATCGTGCCGTTGCCCGGCAGCGCGAGGCCGATCGCCTCGGTCAGGCAGTTCATCGAATTCGCGGTGAACATGCCCGAGCACGAACCGCAGGTCGGGCACGCGTTGCGCTCGACTTCGGCGACTTCCGCGTCGCTGATCTTCGGATCGGCGGCCTTGATCATCGCGTCGATCAGGTCGATCTTCGCGATCACCTGGCCGTCGGTCGGCGACTTGACCTTGCCCGCTTCCATCGGACCGCCGGAGACGAACACGACCGGAATGTTCAGACGCATCGCGGCCATCAGCATGCCCGGGGTGATCTTGTCGCAGTTGGAGATGCAGACCATCGCGTCCGCGCAATGCGCGTTGACCATGTACTCGACCGAGTCCGCGATCAGTTCGCGCGACGGCAGCGAATACAGCATGCCGCCGTGGCCCATCGCGATACCGTCATCGACGGCGATCGTGTTGAATTCCTTCGCCACGCCGCCGGCCGCTTCGATCTGCTTCGCGACCAGCGCGCCGAGATCGCGCAGATGCACGTGGCCCGGCACGAACTGCGTGAACGAGTTCACGACCGCGATGATCGGCTTGCCGAAATCGTCGTCCTTCATGCCGGTCGCGCGCCACAGTGCGCGGGCGCCGGCCATGTTGCGGCCGTGGGTCGAAGTGCGTGAGCGATAGTGGGGCATCTGTACCTCAGGGATGGCTGTTTTAGGTTCGATTTGCGCCCGCAATGGCCTTGGTTGAACGCTGGATGCCGGTCTCGGCGACGCCGTGGCGTTTGGCTTGCGGGCGGTGGGGATCGCAAAGGGGCGCAGGGTCTGCGCTGGGATCGAATAGTGCAAGAACGCCAGTAAGACGTCCAATATATTTTTTCGGCTCGATTAGGTCGAAAAAGGTATTAATTGACGATGGAGCGCGGCGTTGGCGCTCCGATCCGCTTCACCATCTCTTCGCTCAGAACCCCATCGCGATCTGCGCCCACACCTGTATCGACGGGCGCGGTCCGGCCAGTTCGGGTGTTGCGCCCACCGGCACCGCCACCTGCAGCTTCGCCACGATCCCGCGCGGGCCGCTCCAGTCGAGCCCCACGCCCGCGCCCGTCAGATGCGCGTGGTTCACGCCGGGCTGCCACGGGTCCTGATTGATCGTGACTTCACCGCTGTCGACGAACGCCTCGCCCTGCACCTTGCCCACCACCGGCAACACGAAATCGTGACGCAGCTCCGCCGTCGCGAGGAACCCCGACGCGCCACCCAGCGTGCTCACCGGATAGCCGCGCACCGTGCCCGGTCCACCGAGTAGCCACTGCTCGGACGTGTCCACGTTGCGGTTCGCGTGCTGGTAGCTGAACGCGACATACAGACGCGTCGCATCGGTCAGCCGCTGCAGGCGGTTGATGCCCGCATTGAACAGCGTATAGCTGCCCTGTGTGCCGGCCGTCGCTGCATCGGCGGACTGTGCCGGCGCATTGTCGAAGGCCAGCGTGCCCTGGGTTACACCGAGCGTCGCGCGCGTCACGCCGCCGCCCAGCCACGTGTCGTTGCGGTCGGCGCTCAGGCTCGCCGTGACGCTGTTCAGATGGCGATCGTCGTGCAGCGACGACGCCTCGATGTCGTCGTCGAGCTGGCGATGGTCGAACTCGAGCCGCCCGCTCAGGTTCAGCGTCTGGCCGCGGATCAACGGCTGGGTGAGCCACGCGCTCGCCACGTGCGCCGTGCCGTGGGCGTCGAGCGCCTCGAACGTATCGCCGAGACGGTAGCGCAGCGCCGACCACGACGCGCCCGCCTGGGTGCCGAGACCATTGAGCACCATGCTCCAGCCCAGCTGGCCCCAAGTCATGCCGGGGCCGGTTGTCAGCGCGTCGAGCGAAAGCACGTCGCCCTGGTGCAGCAGGTTCGTGAGCGCGAGGTCCGCGCTGCCGCGCACGCGGCCCGTGTAGCGGTCGCCCTCGTTGTCCACCTGCACCTGGCCCGCGAACGGCGGCGTGGGTTCGAGCGCGACGCTCAGGTCCGAGGTGCCGGGTGCCGCGCCCGGTCCAAGTGTCGCGTGCGCGTTCGCGCCCGGGATATCGCCGAGCAGCAGCAGACTGCGGTCGAGCGGCGCCTGGGCGACCGGCGCGCCCGCGGCGAGCGGCGCGAGGGTCGCGTCGACCAGCCGCGAACTCACGCGGCCGCGGTTCTCGACGCGGACCTGGCCATAACGCGCCTCGAGGATCGCGATGCGCACCGTACCGTCGTCGATCTGCTGCGGTGGCAGGTAGGCGCGTACCAGCGGATAGCCGTGCGCGTGGTAGTAGTCGGCGATGCGGTGGGCGAGCGCGTCGAGTTCGGCGAGCGTCAGCGTCTTGCCCTCGCCGTCGGCGATGAGGCCGTGCAGCGTCGCGGTGTCGAACGCCGTGTTGCCGGTCAGATCGATGCGTTTGACCGGGATCGGGGTCGTGTCGGTGGAACTCGTCGCGGCGGGCGCGGTGATCGTCAGGTCCGGGTTCGTGTTCGGCGCAGCGGGGGCGGCAGGCTGGACCTGTTGCAGAAGCTGGCCGGCGTTGGGGACGCCGGGCGCTGCGAGCACGGACAGCGGTGCGCAAGTCATGACGAGACACGCCCGCGCGAGCGGACGGAAACGCAAAGCGGATGAGGTCACGTTAAAAGGCCGAAGTTGTTGTAGTCGTTTGAGTCGCTGCCGTCGCTGTCCATGCGCCGTGGCGTCACGGCATGCGCACACCGCCGCTGACGACCTGCAGCGCCGGCGAGAACAGGTCCGCCGGCATGCCGGGCAGCGATCTGAAGGCGTGGCTGTCGTCCGGCGTGGCAGTCGCCGCGGACGCCTGCTCCACCGTCTGTTCCGCTGCCTCGCCAGCGTTGCCCTTCAAGGCGAACTGCTGGAGCGTGGCGACGGCGTTGGCGGCGCCGATGGGCAGACCGGCCGGCTTGACCGTCAGTGCATCGGTATTGCCGGCGGCCTCGGTGAAGACGTAGTTGCCGTCGTTGGCCACGAGGCCCGCGCCGTCGATCGCGTAGTGGCCCGGCTGACTGCTGCCGGTGGCCTGGGTCGTCCACTCCAGCGTCCCGGTGGTGGCGCTCGCGAGTGTGTCGCCATTGACGAAGCCGGTGACCGTGCCGCCCAGGTCCGCGGGAAGCTGGCCGGTGTGGGTGCTCGCCGGGTTCGCTGTGTAGGTCAGTGTGGCGGGGGTGATCGTGCCGGTCAGGGCGGTGGGTTCCAGCAGCGTGTAGTTGCCCGCGGCAGCTCCGCCTAACGTATCCGACGCAGTGACCGCGATGCCGGTGCCTGCATCACGCGATGCGAAGGCACCCGACTGGGCGAGCGTGACGTTATCCGCTCCGATGACGCCTGACAGCGTGCCGCCGGTCAGCGCTGCCGCTGTCGTGCCGTCGTAGGTCTTGCTGCTCACGCTCGTGCCCGTCACCGTCAGCGTGGCCGGCGTGATGCTCGCCGTGCCGCTGGCCGAGGTCGGCAGCACGTAGTTCGCGAGGTTCGTGCCGCCGCTGGCCATGAAGTCGCCACCGGCCAGCGTTGCCGTGACGGTGCCGGCGGTTGCCACGTCGGCGCTGTTGTACGCCCCCGAGGTCTGCGTCACCGTTGCGCCCTGTCCGCCGACGAATCCGCTGAGCACGTAGTTGCCCGAGCCGAGTGCCGCCGTCGTCGTGCCGTCGTAGGTCTTGCTGATCGTGCCGGTCAGCGTCGCGGTCAGCACGGCCGGGGCAATCGTCAGCGTGCCGCCCACATACGTGATGCTGTAATTGCCGTCCGACAGGCCGGACGCCGTGAGCGTGTAGCTGCGTGCGTTCGCCGCGCCCTGCGCCGTGCCGCCGTAGACCAGCGAGCCGCTCAGGCTCGACGCGGTGTCGCCATTGACGAAGCCGCTGTACGTGACACCGTTGCCGCCGCTGTAGGCGGTACCGTTATAGGTTGTGCTCGCGTTGCTGGCGGTGATCGTCAGCGGTGCGGGGGTGACCGTCAGCGCGCCGGGCTGATAGGTGATCGTGTAGTTCGGATCGATGGCGCCGCTGACGGTGGTGGCGTAGCTACCCACCGAGCTTGATGCGCTGGCTGTCGTCGATACGCCCGGTGCCGTCGTCAGGCTCGCTGCGGTATCGCCATTGACGAAGCCGCTGTAGCTCGCCGTGAAGGTCGGTACGGCGCTGCCGTACGTCATGGTGCCGCTACCGGCCGTGATCGTCAGCGGTGCCGGGTTGACCGTCAGCGTGCCGGATTGATAGGTGATCGTGTAGTTCGGGTCGAGGGCGCCGCTTGCCGTCGTAGCGTAGGTGCCCACCGAGCTTGATGCGGTGGCTGTTGTCGATACGCCCGGCGCTGTCGTCAGGCTCGCTGCCGAATCGCCATTGACGAAGCCGCTGTAGCTCGCGGTGAAGGTCGGCACGGCACTGCCATACGTCGAGGTGCCGCTGCTGGCCGTGATCGTCAGCGGTGCTGGCGTGACCGTCACCGCGCCCGACTGGTAGGTGATCGTGTAGTTCGGATCGATGGCGCCGCTGGCCGTCGTCGCGTAGCTACCCACCGAACTCGCCGAGGTGGCTGTTGTCGATAGGCCCGGCGCCGTCGTCAGGCTCGCCGCCGTATCGCCATTCACGAACCCGCTGTAGCTCGCCGTGACGGTCGGCACAGCGCTGCCGTACGTCATGGTGCCGCTACTGGCCGTGATCGTCAGCGGCGCCGGATTGACCGTCAGCGAGCCGGACTGGTAGGTGATCGTGTAGTTCGGATCGACAGCGCCGCTGGCCGTCGTGGCGTAGGTCCCCACCGGACTCGCCGACGTGGCGGTTGTCGACAGACCCGGCGCCGTCGTCAGGCTCGCTGCCGAATCGCCATTCACGAACCCGCTGTAGCTCGCGGTGATGGTTGGCACAGCGCTGCCGTACGTCATGGTGCCGCTGCTGGCCGTGATCGTCAGCGGTGCTGGGTTGATCGTCAGCGAGCCGGACTGATAGGTGATCGTGTAGTTCGGATCGATGGCGCCGCTGGCCGTCGTGGCGTAGGCCCCCACCGAACTCGCCGAAGTGGCGGCCGTCGATACGCCCGGCGCCGTCGTCAGACTCGCTGCCGAATCGCCATTGACGAACCCGCTGTAGCTCGCCGTGAAGGTCGGCACGGCACTGCCATACGTCATGGTGCCGCTACTGGCCGTGATCGTCAGCGGCGCCGAGGTGATCGCCACCGTGCCGGACTGATAGGTAATCGTGTAGTTCGGGTCGATGGCGCCGCTGGCCGTCGTGGCGTAGCTGCCAACCGAACTTGATGCAGTGGCTGTTGTCGATACGCCTGGCGCAGTCGTCAGGCTCGCTGACGTATCGCCATTCACGAACCCGCTGTAGCTTGCCGTGACAGTCGGCACGGCACCGCCATACGTCATGGTGTCGCTACTGGCCGTGATCGTCAGCGGTGCCGGCGTGATCGCGTCCGCCCCTTCATAGGCTATCTGATACCCACTCGCTGTCGCACCGGCACCGCCCAGATTGCCGGTGCCGACATTACTGGACAAGCCGAGCCACATCAGACTGCCGGTGCCGACAACGCTGCTCGCGTCGTTGCCGTTCTGGTCGGCGATGCTGGAAATGGCGGCTGTTGCGCTCGCCGCACCGTAGATTTGCGTACCCGAGGCCGTGATCACGATGTAGGGCAGCGATGCCAGCACCGGATACGGATAACCGGGCACCCAGGTGGCCGCGTCCCAACCGCTCGCACCCGTAGCGATCGGGCCGTCTGTCATCCATTGCGTGGTGGTAAGGCCCGTGCCGCCTGACGTTCCGCCGCCAACTCCGACGTTTTGACCAGTGCTCGTGATGTCCCAGTAGCTGCTGCTAATCGCGCCGTTGTTCACGCCCACCAGGCCGCCGACATCTGACGAGACACCCGAGGCCGCCCCCGTTGCATAGGCGTTGCTGATCGTGCCGTTGTTCCAGCCCACCAGGCCACCGACGGATGAAGCCTGCCGGCCCGAGACCAACCCCGTCGCGTAGGCATTGCTGATCGAGCCATTGTTCTCGCCCACCAGACCGCCGGCCCCTGACGAGATACCACCCGAGACCGCCCCTGTCGCGTAGGCGTTGCTGATCGTGCCGCCGCCGTTGTTCATGCCCACCACGCCGCCGACATCTGACGAGATCCCACCCGAGACCGCCCCTGCCGTGTAGGCGTTGCTGATCGTGCCGCTGCCGCCGTTCACCCCCACCAGGCCACCGACCTCCGTAAACGAAGCCCCCGAGACCGCCCCCGTCATGTAGGCGTTGCTGATCGAGCCATTGTTCTCGCCCGCGAGGCCGCCGATGTCTGCGTTCGCAGCGCTGCCAGCCACACTGCCGCCTGCCAGCCCGACATTGCGTACGATGCCGCCGCTGCCGATCTCACCGAACAGGCCGACGAACTGATCACTGCTGTCGTTAATCGTGAGATTGCCAATCGTGAAGCCGAGTCCGTCAAATACGCCCGTGAAAGAGGTGGTGCCATTGCCCAGCGGTGCAAATCCGGCGCCACCGTTCCAGCCGCTCGTTGCGCCTGCGTCGATTGCATTGCCGAGCACGTAATACCCGGCAAGATTGCCCTGTATGCCCTGCAGTTGCGCGGCGTTCTGGATAACCGTGTAGAGCGTAGCGGTCGTATCGTTGACGGTGAACACCTGGTTGCCCGCGAGGCCGAGCAGGTACGGTGTCGTCTGGTTGTTTGCGTTGCCCCATATCGATGAGGAAAAGCCGGTTGGCAGTGCCGCCTCGAGGTCCGCGGTAGTCAGGCCTGTCGCGCCAGACAACGGCACGACGTCTCCGCTGCCATTGCTCTGACCGGTGGTCGTGATGTCCCAGTAGCTGTTGCTGACCGGGCCGCCGTTCGAGCCAACCAAGCCACCGACGAGTGAACCAAACCCGCCCGAGACCGCCCCCGTCGCGTAGGCGTTGCTGATCGTGCCGCCGCCGTTGTTCATGCCCACCAGGCCACCGAGAGTTGAGAAGAAATCACCCGAGACCGCCCCCGTCGCGTAGGCGTTGTTGATCGTGCCGTTGTTCACGCCCACCAGGCCACCGACATAGACAGACGAAGGCCCCGAGACCGCCCCCGTCGCGTAGGCGTTACTGATCGTGCCATCGCCGTAGTTCGCGCCCACCAGACCACCGCCCAGTGCATACGATGCTACCGAGACCGCCCCCGTCGCGTAGGCGTTGCTGATCGTGCTGTCGTTGTTGCCCACCAGACCGCCGGCGAAGTTCGCCCCAGCCGAGACTGCCCCTGTCGCGTAGGCGTTGCTGATCGTGCCGCCGCTGTAGTTCTGGCCCACCAGGCCGCCGACGCCGGAGGACTGCCCCGACTCCGAGACCGCCCCGGTCGCGTAGGCGTTGCTGATCGTGCCGAAGTTCACGCCCACCAGGCCGCCGACGCCCCAGAGTCCACCCGACTCCGAGACCGCCCCCGTCGCGTAGACGTCGCTGATCGTGCTGTCGTTCCTGCCCACCAGACCACCGGCGCTGTACGTCCCAGCCGAGACTGCCCCCGTCGCGTAGGCATTGCTGATCGTGCCGCCGTTCTCGCCCGCCAGGCCGCCGACGTTCATCCCACCCGAGACCGCCCCCGTCGCGTAGACGTTGCTGATCGTGCCGCCGTTCTCGCCCACCAGACCACCGGTGTCTCCTCCCCCACCCGAGACCACCCCGGTCGCGTAGGCGTTGCTGATCGTGCCGTCGTTCGCGCCGACCAGACCACCGGTGTCAGAACCATCCGAGACTGCCCCGCTCGCGTGGGCGTTGCTGATCGTGCCGATGCTCCAACCCACCAGACCACCGTCGATAGAACCACCCGAGACCACCCCGGTCGCGTAGGCGTTGCTGATCGTGCCGAAGTTCACGCCCGCCAGGCCGCCGATGTACGCCCCATCGGAGACCGCCTCCGTCGCGTAGGCATTGCTGATCGTGCCGTAGTTCCAGCCCGCCAGGGCGCCGACGAATGAGTTACCAGCGCTGCCGGCCACACGGCCGCCTACCAGCCCGACGTTGCGTACGACGCCGCCAATCTCACCGTTCTGACCGATCTGACCGAACAGGCCGACGTACGGGTCGCCGCTGTTGATCGTAAGATTGCTGATCGTATTTCCGAGCCCGTCGAACACGCCCATGAAAGTCCCGATCGGCGTGAAGTTCGCAATACTGCTCAAATCGACATTGCTCGCCAGCGCGTAGTACCCGGTCGACCCCACGGCCTGCAACGCCGCGGCCGCGCTCGACTGCCCGTTCAGGTAATTGCCGCCGATCAGCGTGTACGTATTGCCGTTGATCATCAGCGTCTGATCCGTGCCGGTAAACTGCACTCGGCCCGTGAAGCCGTTGCCGTCCATCCCGACATTCAGCGTGCCGCCAGCCACGGCCGCATCCGAACCGTTAGCCGTCGCCGTGTTGATGACGAGCCCGCCGGAGCCACTCGCCGTCATCGTCGCATTGACGTTGACGTTGTTCGCGGCCGTCAGCGTCAGCGTATTCGCCGACCAGCTCACGTTGTCGTCGACGTTGATATTGCCGCTGCCCGCCGTCCTGCCCGTGCTCGATTCAATCGTGAAGCCACCATTTGTCGCGATGAGGCTGGACAGTTCCGCTCCGCTCATGTCGCCGCCGTTCGCCGCGACCGTGAAATCGTTCGGGTCGATCAGCCATGTTCCGGCCAGGCCCAACGACGCCAGCGTGGTTCCCTTCGTGCCATCCGCCACGTGCACCGTGCCACCGCTCGTTTCGATCGCGCCGCCGTTGCCGCCATGGGGCGCACTCGCGTCGAGCGTGCCGCCCACGCTCGTCGTGCCGGCCTCCATCCCCGCGAGCAACGTGATCGTGCCGCTCCGGTTCTGCACCGTTTGCGCGCTGATCTTCCCCGTGTTGTTCACCACGCTCGCAAGCAGGCTGTCCTTGGCGCCCGCCGTCATCCACACGTGCCCGCCGTCGGCCTCGATCAATTCGCCGTTTTTCACGAGGTTGTTCAACGTGCTCTGATCGACCAGCACGTTCACCAGCCGGTTCGAATCGAAGCTCAGCGTCACGGCGCTGCCGCCCGCGAGCGCCACGCTGCCCAGTTGCGCGCCGATCGTGCCGACGTTCATCACGCGATTGCCCACCAGCGCCACATAACCGCCCGGTGCCGCCGTGATCGTCCCGCGATTGATGACGCTGCCCGTGCCGCTGCCGCTGAACGTCAGCGAGCCGCTGCCGATGCTGTCGTCGGATACATCGAGCGTCGAAGCCACCAGGCCGCCGACGTTGACCTGCGCGCCCTTGCCGAACAGCACGCCGTTCGGGTTGATCAGGAACACCTGGCCGTTCGCGTTCAGATGCCCGAGGATCACGCTGCCGTTGCTGCCGCCGATGCGGTTCACCGCCACCGCCTGCGCGTTCGGCTGCACGAAGTTGACCGTCGCCTGCGAGCCGATGTTGAAGCTCTGCCAGCCAAGCGAAGCATTCTGGCTCGTCTGGTTCACGGTCAGGCTCGAACCGCTGCGGCTGATGCCGGCCGCGCCGGATGTGACGGTCCCGCCCGTGGGCAGAGCCGTCGCGCCGATGCCGGCGGCCCACGCGGGCAACGCAACGCCTAGCGGGAACAAGGCCACGACCATGGCACGAGTCCGGCGCGCGGCCTTGCTACGGCCGCTCTTGCCCCCCGAGGCACGAGCCAGTTCCGATACGGCCTGCCAGATCCCCTGACTGGCATTCCAGACGACACGGTATGCGTGATTCATTGCGTTGTGGCCTTGATTGACTTCTGGTGGCTTTTATCTTTGCGACTGCACTGCAGTTTCAACAGACTGCCGGTGCGCTGGGTGCGGTTGTCACGGCAGGTGTATGCGCAATAACGACGGCCGCCGCACGCAGACGTATAGGAATTCTTGTTCGTTGCCTGGCGGGTGTCTGGTCGATGCGCTCGCGAGCGCGCGTTGATCGTTGATGTCCGTCAGCGCTGCGAGGTTTGTCCCGCTCTTATCGATCGCCGCCGTCCCGGGTACGCCGTTCCGGGCTGCGACAGAACCGGCGTCAGCGCGCGGGCGAACGCGGCTGGCGCAATCGGTCGTTCGAAGTTGTTCGTTTCGTATGAAGGAATGGGGCGGATTATATTGATCCAGGCCGAGGCCCGATGTAGCACAAATGCGCTACATCGAAGGTCGCACACGCAGCCATAGAATGATGGCCCTCCGGTCCGCAGGACCGTCCCGAGTTCGGCATCGCTGGACGTCGCCGTCGACGGGCCGCCTGTACCCGCGCCTCAGGGCTCACACTGCCGGTCGGCAGTTCCAATCATCGCCCGCCAGATTCTTGCCCGCTTCAGCCAACGCAGGACCGGCATGCTCTTTCGAATCGGCGCGAGGTAGAGACAAGATCACATCAAGGTCGACCACACTCGGCACACCCCCGATTTCCTTGACAATAGTTTCCACGGAAACAATAATGGTTTCCATGGAAATTACTTGCAAGGAAATATCCCGTGGACAATGCGACTTCGGTACAACCGGCACCCGTTCTCGAAACGCATTTGGGCTACTGGTTAAGACTCGTTTCTAACCACATTTCCGGCGAGTTCGCCCGCGCGCTGCAGGAGCAAGGCCTGTCGGTCGCCGAGTGGGTCGCACTGAATCAGATCGGGAGGGGGACGGCCTTGACTCCCGCCAATCTCGCCGACGCCATGGGCATGACTCGCGGGGCCATTTCAAAAGTGCTGGACAAATTGCAACTCAAGGGATGGATTTCCCGCGCGACGAGTCCAGAAGACAGCCGCGTTCAGCTACTTGCGCCGACTCGACAGGGCAAACGCGCTTTGCCCGAACTAACAACCATTGCCGACGGCAACGATGAGCATTTTTTCGGTGCGCTGAGTGCTACCGAACGAGCCACGCTTCGAAAGTTACTGAAGAAGCTGGCCGATATTCATCAAATGCACAACATACCCGCGGAGTGACACGCGACGTCTGCCGCGCGTTCCGGCCGCAGCGTTCCGATAATGAGGAGAGTAGCAATGAGCAAGGCGATTGAGAATCTGAAGGCCGCGCAGCAACGTGCGATGTCCGGTCGACCGAAAGTGGGCGGCTTTCCGTTCCTGGCCGACACCCTTCGGCGCGCAGGGGTAACGCGAAATGTGTGGTTCCTGCCTGCATGCGAGAGTCTGTACCTGACGGAAGACGGGCCGGTCGTCGTGCAGGGCACGCCGCTGGTGTCGGGCGCCGCCGACGTGCCGCCATTCGACCAGCAGGCACTCGTGAAAGCGCTGCGGATAGATCAGGCAGGGGAGAGCTCATTTCCGGAATTTCTGGAGGCTTCGTGGCGCGCGGGCGTCGTCCGCTATGACGTCGACCTTCTCAATCGCACCGTTACGTACTACGGCTGTCACGATGAAGAATACGTCGAGCAGTATCCCGCTGCGGAAGGCCAATAGCCGTGGAGACTGGTTGACCAGGCGGAGCATCGATATCAACATCTTTTCCACTGGAAATATTCAGGTTCGACGACGTGAACATGCCTGCCCATTCGCGTGAACTCACACTGACGCGTGGATGACCTGGACACTCTGGAGTTCGAGATGAATCTTCTTCTGGCGTTTGCCCCTTTTGTCGCGTTCGTCGTGGTCGAACATCTGGTCAGTGTGCCGGCGGGACTTGCAGCCGGCGCGATCCTGGCCGCCGCTCTTGTGGTGCGAGATCTGGTGACGCCGGGCCGCCACGTCAAGCTGCTGGAGATCGGCACGGTCCTGCTGTTTGGTGCACTTACGGTCTATGCGTTCACGAACGATGTGCAATGGTCAACCGCGGCGGTGCGGCTGCGCGTCGATGCGGGACTGATGCTGATCGTGCTGGCATCGATCGCCGTACGGAAGCCGTTCACACTTCAGTATGCCCGCGAGACCGTCGGCCGCGAGCATTGGGACAGCCCGGACTTCGTGGCGATCAACTATGTGATCAGTGCCGCGTGGGCCATCGCGTTCGGTGCGCTCGTGCTCGCCGATATCGTGATGGCTTACGTGCCGGCGGTGCCACATTCGATGGGAGTCATCGCGACGGTAGTGGCACTCGTCGCGGCGGTGAAGTTTACGCGCTGGTATCCCGAACAGCGCGCAGCAACACGAACATGACCTGATGACTTGATGAGCCGAGGCCAGCACGTCGACCGCCGGTAGCTTGAATTGCCGCAACGGGTCAGGTCGTTGATTTGCCGGATGCCCCAGTCTCACTCATTGCGTTTCGCTGCGTTCCAGCGCGCTCATCAGCACACCGTCCGCTCGCGCGAGATCGTCGAGCACCGAAAAATGCGTGCAGCCGGCCATATGCAATCGCTGGACCTTCTGCCCCGCCGCCTCGCACGCCGCCGCATAGTCGTCCGATTGACGCACGAGTTCGGACAATTCCTCAGCCCCAACCGCGACGATAGTCGGCACACCGGCGCCGACGTGATGAATCGGACTGTACGCGGCGATTTCCTCATTGCTCAGTTGCAGCTTGTCGTTGAGCCACGACAGGCTGATCGGTTCGAGATCGACCAGCGCACTGATCGCAAGCGCACGCGTGACGAGCGGATGCGCGCGATACATCGCGGTCAGATGGCCACCCGCTGAATGACCGCTCAGGCAGACCGGCCGGCTCGCGATGCCAAACCCGTCAGGATCCGCTTGCAGATGATCGAGCAAACGGCCGATTTCGCCGACGATCTGCGTCATCGATGCGTGCGGCGCGAGCGTGTATTCGGCCAGCACGACATTGAAGCCTCTGGCGAGCGGGCCGTCCGCGATGAACGCGAAATCCTCTTTCACACAGTTCTGCCAGTAGCCGCCGTGAATGAAGATAAACGTGGGCGCGTCGGCTTTGCCGCAGGAAAGCCAGTCGAAGCATTCGCGCGGGCGCTCGCCATAACGCAAATTGCGGCGTCCCGGCACGCGCTCATAAAGCTTCGCGCTACGCGCCTGGAAATCGCTCAGGACTTCCGGAAAGTTCGGAATGGCCTTGGTGTTGTTGTAGGCGACATCGAGTGTCGGTCGATCCATCCCGCGATAAACAGTCGTCATAGCCTCAAGGCCTCACTCGGAAAATTGCTTGATCCAGATACCAACGCGGATGCGTCGCTTTCAATTGGCATTCATCTCGCGCGCAGTGTGCCATATGAGCGCCGACGCACGATATGAAGCGCGCCGCGCAACGCGCAGGCCGGGCTCTTTTCTTGACATCCCGCGCACGCGAGACGAATAATGACACGTTCGTTTACCGAAACACCGTTCATTGTAAGAACATTGAAAACGGACCAGAAGTCTTTCACCGCGCACAGCACGAGGTTGAGACTCACTGCGTTGAAATCCCGATAGCCCCCGCCCACGCTCGGGCATTCACGAGAAGCTGATCCCTCTCATCAAGGCCAGTTCATGAAGGCCGGCTCATGAAAGCCCGTTAACGCAAGCGTGCCAGCGATACGCGCGCCTATCCCGTGCAAGCGGATCCGCCGCCCCGTTCCTGTTCGCGCCACGCTGCAAATGGCCGCGCACTACTCAAAGTCACACACATCCATGAAACGAGACAACACCCCTAACGCCGCTGCCCAGCCTGCCGCTTCGCGCGGCATCGTCGGCGGCCTGGTTTATGTTTTCGAGCAGGTCATGCCCGACCCGTTCGTGCTGTCGATCTGCCTGACGTTCTTCGTCGCCGTGCTCGCGCTATTGATCGCGCCGAGCGGCACGCTGCCGACGCTGCTCGATTCCTGGTACACCGGCACGTTCGGCATTCTCGGCTTCGCGCTGCAGATGATCCTGATCCTCTGCACCGGCTATGCAATCGCCGAAGCACCGATCGTGCAGCGCGGCTTGCGCGCGCTCGCGGCCAACGCCCACACGCCGACGCGCGCCGCTCTGCTCGTGTTTCCGGTCGTCGCGGTCGCGGCGTGGTTGAACTGGGGCCTTGGGCTGATCGTCGGTGCGTTGCTGTCGCGAGAAATCGCGCGGCGCGTCGATGTCGATTTCGCGTGGCTCGTCGCCGGCAGTTACTCGGCCTGGTCGATCTGCAATAGCGGCCTGTCCAGTTCGATTGCGCTGTCGCAGGCATCGCACGGCAATGCGCTGAATCTCGTCGAGAAAGCGACCGGCCACGTCGTGCCACTCAGCGAGACGATCTTCGCGCCATTCGTTTTCATTCCGACGGTACTGGTCGTGGTCGTGATGACGGCGATCTTCATCAAGATGCATCCGAAGCCGGAGAACGTAGTGGCGTTTCGTCAAAGCGGCGAGAACGCAGACGATGCACCCAGCGACGATCCGCACGCCCGCGCGAGCGATGCGTCATCGCTTGCGGCGCGCCTCGAACGGTCTGTGCTCGGCACGCTGTTGCTGCTCGCGCTCGGCATCGGGTATCTGGCGATGACATGGCACAAGGAAGGCTTCGATCTCGACATCAACAACACGATCCTGATCTTTCTGCTGATCGGCCTCGCGTTGCAGCGCACGCCGATCGCGTACGCGAATTCGATCCGTCGCGCCGCGCGTCAGACGGGTTCGATGCTGCTGCAATATCCGATGTACGGCGGGATCATGGGCATCATGAAAGGCACGGGTCTCGCGTCGATGATCGCGAAGGCGTTCGTGACGATTGCGTCGCCGCTCACGCTGCCGTTGTGGAGTTATCTGAGTTCGCTGATCATCACGCTGCTGGTGCCGAGCGCCGGCGGTCACTGGGCAGTGCAAGGCCCGTTCGTGCTGCCCGCCGCGATCAGCCTGCACGCGTCGGTGCCTCGTACCGCGATGGGCGTCGCGATGGCGGAGAACGTGTCGAACATGCTGCAGCCGTTCTGGGCCGTGCCGATCGTCGCGATCGCGGGTATCCGGATTCAGCGTGTGATGGGTTACACGGCAGTGACGTTCGCGGTGTCGCTCGTGATTTACGCGGTCGCGTTGTGGCTCGTGCCTTGAGTACGTTTGCGGCGTAGGGAAGAAAGATCGACGCGGATTTCAATGAAGGCCAGGCGGGTGTCGAATGCGCGAAGCGATGTGACTTTCACGACGCAGCGCTTCGCCCAGAAATCAGCACCTATGGCTTGAAATCGGCCAGCATCACACCATCGCGAATATGCGCGAGCGCAGCCTCCACATAATCGACGATCGGCGTGGGCGGATTGTCCGGTTTCGCCCAGACGAAATCCGAGCACTTGTGCGGCTCCATGTTGGCAAGCACGCCTTCCCACGAATGGCAGGCCAGAAAGAAACTGATGCGGTTCTGATCCGAATCGCGTCGCATCACGAGTTTGAAATCGAGTGTGCCGGGTGCAATCGTCACGCCGGCCTCTTCCTTCGATTCGCGGATCGCGCACTCTTCTATCGATTCGCCCGGTTCGAGATGGCCGGCAACCAGCGCGTATTGACCGTCCCTGAAGCCGGTGTTGGCCCGCTGGACAAAAAGGCACTCTCCCCGCTCATTCAGGAACAGGACGTTCACGTCAACAACGCTTTGCATTCGGCTCATTTTTAAGCAGGCATGCTGGGTGAACCGCGAGTGTAGCCCGAGCCAATGCGTGCGAGCGGATGTCGACTCAATCGACACCCACTCATTGCACTACCACTACGCTTGCCGCGCCGCCAGCAGCTTGATGCCGAGCGCAACGAAGATCAATCCGCTGCCACGCTTGATCGCGCCGAGCCACCGGTTTGCGCCGAGCCGATTATGAATGCCGCGCACGCCGAGCGAATAGATCGTATGCACGATGGCGACGATGATCGCCACCGTCAGATACATCACGAAGAACTGTTCCGGCAAGCCGCGATCATGCGCGATGAACTGCGGCATAAACGCCGATAGAAAAATCAGCGTCTTTGGATTGCTTCCCGACACCAGCAAGGCTTCACGGAATACCTTCGTCCGATCCCATTCGTGAGCGCCCGATGCGGCCACCGACGCCCGCGCATCCCCAGGCTTGCCACCTCGCAATTGCTTGACGCCGAGAAACATCAGATAAGCCGCGCCGATTAGCTTCATTGCGACGAACAGCGGCGGCAGCGCCGCAAGCGCCGCACCGACACCGAGCGCCACGAGCACGACGACAAGCAGTTGCGCGAGCAGATTACCGGCGATCGTCGCCGCGGTGCCGCGGCTTCCATATCGAACCGAGTTGCGAATCACGAGCAGAACATTCGGCCCCGGTGAAATCGTGGTGAGCAGATAAGCCGCGGCAAAAAGCAGCCAGGTGTGCAATGACATGACAAGCCCCGTGGTTCGTATTGAATGTTTTTCGACAATGCTAACGATGATGCCATGGAAAAAAACCACGTAGTCGCCAGAACGGCGATCGCTGTAAAGCTATCGGTGGTTTTCACAAAGTCCATCCGCGCACGTTCATACCGAAGCGAGCGCCGGGCACGCCACCTGCTACCGCCTTCGACACCTACAGATGTGTTTTCGACAGGCAATCAGGGAGCCCAACAATGAAAGCGAAAAAAATCACAAGCGCGATGATCTGCGCGGCCACGCTCACGGCGCTCAGCGCTTCGCCGGTCGCGCTTGCCCAGGTCGCGGGGCTGCAACCGCTCGGCGGCACCGTCGAACAGACCAACGCGCTGCTCAGGGGCTGGAGCGTGCGGCGCGCGCTCGTCGACGAACCGGTCTACAACGACTTGAACGACAAGATCGGCAGCATCTATGACGTGATCATCGCGCCGGATCGCAAGGCAACGTACGCGGTGGTATCGGTGGGCGGCTTTCTCGGCATGGGCAAGCACTATGTCGCGATTCCGGTCGACCATTTCCAGATTCGCGACGGCAACCTGTTCCTCGCGGGCGCGACGAAAGACGCGCTGAAGTCGGTGCCCGAGTTCGAGTACAACAAATTGGAGAAGGCGACGAAGCCGCACAAGGTGGCGGTTGAATGATGTAGAAGCAAAGTGCCGGGACGGGAAGCGCGCATCGTCGTCGTGATGCGCGCTTCGCTTCAATGTTCCGCCTCAACGCTTCACTTCAACGCTTCGCGCCAGTCACCAGTTGCAGCGGCGTCTCGATCACCTTCGACAATTCCTGCTGCTTGCGCTGCTCGGTCACCGCCTTCAACGCAACGTCGATACCGAACACCGCCTGCCGGTCGGGGAACTGATTCATCGTTGCCAGCACGCTGCCGTCGGCAAGCAGCGGCTTGATCGCGTCGATCGCGTTGTAGCCGGTCACGTACACACTGCCGCCTTTGCCCGCGTCGCGGATTGCATCGACCGCGCCCATCGCCATGTTGTCGTTGCCGCATAGCAGCGCGCGCACTTTGGGATGGTCGGCGAGCATTTTCGCGGCGGCGTCGCGGCCCTTGCCGTAATCCCAGTTGCCCGACGCGACCGCGACGACCTGCACGTTCACCGCTTCCATCGCGTCGCGGCTGCCGGCCGTGCGCTCCTGCGCATTACCGCTTGCCGAATTACCTTCGATGATCCCCACCTGATCGCCGGGCTTCAGCCGCGCGGCCAGATAATCGCCGACCTGCCTCGCCCCCTTGCGATTGTTCGGTCCGACGAACGGCACCGAAATGCCGGCGGCGTCCTGCGCCGCCGCGTCGAGCGGACTGTCGATCGCGATCATGATGATGCCGGCCTTGATACCTCGCGCGATGACCGGTATCAGCGCCTTCGAATCGGTCGGCGCGATCACGATGGCATTCATCTTCGCCTTGATCATCTCGTCGACCATGCGAATCTGCGTGGCGGTGTCGGTCTGCTTGGTCGTGATGCGAGTCGTCAGGCTGAATTGCGACGCGAAGTGCTGCTGGTAATTGCGAGCGGCATCGAGCATCGAAACCGTGAACGGATCGGTGGTCGCCTTCAGCACGAGCGCGATTTTCAACTGCGTGCCGGGCAGCACTTCGGCTTGCGTGTTGCCCGTGAACAGCGAAAGACCGGCAAGACCCGTGGCGCTCAATGCACTCGCGAACAGCACGCGGCGGCGCAGGTTCCGCGTCATGGGCGACCTCCTACGCTCACGGGCTGCTCGAACGCAACGCCGTGCGCCACCGCGAATCGCCCGGACTGCGCCCGGTCACAGGAAAAATGTTGCACGCTCATCGTTGCTCCTTCCACACCGCGAGGCTGGCCGCGATTTCGTCGAATAGCGGCCGGTTATCGATTGCTTCGCTCAGGCAACGCGCTTTCAACGCGACGAGTCCGGCGGCGATTTGCGATTTCGTATCGGGCGTATCGGGCGTATCGAGCGCATCGCAACGCTCGAGCAGTTCTTCGAGCAGACAGCCATATGCCCTTACTTCGAGCCGCTGCAACGCGGCGCCAAGTTCGCGATCGCCAGCATCATAAAACGACGCGGCGCCGAAATCGCCGAGCAGCGCCTGGCCCGCGCCGCCGTGCAGGATATTGTGCGCATACAGATCGCCATGCATGACACCGCGCCGATGCAAATGGCTCGCGACGTTCGCGATACCGCTCGCTATTGCCAGCACGGTGGCGAGATCGAAACGCAAACCGTCGCTGTAGATATCGCGTGTACATGATGCGAGACTAGGCGGACCGGCGAGATTACCGAAACGCGGATCGATCAGCTCCATCACCAACCCATGCGTGCCCGCCGGATGATCGATCACCTTGCCCAGCACGGGGATCAGGTTCGCATGGTCGCCGCCGCGAATGCAAGCGGCCATTTCGCAGTCGGGCAGACCGTCGCTGGTCACCGCGCCCTTGAACAGCTTGACGGCCACCGCGCGTTCGTCGCCGCCGTTGCAATCGTCACGCAGCATCGCGCGATAGATCACACCCGACGCGCCTTCGCCCAACGGTTGTTCGAGCTTCAGCGCGTCCCAGCCGATCGCGCGAATCGGCGTATCGCTCAACGCGGCGGCTTCCAGCGCGGCGCCGAATGGATTGCCCGCATACGCGAGCCATGTGAGGCGCGGCAGACGCAGCAGCCAGCGCGGCAGCGCATCGAAACGGTTCGCCGCGAGCCGCAGCAGTTCGAGCCGCGTGCAGGCAGCCAACTCCTCGGGCAACGCGGCGAGCCGGTTGCCGGCCAGCATCAGCTTCTGCAGTTGCGTGCAACGCCCCAGCTCGGCGGGCATGCGTTCGACTTCATTGTCGGTCAGGATCAGCCAGCGTAATGACGGCGGCAACGCGGCAGCCGGCACTTCGCGAATGCGATTCGCCTTGAAGCCGATCATGCTCAATTGCGCGCAGTCGCCGAGCACTTCGGGCAGTTCGGTGAACGGGTTGTTCGACGCGAACAGGATGCGCAGTTTGCGCAGGCGTGGCAGATCGTCGGGCAACGTCGATAGCGCGTTGTTAGACAGGTCGAGCACTTCGAGCGTATCGGCGAGACCGAAGACCTCGCGTGGAAGCTCTTTCAATCCGCACGCCAGCTTGAGCTCGCGCGCGCCGGCCAGTTGGCCGGCGCGAAGTTGTTCTAAAGTCGTAGTCACAGTCGTGGAGAGAGGTTCGGGCAGCGTCGTGCGTGATACCGAAGCTATCGATTCTACTGAGTCGCGCACTGTCTGCGGTACAGTGACAGGATTGTTGCGTTCGACACCGTCTTGTCGAATGCGAATAAGACCGCAATATCTGGAGCGCGTTCAGACAGCGCGAGCGCCACACTATCGAATACTGGCGCCGCATTCGTGTGGTCTTTCGCGCCGGTTCGCGCCCCCCTCGCGATTTGCGCGTCCGAATCCCGTCAGGAGTCAAGCAAAGTGCCGTACACATACAAGTTGATCGATTCGCCCGTCGGCCAATTGAAACTCGTCGCCGACGGCGAATGCCTCGCCGCGATTCTGTGGGAACACGACCGGCCAAACCGCGTCCGCCTCGGCGAGATGACCGAAGCGAACGAGCTTGCGGTACTCGTCGAAACCGAGCGGCAATTACGCGAGTATTTCGCCGGCACGCGGCAAGCTTTCGATCTGCCGCTTAAGTTTCAGGGCACCGAGTTTCAGAAGAAAGTCTGGCACGCGCTGCTGACGATTCCGTTCGGCCAGACTCGCAGCTACACGGAGATTGCGCAGCAGGTCGGCAATGTCAGCGCGGTGCGCGCGGTCGGCGCCGCCAACGGCCGGAATCCGATTTCGATTATCGCGCCGTGTCATCGCGTGATCGGCGCGTCGGGCGAGCTGACCGGGTTTGCCGGCGGACTCGCGAACAAGATGCTGCTGCTTTCGCTGGAGGCGGGGCAGACTTCGCTCGAAGCGGCGGCGGATGGAGCGCAGGTGCAGGAGCAGCCGCGGCAGGCCACCCCCGCAGTCAAAGCCGACACACCGGCAACAAAATCGACACGCGCGCTGCCGAGCCGCGGCACACAGGCGTCGCTATTCGGCAACTGAACGTGAACGAAGGCATTGCGAACGGACGGGCGGCCAGGACCGCCCGATAGAGACCGTTCACCCATGCCGACAAAACCCTTGTCGTACCCCTCGCGACGCAACACGCACCTCACGCAACGCGCGCACCGCCACCGGCCGCAATTGCCGATGAATCGTCCGCGATCAGCGCCATCGGCCAGCGCATCCAACATCTATTCTTAAGATGCCGGTTCGGCATCGATCAGGAGGATGACATGCGCATGCTTCTCAACATACAAATACCGAACGAACCCTTCAACACGCTGGTGCGCGAAGGCACGATCGGCGAGCTGATGGCGAAGATACTCGATGACGCGAAGCCGGAAAGCGTCTACTTCACCGAACAGCAGGGCAAACGCGGCGCGGTGATGGTCGTCCATATCGACGACGCGTCCGCGATTCCCGCACTCGCCGAGCCGTGGTTCCTGAAACTGAACGCCAACTGCGAACTGCGCATCGCGATGCTGCCCGAAGATCTGATGAAGGCGGGCCTCGACGGGCTCGGCCAGAAGTGGAAATAAGGTGAAGAAAGCAGGCGAGGCACGGTAATGCTTCACTCGGCTTCACTCGGCTTCATTCATCTCGCGGCGCGGGCAACGCGGTCGATCAACCGCGCCACCCGCGCCCGCGTCGAATCACGAATGCTGCGCCGACGCTTCCAGCAGAATCGAAGCGGCCGCATTGGCGGCGATCTGACAGCCGAGCACGATATGCTCGTCGGCCGTGTCCTCGATAAAGTCGTGGCTCACGCCGCCGATACTCGGCACGAACATCATGCAGGCCGGCATGCAACGCGCGATCAACTGCGCGTCATGCGCGGCACCGCTCGGCATGCGCAGCCACTGCCCCGGCGCGAGCGCATCGGCGGCTCGCGCGATATGTTCGGCGAGCGTCGTATTCATGCTGACAGGTTCGACCGGATCGTCGAGCGTCTGCAATTCGACACCCACCGCGTTTTGCGCATTGAAGCCGCGCGCCAGATCGACCAGCGCCTGTTCCATCGCATCGAGCCGCGCGGCGTTCGCGTCGCGGAATTGCAGGTACATGTCGGCCGTCCCCGGCACGACGCTCATCGAGCCGGGCTCCAGATCGATGCGGCCGACGGTCCACACGGTATCGGCATCGACGAGCGGCTTGAATGCATCGTTCATCCGCGTGATGAACGCGACCAGCGCGGCGCCAGCATCGCGGCGGATCGCCATCGGCGTCGTGCCCGCGTGATTGCGCTGACCGCTAAAACGCACGCGCACATCGCGCAAGCCGACGATCGTCGTCACCACGCCTATCGACTTGCCGATCGCTTCGAGCCGCCCGCCCTGCTCGATATGCGGCTCCAGATACGCGACCTGCCGCCCCGCTTCAAAACGCACGCGCGGACGCTCCGCGAGTCCCGCTGCCTTCAGCACGTCTTCGAGGCGCTCACCCTGCCGGTTGCTCGCGCCGCGAATCGATTCGTCGACCGGCTCGCCGATGAAGCTGCGGCTGCCGAGAAAGCCCGAGAACGTGCCCTCCTCGTCGATCCACGAAGCGACGTCCACCGCGAGGTGACGCGTCGCGTCGTTTTCCGCGAGCGCGCGCGCGATCTCAAGGCCGTACATCACGCCCATCGCGCCGTCGAGCCAGCCGCCGGTCGGCTGCGTGTCGGTATGCGAGCCGATCACGAGCGCCGGGCCGCTGTTGCGCGAACGGCCGAACACGGTGCCCACGCCGTCGATGCGCGCGTCGAGCCCCGCTTCCGTCATCCGTCCGACCAGCCATTCGCGCGCCGCCAGATCCACCGGCGACAGCGACAGCCGAACCACGCCAGGACCGGTCGCGCCAAAGCTGCGCAGCCGTTTGAGGTCGGCCATCAGACGGTTCGGATCGATCTTCACCACGTTGTTATCTCCTTCGATTGATTGCCGACGCCGCCGCGCGAAAATCGCCGGGCGACATGTCGTAAGCGCGCCGAAACGCGCGATTGAAATCCGACGCGCTATTGAAGCCCCAGCCATACGCGACTTCGATGACCGGTCGCTGCGGATAGCGCTGCAACTCGTCGGCCGCTTCACGCAGCCGCCGGTTGCGAATATACGCGGCGAGCCCGCCCTCCGGCTCGAACAGTCGATACAGCGTGGGCCGCGACAGTTGCGAGACCGCCAGCACACGCTCGACCGTCAGATCCAGCTGGCCGAGATGCGCATCGATATAGCGGCGCGCGGTCGCGAACCTCGCGGTGCGAACCGCCGCGCGTGCATTGCCGGTCAGGCCTGCCTGCCTGCCGAAAGCCGCGGCGATCAGCAGGCCGCAGGTCTCCAGCGTTTCGCGCGCTTCGGCCGCGCTCATCGTAGGCAGCTTGCGGCACAGTTGAGCGAGATGCGCGGGAATCAGGCGACCCAGCGGCGATTGATATTCGATCACGCTGCCATGAATCGACTCCGCTTCCGGCAATACCGACTCGACAAGCTCGCGCGGCAGGAACAGCGCGAGCACGCGGCACGGACCGCGCGTCATCCGCATCGGCTGGTTCATATCGAGCGCCAGAATGCCGGGCCGTGTTTGCAGCGCGTTGCGCGTCGGATAAAGACCCGTGACGGTTTCGATCGCACCTTCCACGGCCACGTGAAACACGAACTGGCGCACGCTGTCGGTCGAAATGCGCGCGACCGGCCGGCTCTGCGAAAACGGATCGGTACGGCAATCCATGAAGGCCATGCCGCCTACGCGATAGCTGTCGATGCTGCCGCTAAAACCGCTGGCCAGTTGTGCGCGCGAAATCGGCACGTCGAGAAAATGGCCGATGCGCTCGCGCCAGGCGGGCAGTTGCGCACGCGGCGCTTCGCGGCTGGTATCGAAGTAGCTGTGGATGCAGGCCGGCGTCGCCTCGGAGGCCGCGCGGCCAGTCGCCGGATCGGTCGTCAAGATGGGCCTCCGCCGGGGTTCGTATTTTGCGAATCATAGCCGCGGATGCGCAAAACTTCTGCACCGTAGCGTCGTCGCCTATAAAAAAGCCGGCCGCGCTTCGACATCGCGCGGCCGGTTTGCGGAACGCCGAATTGAATCGCGACGCTCCAACTGGAAGCGGACCGCGGCCCACTTCCTCTATCCACCCATCACTTCCACATCGTGCGGCCGAAGAACGTCAGCGTGCGGTCCCACGCCTGCTGCGCCCACACCGGATCGTATTGCGTCTGCGCGATGCGGCCCGAGCCCACGGCCGTTTCGTTCGCGAACGCATGGTGTGCCAGATAGCGATGAAACTCGATATCGACCTTCGCGTCGGTCAGTTTCTTTTCGAGCGCATCGACGGTTTCCGCGGCGAAGAACTCATCCTGCAACGCCCAGTGGCCCAGCACCGGCACGTTGATTTTCGATGCGTCGATATAGTCGAGCGGAGGAAAGCCATACCAGACCACGCCAGCCGATACCTCAGGCACGTTGCACAGCGCCAGCAGCGTCAGCGCGCCGCCCATGCAAAAGCCGGTCACGGCGACCTTCTCCGTATGCTGCTTCAGATACTGCACCGCGCCGCGCACGTCCTGCGTGGCGGCATCGCCGAAATCGAGGCCGCTCATCAGGTGATGCGCTTCTTCCTTTTCGACCGTCGACTTGCCGCGATAGAGATCGGGCACCAGCGCGGTATAGCCGGCCAGCGCGAGCCGGTCAGCGACGCCGCGAATCTGGTCGTTCAAGCCCCACCACTCCTGGATCACGACAATGGCGGGCGCGCCGTCGGCGTTGGCCGGCTTCGCGAGATAGCCCTGGAGCTGCTGGCCATCGGGACGGCTGAAGGTGATCATCGAACCTGCGGGTTGTGTCATGGGTGGCTCCTCGAGTAGACGAAGGCACAAGCATAGCGCCAGTATCCGGTGTTCTGTGCTGTCGGACTCGCGATCAGACGCCGTCGCGATTTGCTCGCGATTCACGTTCAACCAGTTCGTGCGCCCGGCAACACGCCGCCCAATTTTCACGATTATTTAAAATAAGCGACATCAGGAACTCATAAGAATTTTCCGATATTAATCAGACGTTATGCTGGGCGAAAAATTTGATTTTAAAAACTTTGCTCAGCGTGATGCTTTTTGGTTTAAAATCCCCGACCGTTAGCGACCCTCGGCCGAACAGGCTGTGCGTCGCAAGCTGATGGGCCGCAGTGCCTCGAAGCCGCAGCGTGATTATCCGCGCGTTGCGGCGCTCAGCTCGAAATCCCTGATTGCCCCGCCCAGCACGGGCTTGCGGCAAATGTCTCTCAGGTTCTGGCAAACAAAACCCTCGGACGCCAGAATCTTTAGGCCGGCACATTGTGTCGGCCTTTTTTTTATTCCCCGACCTTGCACGGATGCAAGCCCCTGACAGTTTTTTGTCAAACAAGCGTTGTCTCAAAAATACATATGTCACATCTCAAAATAATATTGCAACATGCCGCGCTATAGTCCGCGATCATTTAAATGGTCTTATCCGATTATTCGATCATTGCGATTCCTGCTGTCCGATAAATATCGGCATGCGCGCTAGAACCGCTCCAATACGCCGAATTGCACGCCCGCGACCGGCGCGCCCGGATAGGCGACCGGCAGTCCGGTCACGTTGACGCCGCGCAGCGTAAAGCTCGAGTCGTCGTGATTGGCGAGATAGGCAGCGCTGAAGTACAGCTGCAGCGTGCGCGATACGTCGTATTCGAACGCGGCGCTGAACTGATCGGCGTTACCGCCGGGCGTCGTGTAGTCGCGCACGTGTGCATAGCCGAGCGACGCCCGTGCGTTCGCCGACACGCTGTACTGCGCGGACAGCGCTCCACCCGCGCCGTGATAGACCGGTGAGCCGCCATCGCCGTTGAAAAACGACAGCCACACGCGCAGCTTGCCGAAGCCGTAGCTCGCGCCGCCGAGATTCGCGCGCAGCGCGCCGGCGCCATGCGTCTGCTGACGCGCGTACAGCAGATGCAGTTCATCGAGCCGATAGGACGCGGTCACGTAGTAGCCGTCGATGCCGTTGCCGTCGTCCTCCGACGGATCGCGGGTCGCCAGCATCAGCGTGGCGCTGAAGCCCGCGACTCGCGGCGACAGATACGCCACCGCGTTGCTCGCATACGGCGTGATCTTCGACAGGTTGTTGAGCCCCGAGGCGATCGTGCCGGCGCCGAATGCGTCGAGATCGCCCTTGAACGGGATATAGATCGGCGAGTACTGGCGGCCGGCCCGCACTTCACCCCACGGACCGCTTGCGCCGATCCACGCCTGGCGATTGAAGATCGAGCCAGGCACCTGCAACGAGCCGTCGACCGAGCTGAAGCCGTTTTCAAGCGTAAACACGATCGCGGTGCCACCGCCGATCGGCTCCGCGCCATGCAGCCCGACACGCGAGCCGCGAAACGCGCCCGAGTCGAGTCGCGGGGTCCAGCCGGAGCCAGAGTCGGTGATTTCGAGGCTGGTGTCCAGCACGCCGTAGAGCGACACGAAGCCGGCGTTGATTTCGGCGGCGGCGGCCGGCTGCGAACACAGCAGCAACGTAGCGGCGGCGCCGGCGAGGCTCAGGCCGACGCTCATGCCGATGCGTGCGCACGCAAACGTACGCCAAGAGCTGGTCGCCATTCGTTCAGGGGATGAAGTCCCAGAGATCTGGCGGGTCGTCGAACAGGAAGCCGGAGCGTGGCGCAGGGTGAGGTCCTCCGCTGGCACTTCGATCGGGTTGTCGCGCGACAAAACTTACCACGTTCGATTGCGTGAACAGGCGCGCGCTTTCCCGGGTTGCACGAACCGTACCGCCTGCCTCTCCTGCTTTCGCCCCGCATGTTTTCCACGCGACGAATAATTTTGATAAGGGAAAACCCGTATAATCCTCGAAGACGTCAGACAACTTCCGTAGAATTGCCGGAAACCTGCTTCGCGACCCGCCCGCCGCGCCCACCCTGAACCGCCTTCTGCCCGCCTCCGTGAATTCGACCGCCACCTCCGCTACTACAGACGCCGCCCCAGCCGATCCCACCCCCGCCCCCACGCTGCCGTTCCGTAACGCGCTGCTCGCGATGCTCGGCATCGGCCTCGTCAATATGCTGGTCGCGCTGGACCAGACCGTCGTCAGTACCGCGCTGCCGTCGATCGTCGCCGAACTGCACGGCTTCGAATATTTCGCGTGGATCGCGAGCGCGTACCTGCTCGCGTCGGTTGTCACGGTGCCGGTGTTCGGGCGGCTCGGCGACTACTTCGGCCGCAAGCGCTTCGTGATCGCCGCGGTGATCACGTTCACGGCCGCGTCGGTGCTGTGCGGGCTCGCCCCCAACATGCTGTTCCTCGCGATCGCGCGCGGTCTGCAAGGCGTCGGCGGCGGCATGATGGTCGGCACCGCGTTCGCGTCGATCCCTGACCTGTTCCCCGATGCGCGCACGCGCGTGCGCTGGCAGGTGGTGCTGGCTGCCGCGTACGGCATCGGCACCGCGGCCGGCCCGTCGCTCGGGGGCTGGATGAGCGAACACCTCGGCTGGCGCTCCACGTTTCTGGTGAACCTGCCGGTCGGCGCGGCGGCGCTCTATTTCATCTGGATGCATCTGCCCACTTTCCGGCGGCCGCAGGAAGGCGAGGTAAAGATCGACTGGCTCGGCGCTGCGCTGGTCGCGGCCGTGCTCGGCGGCTTGCAGGCGTTTATCGAGGCAGTGCCGAAACACGGCCTCACACCGGGCAATCTCGTGCTCGGCGTATGCGTGATCGTCGGCGCGGTCGCGCTGCTGATCTGCGAAAAGCGCGCAACCCATCCGATCGTTCCGCTCGACCTGTTCAAGGACCCGCAGCTCGTCACGCTATTTACGCTCGGCATGCTGTCGGGCTTCGTGATGTTCTCGCTGATCTTCTTCGCGCCGCTGCTGCTGCAAGGCGGCTTCGGCCTGTCGCCGCAACAGGCCGGCCTGCTCGCGACGCCGATCGCCGCGTGCATCGCGCTCGGCAGTCTGCTGAATACGCGCATCGTGATTCACATGAAAAAGCCCACGCGGATTCTGTCGATCGGTTTCGCGCTGTTGATGTTCGCATCGATCGCGCTTGCGTTCGCCAATCCCGATACGCCGCGGCTGCGCATCGTCGTGCCGATGGGCGCGGTCGGCATCGGCCTCGGTTTCATCCTGAACAATCTGAACGTGTTCGCGCAGGAGATCGCCGGGCGCGAGCGCTTCGGCATCACGACCGCGCTGCTGCAATCCACGCGGATGGTGGGCGGCATGCTCGGTACGAGTATCGTCGCGACGGTCGTGTCGCATCACTATCGCGATGTCGTCACGCGCACGATGAGCGTGCTCGGCGAGCCCGCCGCGTCGCAATGGCGGCCGCGTTTCGTCGATCTGCGCATCCTGATCGACGACACTTCGCGCCTGCAACTGATCGCGGATATGAAATCGTCGGGGCTCAACACGCTCGCACTGCTCGACACCGCGCGCGATGCGCTGGTGCAGTCGATTCATATCGGCGTGTGGCTGACGGCGGTGGCATCGCTCGCGGCCGCGCTGCTGGTGCAGCGGATTTCACACGTGGTGTTTCGGCGCGGTTGAGCGGAGGGTGGTGGCGGCGTGAGCTGAGGGTGGCAGGCTTAGCTGCCCCTGCCCGGTTAGTTGGGACCATAAGAAAAGGCGGCTGCACGCTTATCCGTGCAGCCGCCTTTTAACATCTCGCCCAACAGTAGCGATATCAGCGCACCAGGCACGGACGCTTGTTATCGAACTTCCAGTTCGGAATCAGATACTGCATCGCCACGCCATCGTCACGCGCGCCGAGGCCGTGCTGCTGATACAGCGCATGCGCCTTTTCGAGCGCGTCCATATCCAGTTCGATACCGAGACCCGGCTTCTGCGGCACCTTCACCTTGCCGCCGACGATCTGCAACGGATCCTGCGTCAGGAACTGACCGTCCTGCCAGATCCAGTGCGTGTCGATCGCGGTGATCTTGCCCGGCGCGGCGGCCGCGACGTGCGTGAACATCGCGAGCGAAATATCGAAGTGATTGTTCGAATGCGAGCCCCACGTCAGGCCCCAGTCGTTGCACATCTGCGCGACGCGCACCGAGCCCTGCATGGTCCAGAAATGCGGATCGGCCAGCGGAATGTCGACCGATTGCAACTGGATTGCGTGACCCATCTGGCGCCAGTCGGTCGCGATCATGTTGGTCGCCGTCGGCAGGCCGGTTGCGCGACGGAATTCGGCCATCACTTCGCGGCCCGAATAGCCGTTTTCCGCGCCGCACGGATCTTCCGCGTAGGCCAGCACGTCGTGCTGATCGCGGCACAGGCGCACCGCTTCGGCAAGCGACCATGCGCCGTTCGGATCGAGCGTCACGCGCGCGTCGGGAAAGCGCTCAGCGAGTGCAGTGACCGCTTCAATTTCGGCATCGCCGGCCAGCACGCCGCCCTTCAGCTTGAAGTCGTTGAAGCCATAGCGCGCCTGCGCGGCTTCGGCGAGACGCACGACCGCCTCGGGCGTCAGCGCTTGTTCGGTGCGCACGCGCTCCCAGGCGTCGCGGCCATCGGCGCCGCTTGCGTACGGCAGGTCGGTCTTGTTGCGATCGCCGATATAGAACAGATAGCCGAGCATTTCCACTTCGTCGCGTTGCTGCCCTTCGCCGAGCAGCGCCGCGACCGGCACGCCGAGGTGCTGGCCGAGCAGGTCGAGCAGCGCTGCTTCGAGCGCGGTGACCGCGTGAATCGTCGTGCGCAGATCGAAGGTTTGCAGGCCGCGCCCACCCGCGTCGCGATCGGCGAATTGCGTGCGCACCTTGTTCAGAATCGCCTGCAGGTTGCCGATCGATTGACCGACGACGAACGGCCGCGCATCGTCGATGGTCTTGCGGATGTTCTCGCCGCCCGGCACTTCGCCGATGCCGGTGTTGCCGGCGCTGTCGCGCAGGATCACGACGTTGCGCGTGAAGAACGGGCCGTGCGCGCCGCTCAGGTTCAGCAGCATGCTGTCGCGGCCGGCGACGGGCACGACGCGCAGTTCGGTGACGACCGGCGTGGCGTTCGATTCGGTAGGTTTCGTGGACATGGGAAGAGCACCTGGTGCATGAAGTAAGCCGGCCGGTGCAAGCCTCCGGGAGGCGCGTGCGCATCCGGGCAGCGCGTATGATTCTGCGAACACAAGATATGTTGTCCGATGACAGTCTACCTTGATCCATTTGCCAGGTAAAGCACAGCGTTTACCCTATAAACATGATGTTTATCGGGCAAAATCGGGCTAATCCACGGTCATTACAACGTTGGAACATGCCAATACGACCGAACTAAGACGTCTGATGTCTTTAATTTAATCACCACCGCCGAGTGCCAGCCATCACTCTTCCACCGACTCGCCCAGGCATCTTGCGCACCCGATGAACCATCGAAAGCGCGTCGGCGTCAGCCGCCTTCCGCCTTAACGCACAACATCCCCACACGCAAAAGCCGGCCGTGCCCGTCCAGCCGAACACAGCGGTATCAAGTAAAGTCCTGTGCGATACTTTGCTGGAAATCAGTCAATCAGCCACAAAAATGAGCAGCCTAACTGAGAAGGTGGTGGCCACCCTTTCCGAAGAAATCCGCCGCGGCGCCCTGAGGCCAGGCGACCGCATTCCCACCGAAGTCGCCATGATGAAGCAGCTTTCCGTGAGCCGCTCCGTGGTTCGCGAGGCGATTTCGCGTCTGCAGGCAGCCCATATCGTCGAGACGCGGCACGGCATCGGCACGTTCGTACTCGCGCCCGCCGCCGAAAAGCCGATGCAGTTGCCCGCCGCCGATCTGTCCAGCATGCTGGACGTGATGGCGATCATCGAATTCCGTATCGACGTCGAAGCCGCCGCCGCCGCGCTCGCGGCTTCGCGGCGCACCGATCAGCATCTGAAGCAGATCCGCGCGGCGCTCGCGCGCTTCGAGTCGGAACTCGAACGCGGCAGCACCGATACGCTCGCGCATGACATCGAATTCCATCTGCAGATCGCGCGGGCAAGCGGCAACCGCTATTTCTTCGACGTGCTGAGCCAGCTCGGCAACTCCGTCCACCCGCGCACGCGGCTCGGTTCGGCCGAGATCGCCGAACTCGACCAGATCGAGGTGCTGCGCAACGTGCTCGGCGAGCACCTGTTGATCTATCGCGCGATCGAACGCCAGGATGCCGACGATGCGCGCGCCGCGATGCGCATGCATCTGAGCAACAGCCGCGAACGGCTGCGCCGCGCGCATGAGTTGACCAAGGTGGGCGTCTGAGCGGAGCGTGGTTCGCTGACCGTGTGAATGCTTTGCGGTCGGTGAATCGGCTATGCCTGAGGTCAACGGATCGCTCGCGATAAGACGGCTGTGGCGTCAACTCCAGGCTCACTCTCCCTAACGTCGAACTAGCACGAGCAAACGCGTCACACCGCCGACGCCCGCATTCCCCCCGCACGAAATCGAAACGCCGCGATATGCAACAGTTCGCGGCACACCACGTCATCACATCGCCACGCACGCTGCGTTCAAATCGAAACCCACCGCGTGATACAACAGCGCTTGCGACATCCCCTTGCGATACCGTGACGCTCGCCGCGTGACATCGCGCGATGCCCGATGCATCGACCGACTCGGACATCGATCATCGATCGACCCGCGCGGCGAGCAGCACTCCCACCGAGGAGCGACAAGCATGAGCGCATCGAAACCCGAAGCTCAATCCGGCGCCGGCTCGACCGGTTCCACGCCGGTCAAACACGGCGTGCCGATCGGTCCGATCGCAAGCGTCGCCGCCCTGATCGTCGTGCTGCTGTTGCCGCTCCCCGCCACGCTGCCGCCCGCCGGGCACCGAATGCTCGCGATTCTCGCGTTCGCGGTCGTCGTCTGGCTGACCGAGGCCGTGTCGTATGAGGCGAGCGCGATCATCATCACGTCGCTGATCGCGTTCCTGATCGGCACCGCGCCGACCATCAAGGATCCGGGCGTCATCTACGGCACGTCGGCGGCGATCAGCATGGCGCTCGCCGGCTTTTCGAATTCGGCGCTCGCGCTGGTCACCGGCGCGCTGTTCATTTCGGCTGCGATGACGATCACCGGTCTCGATAAGCGCATCGCGCTCGTCACGCTATCGCTGATCGGCACGACCACGCGGCGCATTCTGATCGGCTCGATCGCGGTCACGATCGTGCTGTCGTTCGTGGTGCCGAGCGCGACCGCGCGCAGTGCCTGCGTCGTGCCGATCATGATCGGCGTGATCTCGGCGTTCGGCGTCGATAAGCGCTCGAATATCGCGGCCGGCATCATGATCGTGGTCGCGCAGGCGACCAGCATCTGGAACGTCGGCATCCTGACCGCCGCCGCGCAGAATCTGCTGACGGTCGGCTTCATGGACAAGATGCTCGGCGCGCGCGTCACATGGCTCGATTGGCTCATCGCCGGCGCGCCGTGGGCGATCGTGATGTCGGCCGTGCTGCTGGTGATCGTGTTGAAAATGCTGCCGCCCGAAACCGATCAGATCGCCGGCGGCAAGGAGGCCGTGGCGCGCTCGCTGCGCGAGCTTGGGCCGATGACCGGGCCGCAGAAGCGCCTGCTCGGCGTCGCGATCGGCCTGCTGTTTTTCTGGGCGACGGAAGGCAAGCTGCATCCGTTCGACACCACGTCGGTCACCTACGTCGGTCTCGTGATCCTGATGCTGCCGCGCTTCGGCGTGATGGACTGGAAGACGGTGCAAAGCCGTATTCCGTGGGGCACGGTGATCGTCTTCGGCGTCGGTATCAGCCTCGGCACCGCGCTGCTGACGACCACCGCCGGCCAATGGCTCGGCGATCTCGTCGCGCATCACACCGGCCTCGATCACGCGAGCGCGTTCACCGCGTTCGCGATTCTGTCCGCGTTCCTGATCGTGATTCACCTCGGCTTTGCGAGCGCGACCGCGCTGACCTCGGCGATGCTGCCGATCCTGATCGCGGTGCTGCAATCGATGCAAGGCGAGTTCAGCCGGATCGGCATGACGATGCTGCTCGGCTATGTGGTCAGCTTCGGCTTCCTGCTGCCGATCAACGCGCCGCAAAACATGGTGTGCCTCGCCACCGATACGTTCACCGCGCGGCAGTTCTCGCGTGTCGGCATCGTATTGACGATCGCCGGGTATCTGGTGCTGCTGCTGTTCGCGGCGACGTGGTGGCGCTGGCTTGGGTGGTTGTAAGCGCCGGGTGTGGCGCGGCGTAGGGTCGCGGTGCCCGCGCAGTGATCGTTTTCACGCATCGCGCGCAACCGCTAATTTTCACGATACGAAACGATTCCGCGTGTCGTAAAAAATCATGGTGCGAGGCACAAACCAGCCGTTTCACGATGTCGCCCTCCGTTGCACATCGCAAAATGACGACCGCAATTCATTGTTTATAAACAATAATTTTTATAGAAAAGAACGATTTGACGCCCGCTTGCCCGCTCTGGCGCTGACGTAGACTCTTTCACAAGAGCAGTCGCTTCACGCAGTCGGATTCGAGAGGGCGCAACGGGACAGCCCGCTCCGATCCCACAGATTGCGACGAAGCCGCCACGAATCGCGGTTTTTTATTGGCAACTGGGAGACAAAAAATGAAAGGCTTTCGCTTTGGTTCGACGCAAGGAGCGTTCTACATTCTGCCGGGTGACGACGGCTGGCAAGCCACTTACGGCAACGAAACGCTGGGTGAGTTTTCGAGCCCGCAACAGGCCGCCGACGACCTCGCGCGCGGCCTGACCTGCGAGCATCTGTGCGAACTCGATACGTCGACGCTGGAGATTCCGGAGAAGCTCGCCGACTGGGAAATCGTTCACGTATAAGGACGGGTATGACCGCTGGGCACGTAGACGAAGAAGGGGAAGTAGAAACGACAATGGCGCCCAAAAGGCGCCATTGTCGTATTTGCGGCCAGGATGCTCACCACATCAGCCGCGTGCGTCGCGACTTCAACGCGAGCTATCAGGCAACCGAATCGACGATCGCGTTCAGCGTCGCGCTCGGGCGCATTGCCTTGGCGGTCAGTTCGACGTTCGGACGGTAGTAGCCGCCGATATCCACCGGCTTGCCTTGCGCAGCACCGAGTTCCGCGACGATCTTCGCCTCGTTGTCGGCCATCGCCTTCGCAACACCCGCGAATTGCGCCTGCAGCGCGGCGTCCTCGGTTTGCGCGGCCAGTGCTTCGGCCCAGTACATCGCGAGGTAGAAGTGGCTGCCGCGGTTGTCGATGCCACCGATCTTGCGCGCCGGCGACTTGTCGTTGTCGAGGAACTTGCCGGTCGCCTGATCGAGCGTCTTGGCCAGAATCTGCGCCTTCGGGTTGTGATACATGCCCGCCAGATGTTCGAGCGACGCGGCCAGCGCGAGGAATTCACCCAGCGAATCCCAGCGCAGGAAGCCTTCCTCGACCAACTGCTGCACGTGCTTCGGCGCCGAACCGCCCGCGCCGGTTTCGAACATGCCGCCACCGGCCATCAGCGGAACGATCGACAGCATCTTCGCGCTCGTGCCGACTTCCATGATCGGGAACAGGTCGGTCAGATAGTCGCGCAGCACGTTGCCCGTCACCGAAATCGTGTCCTTGCCCGCGCGGATGCGCTCGAACGAGAACTTCGCCGCGTCGACCGGCGCCATCACGCGGATGTCGAGGCCGTTCGTGTCGTGGTCCTTCAGGTACTGCTCGACCTTCTTGAGGATCTGCGCGTCGTGCGCGCGCGCCGAGTCGAGCCAGAACACGGCCGGCGTGCCGGTTGCGCGAGCGCGGTTGACCGCGAGCTTGACCCAGTCGCGAATCGGCGCGTCTTTGGTCTGGCACATACGGAAGATGTCGCCCTGCTCGACCGGCTGCTCCAGCAGCACCGCGCCGGCTTCGTCGGTCACGCGGACCACGCCGTTCGTTGCGATCTGGAACGTCTTGTCGTGTGAACCGTATTCCTCGGCCGCTTGCGCCATCAGGCCGACGTTCGGCACCGTGCCCATCGTGACCGGATCGAATGCGCCGTTCTTCTTGCAGTCTTCGATCGCAGCCTGATAAACGCCCGCGTAGCAACGGTCCGGAATCAGCGCCTTCGCGTCGTGCAGCGCGCCGTCGGCGCCCCACATCTTGCCCGACTCGCGGATCATCGCCGGCATCGATGCGTCGACGATCACGTCGCTCGGCACGTGCAGGCTCGTGATGCCCTTGTCCGAGTTGACCATCGCGAGCGGCGGACGCTGTTCGTATTGCGCCTTGATATCGGCTTCGATCGCGGCGGCGGTTTCAGCCGGCAGGTCCTTCAGACGCGCGTACAGATCGCCGATACCGTTGTTCGGGTTGAAGCCGACTTGCGCGAGCGCGTCGGCGTGCTTGGCCAGCACGTCCTGATAGAACACCGATACCACCTGGCCGAAGATGATCGGGTCCGAGACCTTCATCATCGTTGCCTTCAGGTGCACCGAGAACAGCACGCCGGTTTTCTTCGCGTCGGCGATTTCCGCTTCGATGAAGCTGCGCAGCGCCTTCTTGCTCAGCACCGACGCGTCGATGATTTCGCCGGCCTGCACCGCCGTCTTTGCCTTCAGCACCGTTGCCGCGCCGTCGGCGGCGATCAGTTCGATCTTCACGTTACCGGCTTGCGCGATCAGCGCCGACTTCTCGCTGCCGTAGAAATCGCCACTGTTCATATGCGCGACGTGCGACTTCGAGTCCGCGTTCCACACGCCCATCTTGTGCGGATGCTTGCGCGCGTAGTTCTTCACCGACAGCGGCGCGCGGCGATCCGAATTGCCTTCGCGCAGCACCGGGTTGACCGCGCTGCCCTTGATCTTGTCGTAGCGGGCCTTGACGTCCTTTTCGGTGTCGGTCGTCGCGACGTCCGGATAGGACGGCAGCTTGTAGCCGAGGTCGCGCAATTCGGCGATCGCGGCCTTCAGCTGCGGCACCGATGCGCTGATGTTCGGCAGCTTGATGATGTTCGCTTCCGGGCGCGTGGTGAGTCCACCCAGCTCCGCCAGATCGTCGGAGGCCTTCTGTTCCGCGGTCAGGTAGTCCGGAAATACGGCAATGATCCGGCCGGCGAGCGAAATGTCGCGGGTTTCAACGAGCACGTCGGACGAGCGCGTGAACGCCTTGACGATCGGCAGCAGCGAGTACGTCGCCAGTGCGGGCGCTTCGTCGGTCAGGGTGTAGATGATCTTCGGCGATGTGGACATGATTGAGGCTTTGCTAGAAGTGGTAGACAGAGCGTTGGCGGAGCCAGTGCAATCGCGGCGCGACAACGACTGCGCTGCACGACGACACGATGCAACCCGCGGCCCCCGGGTTTTGCGGCACGACCGAGAGTATATGCGCCTTTGGCACTATTTGCTGCTAAACAAACAGGTCCCGAGAACTCACCCAAAGGGGTCGAGCCCCGCCCGATAAGGCTTTGCGGTCAATTCCGAAGGTCTTGAGACAGATATCTTATAGATGACTTGATGCCTGCCCGTTGCTTTCAGATGAGAACTGCTCGCATTGTCGAATGCGTGTGTGATGCGCGGTTTTGACCTGTGTCAACGGATGGCGATGTGGCGTGGACGGGATCGGCAGTCCCTTTCAAACCCATCTCACGCCCGCGCTTGCCGCGCCGCGCGTTCCACCGCGACCGCGGCTGCCGACGCCGACGGACGGCGCACGAGCGCCCACAGCAGCGCCACGCCGATCAGATCGCCCAAACCGAGCGCGACGAAAAACGGCGTATAGCCGACACGCGCGACGAATCCGCCGATCGTCATCGTGAACGCGAAGTTGCCGAGCCCGGCGACGAGCGCGGCCAGACCCGTTACGGTGCCGACCTCGCGGCGGGGAAACAGATCGGCGGACATCGAGATCACGGTGATCGACAGCGTCTGATGCGCGAAGCCGCCGAGGCACAGCAGAGCCACCGCGAGCGCCGGATTGCTCACGAAGCCGACGCCGGCCATGCCGATCATCAGCAACGCGGCCAGCGTGAACGCGATGCGCTTGCCGTTGACGATCGGCACGTCGAAGCGGCGTTCGAGCCACGCCGACAACGGGCCGCCGACCATGCAGCCGAGGTCGGCCGCGACGAACGGCAGCCACGCGGTCAGCGCGATCGCCTTCAGATCGAAACCGCGCGCCTGGTACAGATAGAGCGGCATCCAGTAGACCAGCGTGCCCCACACAGGATCGGCAAAGAAGCGCGGCAGCGCGATGCCCCAGAAATTGCGCTGCTTCAGTATCGCGAGCAACTTCGGCGCTGGGGCGTCGATGGCGGTGGCGGCGCGCAAACCGGACTCGCCGCATGTGCCGACGCTCGCGCCGACATATGCAGCCTCCTCCTTCGACAACGCCGAGTGCCGCTCCGGCTGCCGGTAAAACAGCAGCCACAGCACGGCCCACGCGAGCCCCAGCGCGCCGACGATGATGAACGCGACGTGCCAGCTATAGCGCAGGATCGACCACGCGATCAGCGGCGGCGCGAGAATCGCGCCGGTCGACGTGCCGAGGTTGAACACGCCCGCGGCCGTGCCGCGCTCATGCGGCGGAAACCAGTACGCGGCCGCGCGCATGCCGCCGGGAATGAACGCGGCTTCGACGAGCCCGAGCATGCCGCGCAGCACGAACAGACCGAGCCAGCCCGAAGCGAAACCGTGCGCGATACAGATCAACGACCACGCGACACCGCACAGCAGAAAACCGAAGCGCAACCCGACGCGATCGATCAGATAGCCGGTCAACGGTGCGCCGATCGGATACATGACGAGAAACGCCCCGGTAATCCAGCCGTATTCGTGCGTGGAGATATGCAGATGATGCAGCACCGTCGGCGCGGCCACGCTCAACGAACTGCGCGCGAGATAGTTGGTGATCGTGCCGAGCGTGAGCAGCCCGATCATCCACCAGCGCAGTCCTTTTACCTTGATCGTCATGTGTTACCTCGTGTCTCCCTTTGTCGATTGGCCCGCGCCGGCCGCGCTCGCCTTTGCGCCGGATTGCCGATAATATTAAAAAACTAATAGAAAACGATATCCGCTACCGATGAAGAAGGGTGCCACCATTCGCGACGTCGCGGCCGCAGCAGGCGTGTCGGTCGCCACCGTGTCGAAGTATATGAATGGGACCCAGCGCTTCACCGCGGTCGTCGAAGCCCGGCTCAAGCAGGCCATCGAACAGCTCGGCTATCGCTCCAATCCGCTCGCCCGCTCGATGATCACCGGCCGCACGCACACCATCGGTCTGGCGATCCTCGATATCCGCAATCCGCATTTCACCAACATCGTCAAGGGCGCGAACCGCGTCGCGTTGCAGCACGATTACACGCTGCTGCTCGTCGATACCGAAGAAAGCCAGGAGCGCGAAAAAACGCTGATCGAATCGCTCGCGCTTCGCGTCGACGGCATGATCGTTAGTTCGCGGATGCCGGACGAGTCCGTGCAATGGCTGCTCGATCTCGGCAAACCCGTCGTGCTGTTCGGACGCAGCGAGCGCTTTCCGATTTCGAGTGTCGGCACCGACAGTTGCCTCGCGGGCTACATGCTGGCGAATCACCTGCTGAAGCTCGGCCATCGGCGCTTCGCCTATCTCGGCTTCGGCCGCTCGCGCTGGAACGATGAACGGATTCGTGGCATCCGCAACTGTCTCGACGAACACGACATACCGCTCGATGTGCATGATGCGCAGAGCCCGTCGGCCGCGGGCGGCGAGCGCGCGTGTTCGGGTTTGATGCTCGGCCCGAAACGCCCGGATGCGGTGATCTGCTACAACGATCTGATTGCGCTCGGCTTCATCAAGGAAGCTCGCGAACTCGGTTTTCATTTGCCGCAAGATGTGTCGGTGGCCGGCTTCGACAACGTGCCGTATGGCGAGTACACGTCGCCATCGCTGACGTCGGTGGATTTTCAGAGCGAGCGCATGGGCGAACTCGCGATGACGAAGCTGATCGACGAATTGCATGGCAAAGCCGCGGTAAACGCCGGCTATTCGATGCTCGACCCGCATCTGGTCGTGCGTGAGTCGACCATCAGGCGCGGGGACGCGGTACAAGCCAGTTCGAGCGACGCCGGCAATGTCGCGGCAAGCGACGCGCCGAAAAGAGCCACGAGGATGTCGACCGGGTGATCGGGTTGTGACGGATCCGCTGTCGTGGAGCAACGCCGTTACGCGTGGCCCTGACGTTACGTAGCACACGCACGGTACATCGCCCGCCCGCCATCTATAAAAAGCGGGTTTTATCGATATAAATTCGGTCGACCGGTGGTTTCCTGCATCGGAATTCTTATTTGCAGGCGAAATAAAAGATAACTTACGCCTGGCGTGCGATTTGCATTGATGGCCTCGTCAATTGTCGTTCAACGAGGACATCATGAAAACAATCACCAGTCTGACAGCCGTCGCCGTCGCAACGTCCACGCTTCTCGCACTCTATGGTTGCGGCTCGACTCTTCATGCCCCCAGTGGCGGAGTCGGCGGCGGTGGGCTAGGCGGAGTGATAGGGACTTCAGGGACTTCAGGTACTTCAGGTACTTCGGGTACTTCGGGTACTTCGGGTACTTCGGGTACTTCGGGCACTTCGGGTACTTCGGGTACTTCGGGTACTTCGGGTACTTCGGGTACTTCGGGTACTTCGGGTACTTCGGGCACCTCGGGTACTTCGGGCACCTCGGGTACTTCGGGTACTTCGGGTACTTCGGGTACTTCGGGCACCTCAGGCACCTCAGGCACCTCAGGCACCTCAGGCACCTCGGGTACCTCGGGTACCTCGGGTACCTCGGGTACCTCGGGTACCTCGGGTACCTCGGGTACCTCGGGTACCTCGGGTACCTCGGGTACCTCGGGTACCTCGGGTACCTCGGGTACCTCGGGTACCTCGGGTACCTCGGGTACCTCGGGTACCTCAGGCACCTCCTCGACTCCGATCGGCAACGTCGTCACCCAGTCAGGCAACCTCATCACCGCGATCGGCACGACCGTCGCCGATACCGGCACCAAGGTTTCCGGCACGTCGATCCCCGGCGTCAACGGCGCGACGACGGACAATCTCGGCGGAGCCGTCACGAATCTCGGCAACGGCGTCAAGACGCTCGGCGACGGTGTGGCGGCGGGCCTCGGCACGCTCGGCAACCCGAAGAATCCGCTCGGCGCGACGCTGGGCTCCACCTCCGGTGTCGTCACCGATGTGGGCGCCGCGACCAAATCGGTCGGCGGTGTCGTCGCGAGCCTCGGCAGCGGACCGCTCGCGCCGCTGTCGCCGGTGACATCGACCGTCGGCGGCGCCGTCGATGGCGTGGGCAACGGCGTCATCGCGGCCGGCTCCGGACTGAACAAGCTGCTATCGAGCGGCCCGGTTCAACAGGTCGAGACGCAACTCAGCACGGTCATCAATCCGATCACGCTCGCGGTCTCCGATACGACGCAGACACTCGGCAAAGCCACGGGCCTCGGCGCGCCGCTCGGCAACCTGCTCGGCACGGTCGGCAACGGAGTCAACGCGGCCGGCGTGAAAGTATCGAACTCGACGAAGGATCAGGTCGGCAAGGACGTCGGCGGAATCGTCAGCCAGTTGGGCAACACCGTCACCACCACGGGCGGTCTGCTGACCGGCGGGACCGCCAATCCGCTCGCGCCGCTCACCGGTCTGCTGGGCGGAGTCGGCGGCGCGGGTGGAAGCGGCGGCGCGGGCGGCGGTGCGATCCCGCCGCTCACGGGTCTGCTCGGCAACCTCGGTTCGCTCGGCGGCGTCGCGGGAACAGGCGGTTCGGGTGGTGCCGGTGGTGGCGCCGGACTCGGCGGTCTGCTGACGCCGGTCAATGGATTGCTCAACAAGGTCGGCTCGCTCGACGGCACGCCAGGCAGCAGCAGCCCGCTCGCGCCCGTCACCGGTCTGGTCGGCTCGCTGACGGGCGCCGTCGGCGTCGGCGTCGGCGCGCCTCACGGGAGCGGCGGCAGTGGTGGCAGCGCCGGCGGCACAGGCGCTGCGGTCAACCCGGTGACCGGCTTGCTGGGCGGCCTCACCGGTGGCTTGTCGAGCGGATCGGGCGGCAATGCTTCCGGCAACAAGAACCCGCTCGCGCCAGTGACGAATCTTGTCGGCGGTCTGCTCGGCGGCGGCGCCGCGGCCGGCAAGTAAGCGCGGCAACGCGCAACCGGGCACCATCCGGCGGCCCGGCGGCCGGGCCTTAAAAAACGATAGCCCGGCCGCCTCGCTGCGATGACTACGGGGGATGACATGAGCTCCACCTTCGACACGATCGCTCGCGCTGAAGACTCGCGGCCGCGTTCGGCCACGCCGTTTTCGATTGGCGTCGCCGGCATGGCGGCCGGCCTGTCGACGCTCTGGCTGGTACGCGATAGCACGACGATCGACGGCGCGACGCGCAGCACGCTCGCATGCGTCGCGATCATCGCGACAATCGCGCTCTACGATCTGTTCGTCGCGCGCGTCTATCTGCGGCCGGGCACTGGCCTCGCGAACCGGGCAATACGATCGTTGAGTCTCGCGCGCGTCGCGTCGCGGCTCGTTGCACTGGCATCGATCTATGCAATCATCGGCGCGCTGTACTGGCTGCTGCCCGAATATCACGGCGCGTTCTACGATCCGTTCTGGTCGCTATTGCGCACGCTCGCGCCTTATGCGATTGCCGCCACGCCGTTCTACTTCGCATGGATGGACCGGCATCAGCGCGAAACCGACGACACCTACCTCGTGTTGTCGCGTCTGCTTCTGCGCGGCGAGCGGCCGGCAAACTGGCGGCCGTTGCGCGAAATGCTCGCGGGCTGGATGGTCAAGGCATTCTTCCTGCCGTTGATGACCGTTTATCTGTCGACCAACGCGGAACATCTGAACGCCTCATTGACGAGCGCGCTAGACGCGCCGTTCTCGCTCGCGACATTCCGCTTCATGTACGACCTGTCGTTTGCGATGGATCTGATGTTCGGCACGGTCGGCTATCTGTGCACATTCCGCGTGCTCGACAGCCACGTGCGCAGCGCGGAGCCAACCACGCTCGGCTGGCTCGTCGCGATCATCTGCTACCAGCCGTTCTGGTCGCTGATCTCGAGCCAGTACATCCGCTATGAAGGCTCGACGTTCTGGGATAGCTGGCTGATTTCGGTGCCGGCACTACGATTCGCATGGGGCGTCGTCATCGTCGCGTTGCTGCTGTGTTATGCGTGCGCGACGATTTCATTCGGACTACGCTTCTCGAACCTGACCAATCGCGGAATCATCACATCGGGACCCTACCGGTTTACCAAACACCCGGCCTATATCGCGAAGAATCTGTCGTACTGGATGATCTCGGTGCCGTTCGTCGAACCGCTCGGCTGGAAAATCGCGGTGACACACTGCGCCGGATTGATCGCCGTCAACCTGCTGTATTTTCTGCGCGCAAAAACGGAGGAGCGGCATCTGATGAACGACCCCGAGTACCGAATTTACGCAGCGTGGATTGCAAAGCACGGGATAGTCGCAAAGCTATCGCGACTATTTGATTAGGGACCGCTCTACACCGTAGCAAAAGCCATATCACCAGCACGATGTAAGAAATGACCGCATCACGCAAAGAAACCCGACGGTTCTTGACCAGCGCTACGGCGCGCGCAGCGCCGCCGGAAGAATGACGGCCTTGTCACTGAGGCGAAGTGTGCGGAGAACACAGATTCCAGATGCACCACTACCTCGTCCAAGCCAGGGGACCCACTTATGAGCTAGCGGTGTCAAGCTGCTTTCTTTGCAGCACGCAAAGAAAGTAGGTGCCGCCCCGCACAGGGGCAACGCTAATAGACCAATAAGCATTCAGGAAAAGGCCAACACCACAACCAACAAAAAAGCTTTCACCCCACCACATCCCTCAACCCCCGCCACGCCCGCGAAAAAACCGCCCCTTGCGCCAACACCTCCGGCCACGCCCCCAACCACTGCAATTGCGCTTCCGTATCAACCCCATTCACAACCGTCCGCACACCAAGCGCACATAACAGATCCAGCACGGCAGCCATCACCACCCTGGCACGCCCATCCCGCGGCACCGCAGCCATCAACTCGCGCGCAATAGTAATCGTGTCGACATCAAGCGCCCCGAGCAACGCCAACGACGAAGCACCATTCCCCCAATTCCCCAACGCCACCCCAACACCCACATCGCGAAGCCCCGCCGTCATCGTTCGCAACGACAGCAGCGTCGCCGCTTCCGCGCTATCCGCCACTTCGATTTCAAACAGATGCGACGGGACGTCATAAGTATCGGCGGTCCGCGCGAGATCGTCGGCAAACGAATCGAGCAATGCAATCTGCGCCGACACCGTGAGCGCGATCGGCGCCAACGACTGCTTCGCGGCCAGACATTCACTCAACTCGCGGCATACGCTGTTCGCGACGAACGCCGCAATTTCCCGCGCCACTTGCGGATGCTCGAGCGGCATCATGAAGACACCCGGCAACAAGAGTCCGTATTCGGAATGTGTCCAGCGAAGCTGCGCTTCGAGCCGCGTCAATGTGCCGTCCGCGACACGATGCGCGCCGCGGAACACGAGATGAAACTCGCCCGCACGCAAGCCTTCGCAGACACGTGTCTCCAGTTCGCCGAGTCCGGCGGATGTGTCGTCGACACCGTCCGCATCGTTCTGGGCGAACGCGGCGAGACGTGCGGGCAGCGTGTGGGCAAGCGCGATATGTTTCGCGTAGTCGAGTGTGTGCATGGCGAATCGGTACGGGTTTAACCGCCTCGACGCATGCAGATACCGTGCCAAACAAGGAAAAGCTCTAAATGAATCGCCGCAGATTAATTGCAGCCTTTCTGGACAGTGCTTTGCGCGCGATCAGTCGATGTCAAACCAAACGTATGCGCGGCGAGAAGGCCGCCGCGATCGCCCTCGTTACGTAGCGTTCGTTCGTAACGTTACGCCGCGCAACGGGCGATTCGAACGGCGCTTCTCACGGCTCGACCGCATCGACGAACCGATTGGTATACGTGCGCGACAGATCGATATGCCGCCCCTTCACCGCTGGATTGAAACCGGCCAGCACTTTGAGCACGGTCGGCGGACCATCGGCCGGCATCTTGCCGTCCACCGTGTACATCGGCAGCGATGCCTGCAATGCGCTGATATAAAGCGCCCTGTCGCCGCCGATATCTTCTTGCGGCATCCGCGCGGCGATTTCCGCGGCGCTGTGCGTATGCAGGTAGCGCAGTGCCCTGACGAACGCCCGCGCGAGTTTTTCCGCCTCACGCGGATGATCATCGAGCCACGTGGTTTGCACGTACAGGCTCGCCCCGGGATAAGTACCGCCTAGCGCGGCGCGCGTACCTTCGACATTGCGCATGTCCACCAGTACTTTCGCGTCGCCGGCTTTTAGCAGCTGAGTCACGGTCGGCTCGGTCGTCATGCCGGCCTGAATGCGTCCGCGCCGCATCGCGTCGATAAAACTGGTGTCCGCGCCGACCGGCAACAGCGTGAATTGCGTGCGATGCACGCCGGCGCGCTGCGCGAGGTACTGCGTGAGAAAGCTCGTCGACGATCCGAGCCCGGTCACGCCGAGTGTTTTGCCGCGCACATCGGCCATGCTTCTGATCGAATCGGCCGATTGCGCGGCGACCATCTGCACTTCTCCCGGCACCGAGCTGAATACGACGATCGTTTTGACCTCGGTGCCGCGCACCTGCAGATCGATCGTGTGATCGTAGAAACCGACCACGCCCTGCACCGCGCCCGCGAGCATTTCGTTTTCGCCATCGATACCGGTGGGCTGCGACAGCAATTCGACATCGAGCCCTTCGGCCTGGAAATAGCCGAGCCGTTCGGCAATACGTGCGGGCAGATAAATGAGCTTGTTGATGCCGCCCACCATGATTGCGAGCTTCTCCGGTTCGGCTGCTTGGGCCGGTATCGAGAATGTTGCAAGCGTTGCGAATGCGCAGAACAAGAGCGATGCCACGAATGTCGCGCGCGTCATGCGCAGGAAACGCACTCGGGGAAACTGCATTGTGAAGAGTCTCCTTCGAGGGTCCATGTCCCGGTTATCTGTCGAAGAACTACGCATCCGTGGCGCCCGCCGCGCGCGGAAAGCTCACCGCAATATGCAGGCCCCTGCCGCCATCGCCCGTCTTCAGCGTGATCTCACCGCGATGCGCATCGGCGATCTCGCGCACGATCGCAAGCCCCAGACCCGTGCCATCCGTATCCGTCGATGCGCGGAAGAACGGTTCGAACACACGGCCGCGCGACTCGGCTGGAATGCCCGGCCCGTTGTCGATCACACTCACAGTGACCGTCGCGGCATCGGCTTTGACGGCGACCGTCACATGGCCGCCGCTGCCGGTATAGCGAATCGCGTTATCCGCGAGATTCGCGATCAGCGCCTGCAGCAACCCTCGATGCCCGACCACCGTTGCGGCGTGAGCCAGTTCGGCGCCGAGATCGATGTCGCGCGCCTGCGCCAGCACCGCGAGATCTTCGACAACTTCCATCGCGAGCGGCACCAGATCGACGGTTTCCGTCGCGAGCTGCGCGTTATCGGCGGCTTCGGCCTGCGCGAGCAATAGCAGCTTGTTCGTGAGGCCAACCATCGAGCGATTGCTTCGATGCATCGCGACCAGTGCTTCGTCGAGTGCGGGGGTCAGGCCTTCCTGTTGCCGCGCGAACTGCAATTGCGTGCCGAGTACCGTCAGTGGCGTGCGCAACTGATGCGCGGCGTCGGCGATAAAGCGGCGCTGCGCGGCCACCTGCACGCCGAGCCGCGCGATGCACTGGTTGATTGCCTCGACGATGGGCCGCAATTCCGAATGCAAACGTTCGACGCGAATCGGCTCCAGCTGCATCGGATCACGGTCGGCGACCTCGTCCTTCACCTTGATCAGCGGCCGCAATTCGAACGTGAGGCCGATGCAAACGAGCGCGACGGCCAGCGCGATCATCACGATCTGCCGCACGAGTTGCGGCTGCCATAGCTGCTGCGTCATCGCATCGCGCGAGCGGGTGGTCTTGCCGACCGTGACCCGCACATGGCGCGTCACCCCGTTGTCGTACATGAGCCGCACGATATCGACCGCGCGCACCTGGCGGCCGTGCAACTCCGTGTAGTAGTGATCGGGCACATCGGGCGCCTGCACCGGACGCGCCGGAAAATCCGGTGTGCCTGCCAGCAACCGCCCATCGTCGACGCGCACGCTGTAGAACACCTGATCGCGATACGGCGACGCGAAAATCTCGAGCGCCGCGGGCGGCACGTCGACGCGCAGAAAACCGTCCACCCATTCGACTTCGCCCGCGATCATGCGTGCCGACGCAACCAGTTGATTGTCCTGCACCAGATTCGCGGTGCGGCGCGCGTTGTCGTATTCGGTCTCGCCGGTCACCAGCACATAAAGCGCGAGCGGCACGAGCAGCCACCACAGCAGGCGTATGCGCAGGCTATTGGACATCGTTACTGGTCTTCTTCTTTTTTGCGCAGCAGATAGCCGAGCCCGCGCAGCGTGACGATCGCCGCCGAGCTGCCGTCGAGCTTCTTGCGCAGGCGCGAAATGTAGATCTCGACCGCGTCCTCGCTCGGCTCATCGGCGAGCGTGAAGATCGCGTCGACGAGCGCGGGCTTCGTCACCGTCTTGCCGAGCCGCAGAATCAGCGCTTCGAGCACCGAGCGCTCGCGCGGCGTTACGTTCAGCGGCGCGCCCTTCAGCGTGAACTGACGCGTATCGATGTCGAACGACAGATCGCCGCATACAACCTCGCCCGCCTTCGATGGCGACTGCCGCCGGATCGCGACCTTGATGCGCGCGATCAGCTCGCGCACTTCGAACGGCTTCACCAGGTAGTCGTCCGCGCCGGCGCCGAGCAGTTCCACTTTCTCGTCGATCGAGCCGCTCGCGGTCAGGATCAGCACCGGCGTCGCGTCGCCGCGCTGACGCAGCCGGCGCAGCACGTTCTTGCCGGAGAGCTTCGGCAGATTCAGGTCGAGCAGGATCACGTCGTAGTGATTGGTGCGCAGCAGGCGGTCGGCTTCTTCGCCGTCCTGCACGGCGTCGAGCGCGAATGCTTCCTGCTCCAGCATCTTGGCGAGCCAGTGCGCAAGCGTGGGATTGTCTTCGATGAGCAGCAGCTTCATGGCGGCAACGGCGAAAGTCAGGCCGTCGATTGTGCCTTAAAACAAGGGGTTTGCGCGCTTGCCGTGTGCCGGCTACGTGATTTGCCCCATACGTCGCGCGCTCCGTGAAGTTTTCGTCGTTCTTTCGGGTTAACACCCATGTTTTGCCCAAAGCCCAGAAAGCTGGCAGAAGGTTTCGCATTTTTATAATCGCTGCCATTCACCCCAAAAAGCGCCGCACACGATTGCCGCGGCGACCAAACCTAAGGAGACTGCTCGATGCGTACCTTGCGCCAGATTGCCGCTGTATCAGGTGTTGCGTTCGCCCTCGCCGCTGCTTCGGCGGCCGCTCATGCCGAGAAGATCACGATCATGATCGGCGGCGCCACCAAGATCATCTACCTGCCGGCCAAGCTCACCGAGCAGCTCGGTTACTTCAAGGACGAAGGCCTCGACGTCGAACTGCTGTCGCAACCGGCCGGCGTCGACGCGGAAAACGAACTGCTCGCGGGCGCGGTGCAAGGCGTGGTCGGCTTCTACGATCACACGATCGATCTGCAGAGCAAGGGCAAGGAAATCCAGGCGCTCGTGATCTTCGGTCAGGTGCCGGGCGAAGTGGAAATGGCGTCGACCAAGGCGGCCGATACGCTGAAGAGCATGGCCGACGCGAAAGGCAAGACGCTCGGCGTGACCGGCCTCGGTTCGTCGACGAGCTTTCTCACGCAATACCTCGCGCAACGCGCGGGTGTGCCGCCCACGCAGTACACGATGCTGCCGGTCGGCGCGGACAACAGCTTTATCGCGGCAATCAAGCAGAACCGTATCGACGCCGGCATGACCACCGAGCCGACCGTATCGCAGTTGCTGAAGACCGGCGACGCGAAGGTGCTGGTCGACATGCGCACGCTCGACGGCACGCGCGCCGCGCTCGGCGGCACGTATCCCGCTTCGAGCTTCTACGTGCAGCGCGCGTGGGCCGAATCGCACAAGGACGACGCCGCGAAGCTGTCGCACGCGTTCGCGAAGACGCTGAACTTCATCGCCACGCATAGCGCGGAAGACATCGCCGCGAAGATGCCGAAGGATTACTACGGCAACAACAAGGACCTGTACGTGGCCGCGCTGAAGGCATCGCAACCGATGTTCACGAAGGACGGCAAGATGCCCGCCGACGGTCCGGAAACGGTGCTGAAGGTGCTGTCGGCATTCAATCCGTCGGTGAAGGGCAAGCATATCGATCTGGCCAAGACCTACACCAACGACTACGTATCGGCGCCGGTCAAGACCGCGGCGCAGTAACACCGTTCGACATCCCGAGAATCCACAGTACAGCGAGGCAACCGCCGATGAATCAATCTACGTCACGCGATACGCCAGCGATCGAAATGCGCAACGTGTCGTGCCGTTTCATTTCCCCGGACGGCAAGGCAACCGTTGCGTTGCGCGACTTCAGCATGGCTGTTGCGCGCGGCGAATTCGTCGCGGTGGTCGGCCCGACCGGCTGCGGCAAGTCCACCACGCTCAGCATGATCACCGGCCTGCTGAAGCCGACCACCGGTGAGGTGCGCGTGATGGGCGTGCCGGTGGACGGCATCGATCCGCGTATCGGCTTCGTGTTCCAGGCCGACGCGGTGTTTCCGTGGCGCTCGGTGCTCGATAACGTGGCGGCCGGCCCGCTGTATCGCGGCCGTTCGAAATCGGCCGCTTACGACGAAGCAAACGAATGGCTGCGTCGCGTGGGTCTCGAGAAGTTCGGCAAGCACTATCCGCATCAACTGTCCGGCGGTATGCGCAAACGCGTCGCGCTTGCGCAAACCTTCATCAACAAGCCGGAAATCCTGTTGATGGACGAACCGTTCTCGGCGCTCGACATGCAGACGCGCACGCTGATGCAGGACGAGCTGCTGCAATTGTGGGGTGGCGCCGGTTCGGTCGTGTTCGTCACGCACGATCTGGAAGAAGCCATCGCGCTCGCCGACCGCGTGTTCGTGCTGACCGCGCGCCCGGCAACGCTGAAGAAAGTGTACGAAATCGATCTGCCGCGTCCGCGCATCACGTCGGAGATCCGCTACGACCCGCGCTTTATCGAAATCTCGCGCGACATCTGGCACGACCTGCGCGAAGAAGTGCAAATCGGTTAATCAAGGAACGGCAACCATGTCTACACCCTCTCAACAGATGATGCCGTCGGGCATCGATGCCGCGTCGCTCGCTCACGTCGAGCGCGTCGCGCAAAAGAAGATCCGTCAGCGTCAGGCGCTGGTGATTTCGCTGCGCGTGCTGGTGCTCGTCGTCGTGCTCGGCGGCTGGGAACTGTCCGCGCGGCTGAAGTGGATCGACCCGTTCTTCTTCTCGATGCCAACCGAGATCTTCAATCAGATCGTCGACTGGTTCGTGAACGGCACGTCGCAAGGCCCGTTGCTCACGCAGGTATGGGTCACGCTGGAAGAAACCGGGCTCGGCTTCATCATCGGCGCGATCGGCGGCATCGTCTGCGGTATCGTGCTGGGCCGTAACAAGCTGCTGTCGGACGTGTTCAGCCTGTACATCAAGATCGCCAACTCGATTCCGCGCGTCGTGCTCGGTTCGGTGTTCGTGATTTCGCTGGGGCTCGGGATGGCGTCGAAAGTCGCGCTCGCGGTCGTGATGGTGTTCTTCGTCGTGTTCGCCAATGCATTCCAGGGCGTGCGCGAAGCCGACCGCTACATGATCGCGAATGCGCAGATTCTCGGTGCGTCGCGCCGCCAGGTGACGACGTCGGTGGTAATTCCGTCGGCACTCAGCTGGATTCTCGCGAGCTTGCACGTGAGCTTCGGCTTTGCGCTGGTCGGCGCGGTGGTCGGCGAATTCCTCGGCTCGAAGCAGGGTATCGGCTTGCTGATTTCGACCGCGCAGGGCGCGTTCAATGCAAGCGGCGTGTTCGCGGCGATGATCGTGCTCGCCGTCGTGGCGCTCGCGGCGGACTATCTGTTGACTGCAGTCGAAAACCGGCTGCTGAAGTGGCGGCCGAGTTCGGTTTGAGCCACGCAGTGAGCAAAGCAGCAGCGTAGTAACCGCGCCATTCAGATACGGCGCGCAAATCGCCTGAAGTACCCGTAACGACAGATGCCGTTCAGTCACAGACTGAACGGCATTTTCATTTTCCGTCGCGTGAAAGCGTTTATTTAACCCGCTTCTTCGCGCGATGTCTCCCGCAGCCAGACTATCGCTGTCGATACGTTGGCCGGCACGCGACACTTTCGCGCTCTCCCGCTCGCCTCCCAAAGCCTGAACCACGCTGGCGCCTTGCATTCGCCCCGATGGCACGTTCGATGCGTTATCCCGCGCAAGTCGGACGGTTGCCAACATCGATCGAAAGATCGCAACGAGGTGAGTCATGTCGAGTGCGCAGAGTCAACGTCGGCCAATGAATGGGAGCACGGGTCCATTCGCTCGCGGCAATGCCGAGAATCGCCGCGAGCGTCGTCATTCGGGCGGCTTCGTGCTATTCGGGCTGCGCACCGCCGGGCTGATCGGCAGAGGTCCGAAGCGGTTGTGGCCGTACGTATTGCCATGGGTATTTGCCGTACTGACGATCGGATTCTTGTGCCTCGTCGTGCACGGCGTGCTGACGCGGCAATTGCTGGTGCCGCCGGTCGAAGCACCGCAAAAGCTGACCGAGCGCGGCTATACGTCCAACTTCCTCGCCGAGCGGATCATGTCGTCGATGAAGGAGATCGGTCAGGACGCTGAATCGATCCCGCACGACACGATGACGGATAACGACGCACAACCGGATATCCAGATTCCGGGGCAGGAAATGTCGTACGCGACGACGGTGCGATTCATCAAGGGCGTTATCAAGCGCAACGACGTGGTCGTGCGTGTCGGCATCACGAGCATGGATGCCAATACGGATTCCTACATCGCGCATGTGCAGATAGAAGGCGGCCCGTTCAATGCCCGCGAAAGCGTGGTGTCGTTCGAAGGGCGGGACGTCGAGAAGTTCGTGCGCGAAATTGCCATCAGGGCGATGCGGCTTGCCGAGCCGAACATTCTCGCCAGCCATCTGTTCTCGCAGGTGCAGAAGACCAAATGCTCGCTCGCGCATTGCGACTACCGCGACATCGTCGCGATCTATGACGAAGTACTCGCGCTGCCCGCATCCGAACAGGGCGAGTGGGCGCTCGCCGGCAAAGCCTGGCTGCTCGCCAGTCAGGGGCTCTCGAAAGAAGCGGAACAGCAGACTCGCGAAGCGCTGACCACGTACAGACATTCGGCGGTACTGCGCGCAAGTCTCGGCATCGCACTCGAACAACAGCATCGCGTCGACGACGCGCTCGAAGCACTGCGCGCCGGCGCCAGCGAGAAATCGCGCACCGCGGAGAACCTGCGTCTGCTCGGCGACGTGTTGTTGCACGCGCATCGTTACACGGAAGCACTCGACGCCTTCAAGCGGGCCGCGTCGATGAAGCCCGATTCCGTCGACACATTGCATGACTGGGGCGAAGCACTCGTCGCCGCCGGCCGCTACGACGAAGCGATCGACAAGCTCTCGCGCGCCGTCGCACTGCGTCCCGATCTGGCTCCGTCATACGCGGAATGGGGCCGCGCGCTCGACCGTCAGGGCGACCTGCGCGGCGCCTCGCGCAAATACGCACAGGCATTGCAACTCGATGCCGGCACGCTGTCCAGCCGCGAAAGCGAACTGGCTCACTTCGCCAACGCGGCGCAGGACGCGGGCGATTCCATACCCAAGGCCGGCGCTCACGCCAGGCCCGTTCCGAATCCACCGGCGGCATCTCCGCTTCAGGCAGCGCTTGAAACGGCGCGCGGTACCGGAGGAAGTGCAATGCGTCCGGTGTAAGCCGAATGCATCCGATGTTCGAGTCGTAGATTCACCCGGCAACACACCGAAGAGGAGACAGTTCGATGGACAGTTTCGAAGACGCATTCAAAGCCCTGATCGGAAATGAAGGCGGTTACAGCTTCAATCCAGCCGATCCCGGTGGCGAAACGATGTGGGGCGTGACGGCGCGCGTCGCGCGTGCCGAGGGCTATACCGGCGCGATGAAGGATCTGCCGCTCGATACCGCCCACCAGATCGCCAAACGCAGGTACTGGGATCCGCTGCATCTGGACGAACTCGACCCGCGTGTCGCGTTCCAGATTTTCGATGCGAACTACAACGGCGGCCTCGTCGTGCTGTGGATGCAGAAAGCGTCCGGTGCGAAGGAAGACGGCAAGTTCGGACCGGACACGCTCGACGCGGTCAAAAGCGTCGACGCGATGAAGTTCGTGATGCGCTTTGCCGCGTATCGCTTGCGGTATCTGAGAAACCTGCATACATGGCCGCATTTCAGCCGCGGCTGGACCGAACGCATGGCAGCCAATCTTCTTCTGGGAGCAGCATGATGGACTGGTCTAAAGTAGCGACGAACATCGGCAACGCCGCCCCGCTTCTCGGCGGGCTCGTAGGTGGACCGGTCGGGCTCGGCGTCACGGCCGCCGCGGCGATCATTTCACACGCGCTCGGCACGCCGAGCGATCCCGGCATCGTGGAGACCGCGCTGAACGAACCCGGCGCGATCGACAAGATCAGGCAGGCCGAAAGCGCGAACTCGCTGCAATTGCAGCAGTTGATGGTGACCGCCGCGCAGGCGAGCCTCGCGCATGAAACCGACATGGCCCGCATCGCCGCCGACGATCGCGCCGGCGCGCGCGCAATGGGTGTCGCCAATCGCGACTGGGTGCCGAAAGTACTCGCGATGGCGGTCACCACTGGGTTCTTCGGCATCCTGCTGCTGATGGCGTTCCAGCCTTTGCCGGGCAGCAACAAGGATCTGGTCAACGTGGTCGTCGGCGCGTTGGGTACCGCGTGGATCAGCATCATCGGCTACTACTTCGGCACGTCGGTCGGCTCGATGCGCAAGACCGAATTGCTCGCGAAGCCGAGTGTGCCGATCACGCCGGATAGCGCGGTCACGCTGCGCGAACCCGCTTCGCAACCGGGCTCGCGCGCACCGGCCACGGCGGCCGCGCCGCATGCCGACGTGTTCCAGCCGTTCTCGCCAGGCGGACAAGGGCCGATCTTCTCGGGCAGTTGAGCGCTGTTTCGTTAAGCAAACCGTGCGCGCGGCGGGTATCGCAACCCGCCGCGCGCATGTTTGTCGCTTATGTCCCATCTCGCTGCATCACCAGCGAAACGCTTTCCCATCCCAACGATTTGCGTTAAGTTGGCAGCGCCGTGCCCGGCGGCAACGTGCCGCGCGATCACCCGCACGCGATCCATCCCGTCCCGAATGGAGCGATAAACATGAGCGACATCGAGCAGAATGCGCAGAACGATCCGATCGAACACGTCGTTCTGCTGCTGATGGAGAATCACTCGTTCGACCAGATGCTCGGCTGTCTTGACGCCGTGCATCGGGATCTGGACGGCGTACGCAATGCGGCCGGTCAATCGAACGCCGATGGCAAAGGCCACACGTTCTCCCCTCGCGCGACGCGCGAGCGGCAAATGAAGCACGATCCGAATCACGAACACGACGCGGTCATGAAGCAGATCGCCGGCGGCAACAGCGGCTTCGTCAGCTCGTTCGTGCACGACTATCCGAACAGCAGCCTTGCCGCGCGCCAAGACATCATGGGCTATTACCCACTCGGCTTTCTGCCCGCGCTGCACACGTTGGGCTCGCAATTCACCGTCTGCGACCACTGGTTTTCGTCATTACCTGGACCGACCTGGCCGAACCGCTACTTCGCGCTGACGGGCACATCGAAAGGCCAGACCGGCATGCCTTCCGGACTCGATGCACTGAGTCCGCACTGGTACACCGAGCAGGACCAGGACACGCTTTTCGATCGCCTGAATGCCGCGCGCAAAACATGGAAGGTCTATTTCTACGACTTCCCCGCTTCATTGCTCTTGAAGAACCAGCGGCGCGCGGAGAATCTCGCGAACTATCACCTTTTCGACACGTTCTTTCACGACGCGGCCGGTCCCGCCGACGCATTCCCGCAATTCGTGCTGATCGAGCCGAAGTATTTCGGCGATGCGCAAAACGACGATCATCCGCAGCACAACATCATGAAGGCGGAAAAGCTGATCGCCGATACCTACAACGCGTTGCGCTCGAATCAGGCGCTGTGGGAGCGCACGTTGCTCGTGGTGCTGTACGACGAACATGGCGGCTTCTACGATCACGTGCCGCCGCCGGCCGATGCGGTAGCGCCCGACGAACACGTCACCAGCTTCGATTTCAAACAGCTCGGCGTACGAGTGCCGGCGATTCTGGTGTCGCCATGGTGCAAGCCCGGCGTGTGCAATACGCAATTCGATCACTGCAGTCTGCTGAAGTATCTGTGCGACAAGTGGCATCTCGAACCGCTTGGCAAGCGCACGCAGGCAGCGGCAAGCATCGGCGTGGCGATTCACGGTGCCGACGTTGCGCGCACCGATACGCCTGCGTTTATCCGCGTAACCAATCAGTCGCTGATCCCCACGCACGTCGAACTGGAGCGCAAATCGTCGAACGGCAACCAGCATGGCTTGCATCATTTCGCGGATTTTCTGCACGCGGAACTGGATCGGCTCGCCGCGGGAGCAGTCGAATCCGCGGCGGGCCTCGCGCGAACCGGCAATGCGTGGGTGCGCTTCAAGAGCGCATTGGGCTCGCTGATGACGAGCTTCGGGCAATGGCTCAGCAAAGACTTCTATGACGCGAGGGACCAGCGCGATGCGCGCACGAGCGGCGCATTCACGCGTTTATCGCAATCGGCAGGCGCGAACACCGGCGTGCCGCGCAACGATGCGTGAGCAACGACGTCGCAGACTAGTTCCATATCAACGGATTAGCACGCGGCACCGAGGCCCGACGTTGCGCTGGCGGCGCGCCGCCGCCGGCAGTGATGCACCGCAGCGATGGTTACGCGTTAACCCTTAAAGTTCCGCGAGTCTATCTCAAAATCAGCAACAAATAATCCTCAGAACCGCCATTACTCTCTCCAGTTCTCAAAACTACAATGCAATCACTGACTACGAACAAGCACGTTCGCAGCAACACAGAACCCTGAAACTGGAGGTAAGTATCATGAAATCGCTCATTCAAGCCGTTGTAATCGCCGCCGCTATCGCCGCTCCGGTCGCTTCGTTTGCACAATCGAACCAGCCCGTGACCCGCGCCCAAGTGCGCGCCGAACTGGTTCAACTGGAAAAGGCCGGCTATCAACCGGGGCAATCCGACGTGTACTACCCGGAGAACATCCAGGCCGCGCAAGCTCGTGTCGACGCGCAAAGCGGTGTCGCGCAAGCGGCAACCAGCGGCTTCGGCGGTGTGGCAAACGGTACGTCGCAATCGAGCCACGCAGCGCCGACGACCAACATGAAGTCGATCTACTTCGGTCAGTAAGCAGTAGCAGGTAGAAAGTAGAAAGCGGTTCGTCAGGCAGTCATCGCACGTCGACGTCAGGCTGCATCGCGCCGACACGAACCGCTGGCGCACGTTGAACGCGCCGTACCGCTTAGTGCGCCGTTGGGGCGCGCACCCCGATTCAAATGAACTGGCCCGCGACCGGGTATCTCCGGGCGCGGGCCAGTTCATGTTTTGTTACCTCCGTCATCGGTTTGCCGATGACTTCGCCCGGACCTTCGCGGTCTGGGCGCTTTTTCGCGGCGCATTCTTCACGGCACTTTGCGCGCCGCGCCGAATCTTGCGTGATTGATTTGATGTCAGTCGCGTGTCATTCGCGAGCGATCAGATCGCCGACCTGACCGCGCCCGGTCACGAGACAGCTCGACAGAAAGCTCTCGCTCTGCGCGCCCGCTCCGGCCTCTCCAAAGCCCTTCTTCAACGCGTCCGATTTGACGAGCGACGCGCCCTGGTGACACGTAATCGTCCCGACCTCGCCGGCCTGAGCGCGCATCAGCGCCCGATCGGCCATCAGATAGCCAAGCAAAAGCACCACGGCAATATAGAACGCCTGTCGCATCGGTTGTCTCCTCTTTTGGAAGAGACTAACGCGAAGCGCGGACCGATGGGCTTAGGGGTTTCCCGATTGTTGACCGTTCAACGATCCAGATCAAACTGGCTGCTGTACGGCTCGATCGGTCGGGTATCGAGGACGTAGGGTCCTGGCTGAAACGCCTGGTATGCGGGGCGGGGCGACACGTTGACGCCGCTCACAGCCGCGCTTCAACCTGCCGGATCCGCTTGTCGATCGCATTGCGCACCAGCGCATTCGACGGCACCAGCAGCAGCGACGACGCGATGATCCGATACACGGTATTGCGCGTCACCTTCGACACCTTCGCCGGATCGAGCCATGCGTCGTTATCCGCGAGCAATAGCAGGGTTTCGAGGCCAATCAGAATCGGCCACAGGCACGCAAGGCGCAAGCGCACCGCGCTCGCCGGAATCGCCAGCGTGTAATCGAGCGCCGCGCGGAAATGATCGAGCGTGTGGCGCAGAAGCTCGACGAGTAACGGCCGCGCGCGCATCGAATTGGCCGGTTGCAGCAGCTCATGCGCATCCAGCCCATGGCGATCGAGCATGCTTTGCGGCAAATAACAGCGGCCGATCCGCAGATCCTTGCCGCAATCGCGCAACACGTTGGTCATCTGCAAGGCCTTGCCGAAGCGCACGCCACGCTGCGTCATCGTGTCAGGCAGCTCTTTCAGCGTGCCCGGCAGATGCGCGTAGGTCATCGTGGTCCAGAACTCGCCGACGCAGCCGGCGACCAGATAGGTATAGCGATCGAGTTCGCTGTATTCGCGCAGCGCCGCGAGCTGGCCAGAACGCTCGTCGGGGAACGTGCGCAGATCGAATTCCATGCCCTCGGTCAGCGTCGTCACGATCTGACGCACCGCGTGGCGGTCGGATTCGCTGAGTTGCGCAAGCACGTCGAGCGCCGGACCCAGCGATTCGAGCAGCACCTTTTCATCCGACTGCGACTGCTGCCCCGCGACTTCGGCGGCGATACGCTGGAACAGCGCGCTGTCGTGCGCGACGCCATTGACCTGGTTGCGCAGCGCGAGCAGCAAGGCAAGGCGCTGGTCCGGTGGAATCAGCGAAGTATCGGCAATCGTGTCGGCCGCGCGCGCGAGCAGATACGCAAGGCCGATCGGGTCGCGCATGCCGACGGGCAACACGCGCAGCGTCAGATAAAAGGAGCGTGAGACGCCTTTCAGGAGCGGGCCGAGAAGAAAGGCCCGGGTCGGATTCGGCATGGGTTGGATCGAATTGGCAAATAAGCGGAGAAAAATACCGCGACAGTCAGGCGCTGCCGGATTGTATACGGCACGGCGCGGCACGGCGCCGATGCCGCGCGCGCGTCTCGCGCGCGTCTATCTAGCTCGGCTGGAACACGCCAGAGCCCGCGGTTCGCCAAATAGCGCGTTGCCAGATAGAATCCCCGCGATCCAGCCGTCACGCATCGCCATGCACGACAGGCCGGGAACAGGGATTGCTACCACGAAGGGGTTCAGCACCGGCCGTTTCATCGCCATAGCGCCGGTTATCGCACTTCGAACGACATATCGACAATGACCAAGCACGCATCCAGTACGCCCTCTCCGTTGCCTCCGTCTCACGCGCCCCAGCCTCGCATCGCGCGACGAAACGTGGAAACAGGCGTACCCGGCTTCGACGAGATTCTCGGCGGCGGCCTGGTGAGCGGCGGCGTCTATCTGCTCGAAGGAATGGCCGGCGCCGGCAAAACGATCCTGTCGAGTCAGATCGGCTTTCATCGTGTCAGACAGGGCGAGAAAGTGCTGTACATGACGTTGATCGCCGAATCGCACGACAAGCTGCTCGGCCATCTGAAAGGCCTGAGCTTCTTCGACGAAACCGCGGTCGCGCAGCAGATGCTGTTCGTGTCCGGCTATCACGAACTGATGCAGGACGGCCTCGACGGCTTTCTGAAGCTGATCGCGTCGAGCATCTACGATTACCGGCCGAGTCTGATGATCATCGACGGGTTTCGCAGCGCACGCGAATTCAGCGAAACCGAGCTGTCGCTATCGAAGTTCATCCACGAACTGAACGCGCTGGTCGCTGCGATGGACTGCACCACGCTGCTGCTCGCGCCGCTCTCCGGCAACGAACCGCATCCGGAGCACACGCTCGTCGACGGGCTGATCGAGTTGAACCGCTATAACGACGGCATGCGCCGCGCGCGCGAAATCGAAGTGCACAAGATGCGCGCGCGCGATCATCTGATGGGCAGGCATTTCTTCCGTATCGCCGAAAGCGGACTGCTGATGTTCCCGCGCCTCGAAGCGCAGTGCGCGCAACCGCCCGGTCCCGTGGACCTGAAAGCGCGTCTCGGCTTCGGCCTGCCGCATCTCGACAGGCTGCTCGGCGGCGGCTTCGCGCAGGGCTCGACCACGACGTTGATCGGACCATCGGGTGTCGGTAAAACGCTGCTATGTCTGCAATTTCTCGCGGCCGGTCTCGCGCAAGGCGAACGCTGCGTGTATCTGGGCTTTTACGAAGGACCGCAGCGGCTGATCGGCAAAGCCGAAGCCGTATCGATTCCGCTCGCCGATGCCTGGCACGACGGCCGTCTGACGATTCACTGGCAACCCGCGATCGAACTTGCCGTCGATGAAGTCGCGGCGCGCGTGCTCGCCGCGGTCAAACAGACCGGCGCGACACGCATCGCAATCGACGGGGTCGAAGGTTTCCGCGACTCCGCGCTACGCCCCGAACGCTTCGGGCTATTCCTCAACGCGTTGATGCATCAGCTTCGCGAAGCGGCCGTCACCACGCTCGTCACCGAGGAATTGCCTCTGTACGCCGATCCGGGTCACGCGAGAAGCGTGCGCGTATCCGCGTTGACCGAGAACCTCGTATTGCTGCGCTACGCGGAAACGGACGCCGGACTGCGGCGCATGATCTCGGTCGTCAAGCAGCGCGAAAGCGCGCACGACACCTCGCTGCGCGAACTCGGCATTTCATCGCAAGGCATCGACGTGATCGACGGGCCGGCGAGCGCCACCAGCGCGCAATCGGCGCCCGGCCTGTCGGCCACGCTGCAATCGCGGCGCAAAACCTAGCCGCTCATGAAAACCATTCTGGTCGCGGACGACGAATTCGACATCCTCACCGTGTGGCGGCTGCTGCTTGAACGGCAGGGCTATACGGTGCTGACCGCGTCGAACGGGGCCGCCGCGCTCGCGTTGATCCGCACGAACCGGCCCGACATCATCGTGTCCGACTGCATGATGCCGGTGATGTCGGGCACGCAGTTGTGCGCGGCGCTGTACGCGGATCCGGAACTGCGCGACATCCCGATCATTCTGTGCAGCGCGGCATCGGATATTCCGGTGCAACCGAATCCGCACATCGCGTATGCGCGCAAGCCGCTGTCCTTCGATCATCTGCTGACGATGCTGAAGCAGATGGGCGGCTAACGGGCGGCACTTTCGCGCGACTTCCACGTCACGCCCGCGTCATATTGGCGTGCGCCAAACACTTGTCTCACCACGAAAAACAGCTTGAGACGCGCGCGCCATTTGTCGAGCGTTTGCAGCATTCAGCGATTGGCCGCCGCCTTTTACAGTGACACCCATCGATCGCGCACAGCAACACACACCGTAGCGCGTCGCAACTTCAGGAGATGGGTGATGAACGGCAATCGTGGTGCGGTACCTGTTGCTTTCTTCGGAATCGCGGTGGGCGGCCTGGCGCTCGCCAATCTGTGGCGCGTGGCAATCCGCGTGTGGCATCTGCCCGAGCTCGCGGGAACGCTGTTGACGGTCGGCGCGCTGGCCGTGTGGGTCGTGATCATGCTCGCCTATGGCCACAAGTGGCTCACGCATGCCGCCGATGCCCGCGCGGAAATGGCACATCCGGTGCAATCGTCGTTCGCGGCACTCGGACCGGTATCGACACTGCTCGCCGCCGTGCTGCTGCAACCCTACTCACATACGCTCGCGCTGACGCTGTTCGGCGTGGCCACCGTCGCTCAACTCGCACTCGGCGCGTGGCTGCACGGCAAGCTGTGGCAAGGCGGCCGCAAGCCCGAACTGACCACGCCGGCGATCTATCTGCCGACCGTCGCACCGGGCTTCGTCGCGGCCACCGCATCAGCCGCATTTGGTTTCCATGAACTCGGTGAACTGTTCTTCGGCGCCGCTATGTTGTCCTGGCTCGCGCTCGAATCGAAGATCCTGCATCGTGCCGCCGTGCACGACCCGCTGCCCGAAGCACTGCGCCCGACGCTCGGCATTCAGCTCGCACCGCCGGTGGTGGGTGGCGTGTCGTACCTGAGCCTGACCACCGGCACGCCTGACCTGTTTGCGTATGCGCTGCTCGGCTACGGTCTGTATCAAGCGATGCTGTTGCTGCGTTTGCTGCCGTGGATCCGCCAACAGGCCTTCGTGCCCGGCTACTGGGCCTTCAGCTTCGGCGTGGCTGCGCTGCCGACGATGGTCCTGCGCATTCTCGAACATGGCGCAACGGGTCCGCTCGCATGGGCCGCACCGGTTCTGTTCATCGCGGCGAATGCAATCATCGCGATTCTTGTCGTGAAGACGTTGGGCCTGCTCGTGCAAGGCAAGCTGATCCCGCCGGCCGCGACGACTCCGGTTTCGACCAGCGCCGCAGTTGCAACAGTGGCGGCGGGTTCGCGAATCGCACGGGCTAGCTGAAACCGCGAGACCACTCGCTCAGCCGACTCGAAACAAGAACATGCGGCGGGACGCGCAACGCGTCCCGCCGCATTCACGTTATCGTCAGAAGCCGTGCAGCGACACGACGATCAGCGCGACACCGACGATCGCGACCACGTCCTCGATCAACGCCGCCGGCGCATCCCGGCCGAACATGCTCGCCAGCGACGCACGCGCCTTCGCGCCGCCGAGCGTGCCGATAATCGCACCGACCGCGCCGACGACCGCCCCCAGCACGGCGACAATCGCGCCGCCCGCCAGACCGCCATGCGCGCCGCTGATTGCCGCGCCGCTCAACGCGCCCAGCACGATGCGCGCGCCGAATTGCAACGGCACCTTGCGGCTGGGGGTTTCGGGTAGTTGATCGGTGATCAGTTCGATGAATGCCAGCACCGTGAAAATGTACGGCGTGGCCGCAAAGCCGAAAAACGCGAGCGGTGTGCCCTGCAGCGGCAACCATCCGAGACGCGCGGCCCAACTGACCGCGGCGGGAGCAGTCATCGCGCGAAGGCCGGCGACGATGCCGATGAGCAAGGCCAGAACATACACGGACATAGTGAACTCCGATCGAGGGCAATGATGCACGTGAATCAAGCCGACGGCTTACCGGGACGAACGTCGGCAGAATATGTCGAGCATTCCATCTGGACAGTCAACTTCTCACCACCTCCATCGAGGCAATCCGCATTGGCCGTTCACTACTGCACGTCTGTTGCGCGTGGCCGCTGCTGCCCGCCTACCGCCGCGCCGAGTTCGCGGTTGCCCCCTTCGATGCGGCCCTAGTGTCGCACAATTCGCCCTGAGACCGACTCGACCACCAGCGCCCCGATGCTCGCGATTACCGCGTTATCGCGCGCCACGTCACCGGCTGTGCCGGTCAGATACGCGGCCACCAGAATAGGCCCGCGTGCCGGCGGCCACAGAATCGCGATGTTGTTGGTCGTGCCATGCTCGCCGGCACCGGTCTTGTCGCCGACGCCCCAGTCCTTCGGCAGCTTCGCGCGAATCCGCGTCGCGCTGGTCCGATTCGCGGCGAGCCACGCGAGTAGCTGCATCCGCGAAGCCGTCGACAAGCGCTCGCCAAGCGTCAGTTCGCGCAGATTGCCGAGCATCGCGTTGGGCGTGGTGGTATCGCGCGGATCGCCGGGCGTCGCCTCGTTCAGTGCCGGCTCGATACGATCGAGCCGCGTGACGGGGTCGCCGAGGCTGCGCGCAAACGCGTTCAGCGCGGCCGGACCGCCGAAACTCGCGAGCAGCAGATTGCCGGCGGTGTTGTCGCTGAGCGTGAGCGCCGCCTTGCACAACTGCGCGACGGTCATGCCCGCGTCGCCGGTCAGCTCGCGCGTATTCCGGCTGGTCTCGGGGGAGTTCTCCACCACGTCGCGCTGCGAAAACACGATGCGCCGCTGCAAATCCTCTTCGCGGCGATCGACGCGTGCGAGCACGAGACCCGCTGCGAGCACCTTGAACGTGCTGCACATCGGGAAGCGCTCGTCCGCACGCAGCCCCACATGCAAACTCGACGTCGTATCGACGATCGCGACACCCAGCCGGCCCCCGCTTTGCGCTTCGATCCACGTCAGACTTTCGCGGATCGTATCGGCTCGGGCCAGCACATCGCCCGACGCCGCGTCCGCTTTCAACGCACCCGCCTGGGTCGCGGCCTTCACCGTGCCGGCCGTTTTAGCCCATGCGTCCGTACCGTGAGCTGCAATCCCCGCTATCGAAACACCCAGCATCGCGCTCGTGAATCTTCTTCTTGTAATCATCGTTGCTCCTTGTCAGAAGGCGCTACTATCGATTTTTCGCGCGCTGCTGACAAACGATGATAAGTTTGCCGACTCACAAGAAAATCTAATGCCTACATCATGAGACCGTATCTTCCGTTGAACGCGCTGCGTGCGTTCGAATCGTCCGCCCGGCATCTGAGTTTCACGCGCGCGGCGCTCGAATTGAACGTCACCCAGGCGGCCGTCAGCCAGCAGGTCCGCTCGCTCGAAGAACGGCTCGGCACCACGCTATTCAAGCGCTTGCCGCGCGGTCTCGCGATGACCGATGAAGGGCTCGCGCTGCGCCCGGTGCTGTCCGACGCATTCGATCGCATCGAAGCGGTGCTCAAGCAATTCGATGGCGGCCACTTCCACGAAGTACTGACGGTCGGCGTAGTCGGCACGTTCGCGGTCGGCTGGTTGATGCCGCGCCTCAAATCGTTTCGCGACGCGCATCCGTTTGTCGAATTGCGGCTGCGTACGAATAACAACCTCGTCGATCTGGCAACCGAAGGTCTCGATTTCGCGATCCGTTTCGGCGACGGCACATGGCCCGGCTCGCTCGCCACAAGACTGCTCGACGCGCCGCTCGCGTTGCTATGCACACCGGAAATCGCCGCGCGTCTGGCGCGGCCCGACGATCTGGCGAACGAAACGCTGCTGCGCTCCTATCGCGTGGATGACTGGATGAACTGGTTTGCCGCGGCGGGTATCGCACCGCGGCCGGTGCGCGGCCCGGTGTTCGATTCATCGCGGCTGATGGTGGAAGCGGCGGTACAGGGTGCGGGAATCGCGCTCGCGCCCGCGTTGATGTTCGAGCGTGAGATCAATACCGGTCGGCTGGTGCGCCCGTTCGACGTGGAGGTTCACGCGGGCAGTTACTGGTTGACCTGCCTGAAGGGCAAGCCGATGACACCGGCGATGGTGCTGTTCAGTCAGTGGATCGTGAAGGAAGCGGCCACGCCGCGAAACTAGTTCAACACTGCCAGTTCAATACGACTAGCTCAACAAGGCAGCGGTGCGGCAATCGCCGTTCATCGCGGGCCGCTCGGCTTGCGGCGGGAATACGTTCCACGACCCGTCGCCGTGACGAAAGAAGAAGATCGACAGCAAGCCTTCGGGCCGCAGCGCCTGCACGCAGACATAACGCTGCGACGTACGATGGCAGAACTGCACGACGCGCGCGGGCATCGAAGGGGTCGGTGCGAGCCATTTGTCGACGGCCCGGTGCAAGCTTTTTTCGGCGGCAACCATGATGCTCTCCTCGAATCGTTGCGCGAGTCACGCGCGATATTCACAGCGATACGTTCACGCGAATTGCGCGAATTCAACGGCACGCTCCACGCATCCTTCATCGTTGCGCACGCCGCTTTCGACGAACGCCTTCACGAGGCACATCAGCGCGCGCATACCAGTACGCGGATGACGCAGGCAGCAATGCACCTGCTCGCTGCGGCTTTCGCCGAGCAGACACCACGCGCAGAAGTGTTCGCAGTTGTTGGTCAACAGGCGGTAGCGGTTTTCGCCGAGGCGCGAACGGGCGCGGCTCACGGCTTCGGCGCCGGCATAACGCGCGCTCGGCGTTGCGCGGACCGACAGCGGATGACCGGCGGCAAAGCGCGCGATCTCGACTTCCTCGACCGGCCCACGATGCGCTGAAGTAGCAAAGCCCGAGTAATGGACCACGCGGCCGTTGCCGACGTAGATGCCGTGATGCTCGTAGCCGTTGCGCTGGGTGACCAGATGCGAGCCGATTGGCAGATCGATCGTCGACGACGCGGCAACGCGGGCATCAAAGGATTCTTCGTGATTCGTATCGGGCGTGGGGGTGTTCATGGCTGGCCTCGTTCGCAATTTCCAACACTGTTGCGACAGCTTTTGCATCATCCGGGCCATGCGCTGGAAAGCCTTTATTGACGGGGTTTGCGGCGTATTCGCCAGATTTCCTGGCGAGCAAATGTCAGCGGCAGGCCAACAGAATTCGAGTGAATCTGTTGGCGTGCGGCGCTCTTTTTGCGCGCCGTGCCAGACGCGCATTCGCGTGGAACGACGGAGAATCCGCGGGGAATTTGCGTGAATGAAAAACAGACGACAGCGCTCGCAGCCGCACACGAATGTGTTGGATCGCACCACTGTTTGGATGCGCGCCTGTTGGTTGCCGACCGACCGATCGCGCTAACCATAACGTACGGAAACGCGCGCAGTCGCCGCCAGTCAATGGACTACAGGCGATCTGCGCAAAGCGCCGCCGATTGGCATGGCACTTGCACCATCAGGCACAACGTCCATTTCGCCGCATGCATTGCACACGCGGCCAACCGGAGAACGACATGTCCTGCCTCACGATCAATGATCTCTCGCTGAACCTCGCGCTCGATCGCAGGGCGATGGCCGCGATTCGCGGCGGCGGTGGCGCGCCATGGGTCTATGGCTGGATTCAGCCGTATGTGCCGCAAACGCCGAGTATCGGGCCCGTCGTCAATCTGTACGAGGTGTCCAACAACTTCTATGCTAACCAGATGATCAACCAGTTCCAGTCGGTCGACGTGCGTAACTTCGGCGCGAACTCGAACCTCAACGTCTCTCCCGACGCGCGCAACCGAAACGATATGGTGTAGCCGTTGTGACCTGTGCCAGCCAATTTCGCTGGACGTCGTCCGCGCGTTCCGACGCCGGACGCGTGCGCGAAATCAACGAAGATGCCTGCCTCGACCAACCCGACGCCGGACGCTGGGCGGTCGCGGACGGCATGGGCGGTCACGCGGTCGGCGATCTCGCGAGCCGCACGGTGATCGACGCGTTGAGTCAACTGACGACACCGCGCAGCATCAGGACATTGATTGCCGATACGCGCACGCGTTTGCAACGCGCGAACCGGCAACTGCGCGACGAGGCCGCGCGCCGCCAGGTGCAGCGGATCGGCAGCACGGTCGTCGTATTGCTCGCGTGCGACCGCTTTTGCGGTTACGTGTGGGCCGGCGACAGCCGCATCTATCTGTATCGATCGGGACAATTGCGGCAACTCACGCGCGATCACAGTCAGGTCGAGCAATTGCGCTCGCTCGGCGTGATCACCGAAGAAGAAGCGCGCCATCATCCCGCGCAACACATGATTACGCGCGCGGTCGGTGCAACGGACGTGCTGGAACTCGATGAAGACGCAATCGAAGTCGCCGACGGCGACATCTTCCTGCTATGCAGCGACGGCCTCAGCAACGAATTGAGCGACGATGAAATTGCCGACGTGCTGACATCGGCACAACGCGAAAACGCCTGTGGCGAACTGGTCGAACTCGCGCTCGCGCGTGGCGGGCGCGACAACATCACCGCGGTGGTCGTCGAAGCTCAAGACCCGAATGCGTCGGAAAAGACCTTGCTGAATCCCGCGCCTTAACCGGCCATTGTTCAAACTTCGCCGTCTTCCTCGTCGCGCTCGTCCGAGCCGTTTTTCGCGGACGACGCATTGCGGTTGCGAAAATCCTTCGAATGCAGACCGTGCTTTTTCAGAAGCATCTGCAAATGCGAGCGGTTCATATCGATGCGTCGCGCCAGTTCCGCGACAGTGCCGCTCGTTTCGCGCAGCCCGCGTTCGAGAAACGCCTTTTCGGCATCGTCGCTCGCAGCACGCTTTGCATCGCTCAACGACATCAGGTTCGCGACGCTGATCGGCTGCTCGCCGCTCGCATGCGTGCCGTTCGACACCGCCGCCAGCGTGCCGGGCGCCGCGGGACGCATGTCGAGCGGCAAATGTTCGACGTCCGCCATATCGCCCGCCAGACACGAAATGCGGTACATCACGTTACGCAATTCGCGGATATTGCCTGGGTACGCATAGCTCAACAGAAAATCGCGCAAGCGTGGCGTCAATCTGACCGGGCGGCGTTTCAACGTGCCGGCCGCCTCGTCGCCGAACCACGAAATCAGCAGTGGAATTTCGTCGCGGCGCTCGCGCAGCGGCGGCAGCGTCACATGAATCACGCTGAGCCGATAGAACAGATCCTCGCGGAATTTGCCCTCTTCGCTGAGCTTGCGCAGATTGCGATTGGTCGCCGCGACGATGCGCGTATCGACGGCGATCGTTTCGTCGGAGCCGACGCGCTGAATCTCGTGTGCTTCGAGCACGCGCAGCAGCTTCACCTGACCCGCGAGCGGCAACTCGCCGATTTCGTCGAGAAAGATCGTGCCCGTATGCGCGCTTTCGAATTTACCTTTGCGATCATTCGACGCTCCGGTGAAAGCGCCCTTGCGATGCCCGAACAGCTCCGATTCGAGCAGATTGTCCGGAATCGCGCCGCAGTTCACGGAGATAAACGGCTTGTCCGCGCGCGCGCCATTCGCATGGATCACCTTGGCCATCAGCTCCTTGCCGGTGCCGCTTTCACCGTCGATCAACACCGGCAAATCGGTGGGCGCCGCTTTCTCGGCGATTTCGAGCGATTCGAGCAGACGCGGATTGTCGCCGAAGGTCCCTTCGAAAATAAAGCTGCGTTCGAGCAGTGCCTTGCGGCGCGCACCGCGCGACTGACTGGTGCTTTCTTGCGGCTCGGCCGATGTCGCCGCCTGCACGAAGCGCTCCTTGTGCGACAGCTGCATCACCTCATCGCGCAACGACGTGGCCTGCCTGAGCAGCTTGTCGATATCCGCGCGTTCGAGCCGCGACGACCAGCGCAGCGTCGAACGCAGAATCTCGATCCGCTCGATCAGCCCCGCATAGGATATTGCGGGGCTCGCTTCTTCAACCTGGTCGAGTATCTTCATCATGATGCGCTCAACTGTTTCTGCACCAGCTGGTAGTACATGCCGCCACGCTCGATCAATTCTTCGTGACGGCCCTGTTCGACGATCGCGCCTTCATACAGAACCAGAATCTTGTCCGCGCGCATGATCGTGCTGAGCCGGTGCGCGATGATCACTGCGGTGCGGCCCTTCAGAATGTCGTGCATATTGCCGAGAATATTGCTTTCCGATTGCGAATCGAGTGCCGACGTCGCTTCGTCGAATACCAGCAAACGCGGGTCGTGATACAACGCGCGCGCAATGCAAAGCCGCTGGATCTGCCCGCCCGACAGGCCGATGCCGCGCTCGCCGACAATCTGCTCGTAGCCAAGCGGCATCTTGCTGATAAAGCCGTGCGCGTCGGCCATTTTCGCGACCTCCTCGATGCGGCGCCGCTCGGGCGCATCGTCACCGCTCGCAATGTTCTCGGCAATCGTGCCGGAGAACAGCAGATTGCTCTGCATCACATAGCCGATCTGCGCGCGGAAATAGGCTTTGTCGATCACGTTGGCGTCGTAACCATCGATCGTCATCTTGCCCTCGCTCGGCTGATAGAAACCCACCAGCAGCTTCGCGAGCGTGGTCTTGCCGGACCCGCTGCGCCCGACGATCGCCACCAGTTCGCCAGGTTTGATATCGAAGCTGATGTTCTCCAGCACATAAGCCGAATCGTCCTCGCCGTAGCGAAAGTACACGCCGTTCAGGCTGATTTCGCCTTGCAGCTCCGGCAGCATCACGCGCGACGGTAGGTCTTGCGGCCGCTGCTCCGGCTCGATATCGAGCACGTCGCCGAGCCGTTCCATCGCCACGCCCGCGTCGTTCAGCATGCTCCACAAACCGACCAGCCCCATCAGCGGGCTCAATACACTGCCCATGAATGCATTGAATGCGATCAATTGGCCGATCGTCAATTCGCGCGCCAGCACCAGATTCGCACCGACCCACAGAATCGCAATCGTCGTCGCCGCATTGAGCAACTGGCTGCCGAAGCCGACGAGAATATTGAACGCATGCGCGCGATACTGCACCTCCAGCGCCTTCGCGTACTTCTTCTCCCAGCGCAAGCGCACCGGCCGCTCGATGCCCATACCCTTGACGGTCTCGACACCTGACAATGCTTCCATCAGAAACGACTTCGCCTCGGTCGACGCGGTGAACACTTCACGCGCATAAGCCTTGATTTTCGGTGTCGCGACCAGCGTCAGCGCCATGATCGGAATCACGAAAGCGATCAGCACGAGCGTCATCTTCACGTTGTAGACGAACATGATCGTGAAGTAGATGAAGATCATCAGCAGATTCAGCGCAGTGGTGACTGTCGATTCGGTCAGGAACGCGCGGATCGTCTGGTTTTCCTGGAAGCGCGCGAAGATGTCGCCGGTCTTGCGCTTGGCAAAGAAAGAAAACGGCAACGACAACGTATGCTTGAAGAACTGCGACATCATCGCGAAGTCCATGTTGCGCACCATGAAGTTCGCCAGATACGCGCGAATCGTCGACATCAATTGCGTAAACACGTTCGAGATGATCAGCCCGCCGATCAGCAGATGCAGCAGGCTGACGTTCTGATGCACGATCACGCCATCCAGAATGTTCTGGATGATCAATGGCGGAATCACACCCAGCACTTGAATCACGAAAGTCGCGAGAAACAGGTGCCCGAGTATTTTCCGGTACGGCTTCAGATAGCCGACGAAGCGTATCCACGGCGAGCGCGCGGCGGACATCTGCAACAGATGCGCGCCGCCGGTAAACAACAGACAGGTGCCGCTCCAGCCGCGCTCGAAATCCTCGACCGCGAGCTTTCTGAAGCCGAGCGCCGGGTCCGCGACCCACACATAGTCTTTCGACAGGCCATACACGATCACGTAGTGATAGCCTTCCCAATGCACGATAAACGGCAGATCGAAGCCGCGCAGCGAATCGAACGTGCATTGCACGCCACGCGTCGTGAAGCCGAGCGATTCGCCCGCGCGCGCGAGGCTATCGAGCGTCGCGCCTTGCGTCGTCACGTTCGCGAGTTCGCGCAGTTTGCCGAGCGTCATCGGAATGCCGTAGTGGCGGCAAATCATCGCGAGGCAGGCGGCGCCGCAATCCATCTCTTCGGCTTGCTCGACGAGCGCAAAACGCTTGATGATCTTTTCGCCGAGTTCCGGTTTGCTCTGCAGGTCGAGCATCAGCGGCAGCTTGCGCCGTTGCTCCAGCCGCTTTTGCCGCTGCAATTCCCGATCGCCGTAGCGAATGCGTTCGTCGAGTACTTCGCGCAGTTTCGGGTTGCGTTCGAGAATGAAATGAACCGTACGCTCGGGGATCACCAGCAGCCGTGTGTCGATCGTTGCGACGACCGAGGCCATTTGCTCCTGGCGCATCAGGCAAGCCTTTTCGCCGAATATTTCGCCTTCGCCGAGCGTCGCGAGCGTGTAGTCGCGCCCATCGTCATGGCGAACGATGCGCACCGCGCCTTGCCGCACCACATAGAGCCGCCTGTCGTCGCGGCCGTCCTGCTTCAGAATCTCCTTGCCGGCGGCCACGCGCTTGACGCCGACACTGCGCACGTATTCTTCCAGTTCCGCCTTATTCAACTTGCCGCGCAGATCGAATAGCTGCGCGACGAAGCCGCCCGCCGAATTGATCGCGACATAACTCGCGACGAAGGCCAGCGCGGCCTGATTGGCCGCCATCACCGGTTCGATCGACGCGCGCGGAATAAATAGCAGCTCGGTTTTCGCCGACGCCCGCACCGACGCTTCGTGGATATACGTGCGCAACATCGCGATATCGGCAAAGATCTCGCCGGACTTGCGCACGCCCATGCTGGTTTCCTTACCGTGTTCCTCGGTAAAGATACGCACGGACCCCGAGCGGATTACGTACAGACCATCGGCCACGTCGCCCGTCGAGCAGACCGTTTCGCCGAACGAATAGAAGCGCGCCTGCGCAAATTCGGCAAGGCGCTCGATCTCTTCGCGCGAGAACGGCGACAGAATTTCCACCGACGCGAGAAAGTCGGCGGTGGAAGGCGCGGAGGGGGCGGTCTGCGGAGCGTCCATAGATCAGCGGTTTCCGGTTCGACGAGCGCGTCAACGCGCTTCGATCACATGCTCCTGCGCGCGCGCAATCAGCCAGCCTTCGCGCAGCAGACGGCGGATCTCGGTCGACACATCCGCATCGAGCGAGGCCGGATACTTGGCCGTCACCGCGAAGATCTCGAAGCATGAGCGATCGGCCGACGGAAACGGCCCGAGCAGATCGCCGACCGCCGCGTTGAAGATCTTCGCCTCGATATCGGGCTTCAGCGAACCGCGCAGTACCTTGCCGATTACGCCGCCCGACTCGCGCGTATCGGCAATCGAATGCTCGCGCGCCATCTCGGCGAAACTGTCGGGATCGTCGCGCAGATACGAAATCATTTCCTTCGCCTTGCCCTCGCTGTCGAGCACGATATGGCTAACCTCGATCGCATCGAACTTCGGCGAATTCAGCGCGAAATAATCGCGAATCGCGGTGTCGTTGCCGATCTCGTCGAGCATCTTCTCCTGATAGAGCCCATCGGTAATGAACACCTCGAACTCGTCGAGGCTCACATGCAGCGCGTCGAGATAGTGATTCATATCCGCCGCGCGATGCAGTCCGCGCACGCGGCGAAACTGGTCGGCGCGCTGCTGGATCTCGTCGGCACTGACGGCAACGCCCTGCTTTTTCGCCGCATGCACGGTGAGCTTGTCGCGCACGATCTGCTCGATCAGGCTCTCGAACTGGCCGGTCAATTTCAGCAGTCGAATGAACTCGTCCACGTCCACGACCTCGTCATCGATACGCACTATCGCGGTCATTTCATCCGCTCCTTTGATTGATATGTAATGGGCGCGCTCAACCCGCTACCTGTCTGAACGGATCGAGACCGAGATCGATCAGGCGCCGCTCGCGCACCACGATTTCCGCATTGGCCGTCATGCCGTAACGCAATGGATAGCGCGTGCCGGCCACCTCGTAATAGTCCTTGTCGAGCACCACGCGGCCCTCGTAGACCGGCTGCTTGTCCTGCAGCGACGGCTTGGTCGCCGGCGAGATATAAGCCAGCGTGCCGCTGATGAGCCCATAGCGCTGATACGGAAAGGCGCTGAACTTCATCTTGACAGCCAGGCCCTCGTGCAAAAAGGCGCGGTCGTGCTCGGCGATTTCGATCTTCAGCACGGGCCGCGCATCTTTCGGCGCAATACCGCCAAGCGGCGCGTTCGCCTGAATCTTGTCGCCGCGCTGCGTCGACGTCACATCGGTAATGACGCCGGAGACGGGCGCGAGAATCAGCAGGAAATTGTCTTTATCGATGTTCTCGAAACGGATGCGCGCAGCGGCATCGGCTTCGAGTCGCGCGCTTTGCAGTTGCACGCGCAATTTATCTTCCGCATCGGTGATATCGCGCACGGCCGAGTCGTATTGCAGTTGCAGATCGGTACTTTGCTGGCCGCTGGTGGCGAGTTGCGCATTGGCCTGCGCGTATTCATGACTCAAGCGGAAATCGAGTTCCGCAAGCTTCGACTGCGCGACACGGTACGCGTTATCCGCTTCGAGCGCGGCTGTGCGTTTCTGCTCGACCTGCAATTCGGCAATGCCGCCGCCGCCCGGCTGCGCGAACAGCCGCGAATAGCGGTCGAGTTCCTGGCGCGCCGCTTCGCGCGCGCGGCGCGCATTGTCGAGCGTGCTGCGCGCTTCGTCGAATTCGGCCTTCTGTCCTTCGGCGAGCTTCGTCGTGCCCTCGGAAATGCGGTTCTCGTGCAGGCGCTCCTCGACATCGAGCTGTGCTTTCAGCGAAGCGGCCTTACGTTCCATCAATGCCTTTTTCTCGGGAAACTGCTTCCATTCACGCTCGGCGTCTTCAAGCTTGACCTGCGCCTGCAACGCATTGCTCGCCGCCTCGATCGCGCCGCGCGCATTGAGCCGCGCCAGCACGTCGCCCTTCGACACCGGCTGGCCTTCGGCGATATACAGATCCGCGAGTTCGCCGTCGATCGGCGCGTAGATGCGCCGCACTTCCGATTCCGGCGACAGCGTGCCGGGCGCGCTGACGATCACATCCGCGCGGCCGACGAACGACCACAACAAGCCCGCCACCACGAGCGCGACCATTGCCCAGATCAGCGCGCGCGCAATCCGCACCGGTTCCGAGGTCAGAATCGCAATGCCTTCGACGCTGTGATCTTCCAGCGCCTCCGACAATGGCCTAGGGTGAGGGTCGCGTTTCACTCTGGTCGCCTCCAATCAACGCGAGCTTCGCTTTCAGCAGCCCGGGGTCGAGCACCATCCGCAACTCGCTCAGCGAGCGGCGCTGCAAACTGGCTTCGGCATCGATATCCGCGAGCAGGCGGTCGAACTCGGCCGGATGATCGGCCTTCAGTTGCGTATAGATGCGCATGCCTTGCCGCGCCGCCGTTTGCGCATCGGAAAGCAGCCGCGCCTCGCTGCGAAAGCCCGGTGAGATACCGGCTTCGAGCCGCTGCGTGCCACCAATCGGGCCATTCGCGCGGTACTCCTTCCACAGGCTCTGCGCGCGCGTCAGCAGTTCCTGCGCACGCGCGATCGCCTTATCGTGCAGCGCCGCGACATCCTTCTGGATCGATTGCGCAAACCACGCGTCCGTTTGCGGATCGAGGCTCGCATAGAACGACAGCAGACGCTGGTCGTAATCCTTGCTGCCGCGCGTCTTCTGCAGATCGGCGTACTGATCGGACAAAGCCTTCTTGCGCGCGGCCTCGGCTTCGAGCACATCGGACCACGGGCTCGCCGGCATCGACTGCAAACCGGCCAGCGCCTGTTGCGTATCGCCGCGCTGCCAGGCGGCGTCGACCGCGTTCTGGCGTGCGACGATTTCCGCGGACGGCAGACGCGTGGCCGCCAGTTGCTGGTATTGCGCCTGAAACGGCGGAGTGCTGAAGCGCGCGGTCTTCATCATCGCGAGCAACGACGTCAACTGGCGGCTCAGTGCCGCGTTCAGCAGCGCGGTGTATTCGCGCAAATCCTCGCGCACTCGGTCGAGACCGGCGAGGCGCGGATAACGCTGCGCGTAATCGTCGAGTACCGCCGGCAATGCGTCCGGCTTGTCGCGCGCGAGTTCGGTGCGGATTACGCCATTCAACCGATCAATCGCGGCGACATACACCGAGTCGTCGCTTTCGAGCTTGCGCAAATGACTGAGTGCGTGCGCATAGGGCTCCGCAAAGGTGGGCACGTAGCCCGCAATCCGATCGAGCGCGCGTTGATGGCTTCTTGCATCGTCATCCCAGCGCTGCAGCAGACCATTGATTGTCGATTCGTCCGCGTACATGCGGATCGGTGCGTCGACGCCGCCGCGCGCCGCGACAAAACGTTCGAGATCGCCGACCCACTGCAGTTCACCGACCAACGACGTTGCATCGGCATTGTTCGTACTTGCCGTTTTCATGTCCTTGAGCTGCGCATCGGCATCGTCGAACTGCGCTTTTTCCAATGCATTGATCCAGCCCGGAAGTTTCGCTTTCAACAGGGCTTCGCTCGCAAGCGCGCGAATTTTCGTATCCGCGGGGTGGGTCGCCAGATAGCCGCGCGCCACCGTCACCGCGCTCGTGTAGTCGCCATTGGCAAGCAGGTTCTTCAATTCGCGCTCCGACGAGCCGCGCAGATAAAGCGTCACGCCAAGCGCGGCCACGACGACGACAGCCACGCCGCTCCATGCCGCGATACGGCGCACGTTCGTGCGTTCGCCATCCGCGAGTGCATTGCGCAGTTCGCCAGCCACGAGGCGCCAGCGGCGCGGTTTGCTCTTAGCGGCGCCTTTACCCGTTGCTGCATCGGCATGGTGCGCACCGTTCGCGCTTTTCGTGCCCTGCGCGCCATTCGCCCTGACGCCGGCTGCGTCGCGTTTCGCCTGCGCGGACGCCGGCTGCGCCGCCTCGTTCACTTCGTCGTCGCGCTGCAGTGCCGGATCGACGCAGAAGATATCGAGGAACGAATGCGCGGCGCCAACGAAGGTGGTCTTGTCGGCATCGACGGCACTGTCGGCGGCGGGGTTCAGGGCAAGCTGGGTCACGGTGGGTTCGACATCGGCGGACTTCTGTAGCGACACCCTGTAGACGAAGTGATCGCCGCCAAATGCAACGACGTCGCCCTCGACGAGCGGCAGCGCCGATTCGTCGAGTCGCTTGCCGTTCACGAAGGTGCCGTTCGTGCTGCCGAGATCTTCGACATACAACTCGCCGCCCTTCAGAAACAGATGCGCGTGACGCCGCGAAATATAGTTGACCTGGTGCGGATAGCGCTCTTTGTAGCGCGCGAAAACGTCGTCGGTCTTGCTGACGAGAAACGGAAACGCCAGCACGTCGATCGGCTGCAAACCGAGATCGTCGCGCTGCGGCACGAGCGAAAGTTGAGGTAGTGCACCCGCACCTGCACTCGCGACGATACGCGCGCGCGGTTCGATATTGACGCGATAGCACAGCTCGCCGCCAAAGCACAGTTCGTCGCCTGCACGCACTCGCGCGGGGATTTGGCGTACCGCAATGCCATTGACTGTGGTGCCGTTCTTGCTGCCGAGGTCGGCCACATACACCGCGCCATGCTCGGTAAAAACACGCGCATGCCGGCGCGACAGACTCGCGGTCCATTGCGGCGGGTAATCGTTGAATGGGGCTTCGCTGCGGCCAATGGCGAAGAGTTCGTCGACGATGCGAATGGCGTCGAGCGTCGGACGTTGCGCACACGCAACCGGCGACAACACCACGTCGAAGGCAGCGTCCACTGTCGCGCGTATTTCAGCAATCGAAGCTTCGCCGGCGGCCATTTTTATCTGGAACACGAAGCGTTAACCCGCGGCAAAAGCGCGGCGGAAACAGGACGAGAAACTACGGCGCAACGACGTTGTAATGAAGAGCCGCGCGAACGCTGACCCTTAAGGGATTGTAAGTCACGCATGACGGGTGTCAATTTCCATATTGTCTGTTGAGAACCGCATTGATGCGTCATCAGCAGCCGAAATATCCGCGTTGCACGCCAGCTTGCGGATTAGCTCAATACTTCGTTACTTATCTTTGACCTGCGCCTGCACGTCGACACTCGGCCAACCGCCGCCAAGCGCCTTATAAAGCAGTACGGTATCCGACAGAATTTCCTGATGATTCTCGAGCAGCGTTTGCTGCGCTTCGAGCAGGGTCCGCTCGTCTTCGAAGACTTCCAGCTGCGACACCACGCCAAGCCGCAATTGCGACTGGATCTGATCGGCGACGATTTGCAGGCGCGCGACCTGTTGCAGCAATTCCTCGCGCTGCGCCTTGTGCGCGCTCAGATTGACCAGCGCGTTTTCCACTTCCTCGAACGCACCCATCACCGTCACGCGGTACTGCTGCTCGGCGACTGTCGATTGGGCCTGTGTCACTTTCACATGCGCTCGCGTGCTCGGATCGAGCAGCGGAATGTTGATGCTCGGCATCAAGCCGAACGTGAACGACTTCAGCAGATTGTTCAGCGCGAAACTCGCGGTGCCGCCGTGCGCGGTCAGGCCAATGGTCGGCAATTGCGCGAGCTTCGCCTGACCGACGAGGTCATAGGCCTCCAGCACGCGGAATTCAGCGGCAACGATATCGGGGCGCCGCGCGAGTAATTGCGCGGGCAAACCGTCCGGTACATCCGGCAGCTTCACGCGATCCTGCAGATGCCCTTCCGGCATCTGGAAGTCGCCGGCCGGCACGCCGAGCAGCGTGCACAGCGCGTTATTGGCGACCGCGCGCGAGCGGCGCAACTCGTAAAGGTCGTGAGTCAGTCGGTTGATTTCCGCCTGCTGGCGCAGTACCTGCGTTTGCGGCACGAGGCCGTTGCGGGCCTGGCCCTGGTAGATCGTCAGGATCTGCTGATTCGTGCCGAGCGTCTTTTGCTGCTGCACGATCTGATCGTCGAATTGCAGGATCTGGAAATAGGTACTGGACACGTTCGCGACCAGTTCGAGATAGCCGGCGCGCCAATCTGCCTCGCTCGCATGGAATTCCGCCTTTTGCGCCTGCACGCCTTTTTCGACTTTGCCCCAGATGTCGATGTCCCAGTTGACCTGCGCGGCAAGGTTGTACGTCTTGGCAAGCGGCACGCCGCTGGTCTTTTCGAAGTCGGCGCCAGCGCCGAGATCCATCGTCGGCAGCGCGCCCGCTTTTGCTTCGGTTATCTGCGTGCCCGCGACCTGGATCCGCGCGGCCAGTACCCGGATATCGAAGTTGCCCGCTATCGCCTTGTCGATCAGCGTGTCCAGATACGGATCCTGGAAGCCTTTCCACCAGTCGGCCTGGATCGTTTCCGTGGCCGATACCGGCGCGCCCTTGTGGTCGGACCATGACGTCTTCGCCGGCGTGTCGGGACGCTGGTAGGCCGGCATGCTCACATCGACGCACGCGCACAGCGAAACCGCGCAGGCCGCCATCACGCAAACGCCGCGCAGCGTGCGAAGAACGCTGCGGCGATGCGGCGAAACGGGCGCTGCGACATAGGTCGCGACAGACGGCACAGACAACGAATCGAGCGACGAGCCGGGCAATGAAGCGAGCAACGCTGACACGATGGTCTCCGGTGGCACTTCGTTTCCGCCAGGAAAATGCTGTATCGGGCCGAGCCTCGCCCGCGCGGCGTCGTCTGCGAAGCTGCGGAAAAGTCGGCGCGGGGATCAGGCGGAAATCGGGCGAAAGCGCGAAGGGTGCGTGGAAAGGACGATTAAACAGGCGATCTTTTTGAGTCGTTCGCCACAGCGGGATGCGCGCGCGCCGGTGGTCGGCGCGCGCGTCGCTTCGCTCAGCGCATGACGATGTTGTTGCTCGACTGCACTTGCGGATCGATTTCGGTCGTCGTGCCCGTCATGAGTGCGGAGTTGTTGCCGTTCGCGCTCTGGATGTTCATCGTCGTGCTGATCAGTTGCGTCGCGTTGACGGTCTTGCTGTTGTTCGGCGCATACACCGGCGCGAAGCTGTAATACGACGACGACATCGGATAGTAATAGCCGTTGCCGCCGCGCACGGCGCTCATCGCCTTGCCGTCGAGTTCCGCGGTGTTGGACAGGTCCTTGATCATCAGCGTGTTCATGGTAAATCTCCTGGAAGGGGGAAAGCGCATCGGGTTGCGTTGGGATTCGAGCAACTTGTCTGCTCGGGCGCTACTGATGCATGGCCCATGCCAGGATTGGCGGCCTCGTTCAATCGATTGCATGAACACGCCGTGGATAAAGGACCTCGACGAGCGGCGCGTAATGCCGCGGCAGTAACAAGCGGGGAATGGAAGAACGCGAATGGTGGATTGCAGCCAACAGCGAATACTGAATTGTTGGCTGCATGGTGACAGTACTTCGCGCGCGCGTTCAGCGCGCAATCACGGTGATCTTCTTCGAGTACACCGGCGGGTTGTGCGGGATATGCATGTCGTCGCCCATCAGCAGTTGCAGCGTGTGCTTGCCGGGCGGCAATTGAATCATCGTTTCCGTTTCGCCCGCGCCGAAATGTAGATGCTGGCGATCCGATGGAATCTCCTGGTCCATCGGCGGCAAATCGGTGTCGATCAGAAGATGGTGGTGGCCGGTATTCGGGTATTTGACGCCTTTCGGCGCGACACCCATGAATCGCAGCCCAAACCATACGCGAAAGGGCTTATTGGCGGGTACGACCTGGCCATCGTTCGGATAACCGATATAGGCATAGGCGCCGGGAGGCGCCGGTGTGGTACCGGCCAGCGCCGCTTCGGGCACCGCCCAGACCGCCAATGCCGCGCAAGTACTCAGCACCGCGGCCGCAATGATCTTGTACATGAGGTCTCTCCGTTCCTGACGCACACGAGCCAATGGCCGCGCTAGTTCTTGAGCACGGTGATGGTGATCTTCTTCGAATACACGGGCGGCACGTGCGGCACGTGATTGTGATCGCCAAGAATCAGTTGCAGCGTGTGCTTGCCGGGCGGCAACTCGATGCGCGCATCGGTTTCGCCGGCGCCGAAATGCAGATGCTGGCGATCCGATGGAATCTCCTGATCGAGCGGCGGCAAATCCGTGTCGATCAGCAGATGATGGTGCCCGGTATTCGGAATCGCGACGCCTTTCGGGCACACGCCCATATTGCGCAGCCCCATGCGCACCCACAGCTTGCCGCCGTGAATCACCGCGCCGTCCGACGGCCAGATGATGTACTCCTCGGCGCCCGGCGGCGATGGCGTCTGTTCCGCGCGTGCGGCATCGGTTGGCGCGAGGCTCGCCAATGCCACGACGAACATCGCGCAGAAAACCGCTCGCAACGCATTCGGATGCGTTGTCGCCGAACGATATCCGCTGAGAAAAAGGGCAACACGGGTTCTTCTTCGCATAGCGCACTCTCCCGAAGAGGAGTCATGGCTGGCCCGGCTACGAATGTCCTTCCGGGTCCTCGAGCGGCATGTCGCAGACTCGAATGACCGGACTGCCGCCTTGTTAAAACGACCGTGCGGTGTGACTTTGTGAATCAGCTTAGGACGTAACTTGCCAAAAAGATACGCAATGCTCGTTAACCGTATGACGCATCGACGGTAGCCGCGCCGTTATCAGGCAAAGCGCGTGCTATCGTTATTGAAAGGATGCGGGTCAATGGCCAATAGCGGCATCGAGAGCCGTTCCGCAGTACTTTGCGAATAACGCGGGCGGCGCAGTCCTCGAATGCCTGAATTCTGTCCGGTACAAACAGGATATGAAGATGTGGCGAAAATTCCTGCTGATGTGCATGGTTGGCGCGATCCAGCTGCAATGGGGCAGCGCCGATGCCGCAACGCAGCGTGAAAGCATCGAGCCGCGGGCGAGTACTTTGGCAAGTATCGCGCCGGCAAACGGGGATATGCGTCAGCGGCGCATTGCACTCGTAATCGGTAACGGCGCGTACGGCAATGCCAATGACGCACTTCGAAACAACGCGCCGCGCGATGCCGAAGCAATGCGCGATACGCTGCGGGCTCGCGGTTTCGACGTCATCGCTCGTATCAATGCGACACCCCGGCAAATGCGCGAAGCGATCGACGAGTTCCGGCGGCGTTTGCAAGCAGGCCAACAACACGGGATAAGCCAGACGGCGCTGCTCTATTTCGCCGGACACGGGCTGCAAATCGGCCAGCAAACACTGCTGATTCCGGCGGGGGTCGATGTACGAGCTGATGCACACGCGGCCGCAACGCTGATCGATAGCGGCGTCGATCTTAATACGGTATTGCTCGCGATGCAATCCGCTCACGCCAGCGGCGCCAATCTCGTGATTCTCGATACCTGTCTGAACAATCCATTTACATCAGATGCGACGGCCACCAGTACTTCGGCATTGCCTGCTAACACCGTGATTGCTTATGCAACCGCGCCGGGTGGCTTCGCGGCGGACGGATTGCATCATGGCGTCTATACCGATGCCCTGCTGCACGCGCTGCAACAAACGTCGCAGCCACCGCCGGAAGTGCTGTTTCAACGTGTCGCCGCCGAGGTTCGCGAGGTAACGGGTGGCATGCAGCGACCGTGGATCGCAGCCGCGCCCTCTTCCCTGGCTGGAGCGAATGAACCACCCGTCACGGTATCGTCGACCGCGCCCAACAATTCCATCACGCTGCGTAGCCGCGGCATCCTGCCCCAAGACAGTACCGAGCAATACGAAATCACGTTCTGGAATTCGATCAAGGACAGCAACTACCCCGGCGATTACGAGGCTTATCTGAAGGCCTATCCGAATGGCCGCTTCGCCACGCTTGCACATGCGCGTATCGATCGATTGCGCGCGACGGCCGCGTCGAGTCCGGCCGTTAGTGCGGCACCGATGGCGCCACCGGCGTCACCCAGCTCGCAAAGCAGCGGCCGTATTACACCCGCGACACCCGCAACGCCCGCACCACCAGCCGCTCATCCAGCCGCGCAGGCGAGTGCTCCGGCTCAGCCATCCGCGCGCGCCACGCCGGCTCCATCCACTCCGGCGCCGGCGCCAACTGCAACGACCGCAACGACGGCCACGCCGCTCGCGCAAAAGACCGTCGCGCATCCGCCCACCGCCGGTGAAATCCGCGACTGCGCGGCCTGCCCGATCATGATCGCGGTGCCGGCCGGCTCATTCGTGATGGGCAGCAATACCGACGATCCTTCCGAAAAGCCGGTCCATCACGTGAACATCGGCTCGCCGTTCGCGATCGGCAAATACCCGGTGACGGTCGAGCAATGGAATGCGTGCGTGGCGGCGAATGCTTGCCAGAAGCTCACGCCCGAGAGCAATACCAACAAGGCAGCCCCGGCGCGCGATCTCAGTTGGGACGACGCGCAGCAATACGTCAAATGGCTGTCCAAAACGACCGGCAAGCCATACCGCCTGCCAACCGAGGCCGAATGGGAATACGCGGATCGCGGCGGCACCACCACCGCGTACTGGTGGGGTGAACAGATGCGCAAAGGCACCGCCAATTGCAAGGATTGCGGCGACCCATGGCACAAGGAAGGACCGGAAAGCGTCGGCTCGTTCACGCCGAACCCACTCGGCTTGCACGATATGAACGGCGGCGTGTGGGAATGGACCGCCGACTGCTGGCACAACTCCTACCAGGGCGCGCCCGCCGATGGCCACGCATGGGACAGCCCCGGTTGCGACATGCGCGTGATTCGCGGCGGCTCATGGCGCGAAGGCGGCAACTACATGCTGAGCGCGACGCGCTTCAAATACAGCTCGGGCGTACGGCAATCTCAGGACGGCTTCCGCGTCGTGAAGGATCTGCGCTGAGGGTGAGGCCGTGTGCATCGCGCCGCGAATCGATTCGGGGGCTTTCGGTCGCGGCTATTAGCGGCGTCGTGCTATGGATCGATTCATCGGCTTACGCTTCAACGCTGCCAGCTCAGCGTTCAGCACTCAGGGTGAACGCGGCCGCGTCGTGATCGGCGCGAAATCCGCGACGATATGCTCCTGCCCATACTTGCCGCCGATCTGCGTGAGCCGCGTGTCGAGCGCACGCAGATAATCGGCGCGCGCTTCGCTTTCCGGGCGCGGCTTGTCGAATAGCTGCACCGGCGTAATCAGCAATACCACCATTTCCGAGCCGAACGGTTTCGAAATGATCCAGTCACCCGCGCTGCCGATCGTCGCCGAGTAGTTCGGCGGCGCCTGATTGTCCTTCATGCGCGGGCTCGGCACCATATGCACGACGCTGCCGTCGAGCTGGTAGTAATCGACGTTCACGTACGAGTCGAAGCCCGGCGTACTCAGATCGACGACGAGTGAATCGCCCTCGGTCAACAGGCCGCTCGGCGGCCGCACGTGCAGCGACGCGGCACGCCCCGTTTGCCAGTTACGCACCCAGTACGGCGCCAACGTCCTGACCGCATCGCATTTGTCGTCGGCAAGCGGCTGCACGTCGAGCGCGACCGTATCGACACCCGGCGCAGCGGCCAGCGTGTCTTTCAGATGCGCCGCGCCATAACGCTGCGAGACGAAACCGCGCACCGTCAGCGCGTGATCCTGCACGCTGGCCGACAGCGCCGAACAGGGCACCTGCGCGAGCACGGGTGTGATCGCGGCGAGCGTCAGCGCGGGTTTGGGCGCTGGTTTTGGCACGGGCCTCTGCTCGACCGGCGGCTGGGTTGCGATCGCGCTAGCGCCGCTGTTGCTACCGCTGTTACCGCCATTCGCGGCCGACTCGTTCGCCACCGTAGAAGGCGCACGCGCCCCCGGCGAAGTCGTTGATGGCACCAATGCCGAGGCACCGCCCGCGCGATCCACCTGATCGGCCTGCGTCTGCGGGTTAGCCGCGCCGTTGCGTACCTCGTTGTGGCGGCTCGGTCCCGAGCGCAGCGCAAACACTCCAACCGCCGCCGCGCACACCACGGCCAAACCCGCGAGGCCCACCTTCGCGAGCGCACCGGACTTCTCCGCGCGCGCTTCATTGTCGAACTCGGCGATAAAGCGCGTGACGCTCGGCATCCGCGTATTGCGATCGAACGACAACGCAGCGCGCAGCGCACGCCACTGTTTGGAATCGAGATTCGGCGGACGCTGCGGTTTGAAATCGGCATTACGCGCCTGCGTCGCGGACAGACGATCGAACGGATGATGGCCGGTCAGCAGCTCATACGTAATGCAGCCGAGCGCATAGATATCGTCGCGCGGATCCGGTTCGCGATGCTCGATCATTTCCGGGCTCGCATACGCGGGCGTCAATGCGCCGAGGCTGCCCGGGTCGAATACCGTCGCGTCGCTTTCCTCTTCGGGCCGCTGGAATACGCGCGCAATGCCGAAATCGATCACCTTCACTTCGGCATTGGTCGTCAGGAACACATTGGCCGGTTTGAAATCGCAATGGACGAAACCGCGTTCATGCGCGTACGCGAGAGCCGCGCACATGCCGCGCACGATCGGCAGCGCGGCGCGCACCGGCATACCCTGATAGCCGGGCGTGCGCAGCAACTGGCTAAGCGGCTTGCCGCTCAGGTACTCCATCGTCAGATAGACGATCGGCCCATCGCGATCGAAGTCGTACACCGTGATGATGTTGCGATGCGCGAGCACCTGCGCCTTGCGCGCCTCTCGCTGCAACGCGACCAGCGAATTCGGATTTCCGCGAAACTGGACGTTGAGCACCTTGATCGCGAGATATGGCTTGCGATCCGATGCTTCGAGCTTGCGCAGATCGAGCGCCTTATAGACGGTGCCCATACCGCCGACGCCGAGGCACTCTTCGAGCACGAAGCGGTTGTTCAGCGTATCGCCGATGCCTTTGATTGGATCGTGCGCGGCGGCGCCAGCGGAAGTACCCGAAGCACTCGACGCCCCCACGCTACCCGCACTCGACGAGCGCAGCGACGGAATCTCCACCGTCGTCTGGATACCGGTTTCTTCTCCGCCCGCGGCCACGTTCGACACACGCAACAACTCGATGCGCCGCCGTACTTCCAGATAGAGATCTTCCGGCAACGGCGCCTGACGTTGCGCGGTGCCAAGCATCTCCAGCAGCTGCGTCGACCCGAGTTGCTCGGTTCTCAACGCGCTGTCGAGTTGAGCAACGAACTCGTCTCGCGACAGCTCGCCACTCTGGAAGTCGTGAATCACACGCGCAAGGCTAGCCATTTGTGCGAAGCACCGCCGTTGCCGCTGGGCCATGTCGCATGCGACGGGAGCCACGCGGGTCGATAGAGAACCTGTCGTAACCAGTTACATGTGCCGATTCGATACTAGCTCCCGGTCTGAGCTTTCGCAAACCGGACAAACCAGACAAAACACAAACGAACGACGCGCCGAAATTCTTCCATCGCATGCTGGTGTCGTGGAGGAACCAACAGGGCCCACCCGTGTGTCGGACGGCCACCATCGCCCTCGGCCTCATAGAGCCCACCGGCACCCTGGTCGACAACATCGAGCCCAACGCAAAGCCCTTATACGACGCGGCTTTGCCGACTTTCTCAGGATCCTTGAATAAAACTGGCACAGCCTGTGCATTAGTGATGTCCGAGCAAACAAGTTGCTCACAACCACTCGCAACACTGCGAAACTTTCTTTCAGGAGACTCACCATGAAAACGCTGATGATCAAAGACCTCGCCGTCACCGAACAACTCGACAGCAAGGCAATGCGCGCCGTGCGCGGCGGCTTCGGCCCGAGCCTGTACTACAACTTCAGCCCGGTCACTGCCACGAACAACAGCAAGACCGTCACCGCGACGCAGCTGATCAGCAACGAACTGAACTTCCAGAACGCCAACGGCAACAACGTTGCGCTCGCTGCCGGCATCACCTCGTCGTTCGATCCGTCGGTCAAGTCGGACAACAACATCCACATGTAATGTGTGACGCGGCGAGGCACCCGCTACCGCGGGCCGCTTCGCCGCGCGCCGTTCATGTCCGCTTTCCATGCTTTTCTGGAGAAACGCCATGTCATCCCTCATGATTCGCGACCTGCCCGGCGCCCGCGAGCTCGACCGCCGAGCCATGTCCGCGCTGGCCGGCGGCACCGGCAGCAGCGTGCCCGGCATGCCTTCGGGCGGCCTCGGCAGTCTTGCCGGTATCGCCAACATCAACGTCACGGTGAACCAGAACCTGGTTCAGCAGCAATACGTGAACGTCGCGGCATTCAACGACGTTCATATCAACGGCGCGGGCGCCGTGCCGTTCAAGCTGAGTGTCGATCCGTCGTTGTTCGCTACCAACTACGCTGCCGTGTGATCGCATGCAGCAGCGCGGGAACGGGGGTTCCTCCCGTGCCGCGGCCATGTCGCCACCACGCAAGCCGCAAACGGATTTCCTATACTTATACTGATAGTGCGCTGAGACCTCGATATGCCGAACCACATGCAGGCGCGGCGGCCGGAACCTGACCAGGTCCGGCCGCCCGATTGCTTTTATGGAGCCGCCATGGCCAAGCTCAAAATCAACGATCTGACCGAGAACGTCGAACTGGACCGTGAGGCGATGGCCGCGATCGTCGGTGGCGCGCGCGTCGGTGCGCACTCGACTATCGCCGCGCCACTGGTGCCGGTCGGAACGCGAGTCGTCGAATATCCGCCGGGATTCCCGGCCGCGCATCAGCGTATCGGCGAGACAGCCCTGCAACGCAAACAGAAGCGTCGCTAGTACCGCTGCTAGATCGGACGCTTCACGGTACGCTCGAATCGCGCGTGCCGTATTCTTTTGCATCGGCTTTTGCGGGCTTTGATTCGTGCAAAACGCCGGTGCAATCCCACCATTCCCACGCGATACGTGAGGCTCGCGCGAACACTTCGCGGTGAGCTCGCTTGCGTTTCCCTCGTGCGATATCCATGCGCTCACGGCGATCCCCGTCTGGACGCGCGCCTCAGCCAGTAGGCGATTTTGCTCACCACGTCCACGCACATTGGCATAGGCCTTGCAGAAATCGATGCGGGCGCCGCACCCTGCTCGCCTTTTCACGTCAAGGAGAAATGCCATGAAAGCCACTGTCATCATCAAAGACCTGCCACGTCGCGACGGCGACGCGTCCCGCGAAAAAACCCTGAGCGTCGAGCAGATGAAGACGCTGCACGGCGGCCGTTCCGTCGTCGTCACCGTGGACGGCAATAGCACCGGCCATGTCGACGATTGGGAAATCAACACCGCGATCTTCGAAGGCCGCATCAGCGGGACCTATCTATAGGACGCGCGACGTGTCCGCAATTGGAAAAACGGCACCCTGCTTACGTTTCGCGCGTACGCCGCGTGCCGTTCCAACTAGCTGAAGACTCCGCGTGCGGCACCGATGCACGAGGCAATCCGGCAATGCGCCGGCCTCAGGCATAGCGTTTGCTCGATAGGGATATCCCTGCGGCCTTGCATGGCCGTGCCGGGAAGGCAGGTCCTTATCAACCAGGCGGGAGGTCATAACATGTTAGGAACCATTCTTCTGATTGTGCTGATTCTGCTACTTATCGGCGCCTTTCCAGCATGGCCGCATAGCCGCTCGTGGGGCTATGGTCCTACCGGCGGAGTCGGCGTCATCGTCGTCGTGGTGATCGTATTGCTGATCGCCGGCGTGATATAGCGGGGGTGATACGGCGAGGTGATATAAGTTACTCAAGTCACACCGCAATTTCAGACGGGCCGCCGTGTACAAGCGCGCAATGCGACGCGCCGGTACGCGACGGCCTCGTCGTTTCTTCGCCTCTTCATCGTTGTTTCATTGTTCAAGCGCAATTCTTCTGCTGTCGGATCTCACCGGAGCATGTAATGGAAAAATTGCTCGCCAATCAGGTGGCGTTGATTACGGGCGCGAGTTCGGGAATCGGCTATGGCGTCGCGCAGGCACTCGCAAACGCGGGCGCGGCCGTTGTGCTGAATTACCACTCGCACGCAGAATCGGCGCAACAGCTCGCGAGCGAGATCGAAAAGGCGGGAGGCTCCGCGCTTGCAATTCAAGCCGATGTTTCGGATTCCACTCAGGTAGCCGATATGTTCGATGCAAGCCGCGCGCGCTTCGGTGGAGTCGATATCGTGATCGCGAATGCCGGCTTGCAGAAAGACAGTGCATTCGCGGATATGACGCTCGACGATTGGCAACTGGTTCTGTCGACCAATCTGACTGGTCAGTTCCTCACCTGCCAGGCCGCGGTCAGGGAATTCCGCCGGCGCGGCGCGACGCCCGTTTCCAAAGCACTCGGCAAGATCATTTGCATCAGTTCGGTTCACGAGCTGATTCCGTGGGCCGGGCACGTCAATTACGCGGCATCAAAAGGCGGTATCCGGATGATGATGCAGTCGCTCGCGCAAGAAGTTGCGCCCGAGCGTATCCGCGTTAATTCGATTGCACCGGGCGCAATCCGCACGCCGATCAACAAGGATGCATGGGATTCGCAGCAAGCGCTCGACAAGCTGCTGCAATTGATTCCGTATGGCCGTATCGGCAACGTGGACGATATCGGCAAAGCCGCCGTTTGGCTCGCATCGGACGAAAGCGACTATGTGGTGGGCACGACGCTATTCGTCGATGGCGGAATGACGCTTTATCCGGGCTTTGCCGGTAATGGCTAAGTACTTTGTTCAGCAGCGCAGCCGTCGATCAATTGCTCGAACAGATCCGCGTCGCCCATTTGACCGCCCTTCAGCATGATCTCCATGCCGTCGAGTTCCGCGCGGTCGGAATGCAGGCGGCACATCGTGACGCCAGCCGACAGCGGCGCCAGATAGGACAGTCCCCACGCATCGAGCGCACGCACGGCAATACTCGACGTATCGCCGCCCGCAATACCGATACGTTGCAATCGCACCTTGTCTAGCACCTGTTGCAGCAGCGCCGCGCATGCATGCGCGAGTTGCGATTGCGCAGCGCTGTCGTTACTGGAATGTGTGGTGCTTTCGCCGGTCGCCACCGCGGTCACCACGCGCCGTGCGGTAAATGCCAGCACATTGCGTCCGTCGCGCAACGGCCCCGTAATCGCGGCGACACGATCCGCCAGATAGGCCGACGCCGAATCACCCGTCATTCGCAGTGGATCCAGTTCCACACGCAAATACGAGTGCGCGGACTCGATCTGCACCTCGGTCACCGGCGACAGGCTGCCGGCCATCACGAATACCGGACCCCGCGCGCGCGCCAACGGCGTGGCCGCCTCGTTTGGCGTTACCACTTCCACTCGCGTTTCGCATGCCAATGCATATGCCTGCGCGACACTGCTCGCGCCAATCGCGAGCAATGGCGCCGACTGCGCGGCATAACGCACGATGATCCTGCCGATCGCCTGCAGGTGCGTATCGTCGAGTACGTCGAATAGCAACGCGTCCGGCTTCGCAGCGAGCTTGCGCCGCACTTCGGTTTGCAACGCGATATCGTCCGTCGCATAGCTGCGCCAGTCGATCGACTGCACATGCTCGACGCCTTGTCGTTGCAAATGCACGCGCAGATCCGCTTCGTTCATCGGCGTGACGGGATGGCGGCTCATCGTCGGATGGCGGTCTATCCGGTAGATCGCGTGTTGTCCATCGTGTGCGCCGGCCGCCGCGAATAGCTGGCCGAACACGCAATAGCGCCGCAAATTCGGTTGACCGCCGACGATCGCAACGAGTTCGTTCGCACAGTACTCGCGCAGCGTGCGAATCGCGACACCGATACTGCCGGTATGAGGCGCGCTATCGAACGTCGAACAGACCTTGTAGTGGATCACACGCACGCCGAGCGCGGCGAACGCAGCGCCGACGCGCACGAGTTCCTGCTGCTGCGCAGCCGGCGCCATCGTTCGCGCGGCGCCTGCAACGCCGAGTGCGTCGAGCCGACCCAGCATCGCAAGACGCGCTGCATCGGGCGGCGCGAACAACAGCATCGTGCGCAGACCCGCGCGCGCAAGATGCGCGAGCGTATCGGTCGCACCGGTGAAGTCGTCGCCATAGAACGCGTAGGCTGGACCTCCGCGGTGCGCTTCAGACAAGTCGTGTGAGCCGTGTGTTTCTATCATCTTGTCGCGGTCTCGAAGCGCACTCACGCGCGAGCGCCGAAAAACTGCAACGCGTGCCGCAGTTCGGTCATATTCTCCGCGTAGGTCGCGAGCGGCACGCCGGCCTGCACCGCCGCCCAGGCCTGGCGCACGCTCGCGACGCCCGCCGCTGGGCCATCGGGATGAGCAAGAATGCCGCCGCCGCACATGAACAGCAGATCGTTCGACTGCACTGCGTCGTACGTCGCTTGCGCGGTGCCCGCCCATTGCCCCGACGAAAACGCGGGCAGCACGCTGTCGTAGTAGCCAGGCGCGAGCGGCTCCGCACAATCGCGCGCGGACTCGATCACCTCGGCGTCGCTCTGCGCGAACTTGCCTGCGAGACCATGCACGTGCATATGGTCGACACCGGCGAGCCGCCACAGTGTTTGATACGCCTGAAACGACATGCCGAGCGCCGGGTCGCGCGACATCATCCCGTAGCCATTGCGATGCGCGTGCAGCACCAGCGGTGTAGAGCGACGCAGCGACTGGATCGCGGAGAAGCCGCACCAGTTGATGCTCGCCATTACGCAACTGCCGCCTTCATGCTCGACGAGATCCGCATGCGCGCGCATCGAATCGAGATCGTCGGTGATGTTGAACGCGACCATCACAGGCCGGCCGCTGCGTTCGCGATACGCGCGCACTTCGGCCATCACCGCGCGCACGCGCTCGCCAAGCGGCGCATGCACGGGGTTCGCGCAGACCTCGTCGTCCTTGATGAAATCGACACCGGCCTCGCACAGATCGCGCACCAGCGCCGCCGTTTCCGTCGCGCTCAGGCCGACGTTCGGCTTGATGATCGTACCGATCATCGGCCGGCCGCTGACCTGCGTCAGCGCGCGCGTGCCCGCCACGCCATGGCGCGGCAATTCGAAATGCGCGCGATACGCGGGCGGCAAACGCACCGACAGCAGACGCATGCCGGTGACTTCGCCAAGGTCGTACAGATTGCCGGCCACCGTCGCGGCGAGCGTCGGCAGATTCACGCCGATATTGGCGATCGGAAACGCCAGCGTGATGCGCGCGCGCCGCCACGGTCCCGGCGTGCGCTGGCGCGTGAGCCACGCGCTGTGCAGCGACGGCTGCCCGACCGGTTCGAGTTCCTCGACGCGCACCACGCTCGCGCGGCTGCGCGCTCGCAGCGCGTCGGATTCGTTAGCCACCCGTACGAACGTGCCGCTCGATTGCTCGCCGGCCATCACCTCGGCGACGCGCGCCGGGTCGAGCGGCGTTTCGATCAGATAGTCGGCTTCGAGCATGTCGATCTCCATCTGCCGCACTGCATGAACGGTACTCATAGCGTGCTCAGGTCCGGAAAGGGCCGCACCGGCTCGCGGCCGTTCCAGTCGCGCGAGGCCGCGTAGATCATGTCGAACAGTTTGCCCTTCGGCCCGGCGACTTCCGACAACTCGATCACGGTGCCCGGATGATCTTCGGTATCGAAGTAGACGAAGCGGCCGTTGCGCCCTACCTCGCCGCTCATCGCCACCTTGAAGCCCTGCTCTTGCAGACGCGCGAGATCCGCATCGAACGACGTCGTCCAGTACGCGTTGTGCTGCAAACCGGTGTTGCCCGCGGCGAGAAAGTCGCGATACATCGACGGCGCGTCGTTGCGCGTCTGGATCAGTTCGACCTGCAACGGTCCCGAATTCGCGAGCGCGACCGAATTGTGCACTTCATAGCGTTGCCCGCGATACGTATAGTTTTCGATCGGCACGCGTTCGTTATAAAACCACGGGCCCACGCCGAGCACACGGCTCCAGTAGTCCATCGCGGCTTCGATATCGCGCACCACGTAGCCTGCCTGACGGATTTCGCCAAAGAAACGACTCATGAAACTCTCCCGTTGCTGCGGGTTTTTAAGGACGAGCGACGCCCTGGCGCTGCGCGAACACAGCACCCGAATGCCGCAAATTAAAAGAACATCAGGGTCTACAGAAATCCGATCGATATCCACGGTATCGCCGCGACCAGCAGCAAACCGAAGATCAATGCGCTCATATAAACGAGGATCGGCCGGATCCCCGCATCGGGATTGACCTTGCTGATCGCGCACGCCGAGTAGTAGCCGACACCGAACGGCGGCGAGAACAGCCCGACACCCATCGACAGAATCACGACGATCGCGTAATGCACTTCGTGAACGCCCGCGAGCCGCGCAATCGGAAACAGCAGCGGGCCGAACAGCACGATCGCGGGAATGCCTTCGAGCACGCTGCCGAGCATCACGAATACGACGATCGACACCGCAAGAAAACCATACGAGCCGCCCGGCATCGATCCCATCAGTTGCGCGAGATCCTGCGAAAAGCCGGATTGCGTGAGCGCCCAGGCCATTGCAGTTGCGCAGCCGATGATGAACAGAATCGCGCCCGATAACGTGGCCGCATCGACGAGCATGCGGCCAAGCCGCCGCCATTCGAAGCGCCGGTAGATCAGCAGACCGACCACCATCGAATACACAATGCCGATCGTCGACACTTCGGTCGCGGTGGCAATGCCTTCGACGACTGCCGCGCGGATCACGAACGGCAACGCCAGCGCGGGCAGCGACACGATAAACATCCGGCCGATCTGCCGGCGCGAAAAACGTTGCGCGCCACTCAGGTCTTCGTTGCGATAACGCCACCACACGACGACGCACAGAATCGCCGCGAGCACCGCGGCCGGCAACATGCCCGCGGTGAATAGCGCGGAAATCGACAGCCCCGTTACCGAGCCGATCGTGATCAGCACGATGCTCGGTGGAATCGTTTCGCTTTGCGCGCCGGTCGTCGCGAGCAATGCAACGAGATCGCCTTCGGACGCGCCACGCTTTTTCATCTCCGGGAACAGCACTGGCGCGATCGCCGCCATGTCCGCGACTTTCGAACCGGAAATGCCCGACACCAGATACATCGCGCCGATCAGCACGAACGACAAACCGCCGCGCACATGGCCGACGAGGCTCGCGAGAAATTCGATCATCGCGCGCGCCATGCCGGTCATTTCGATCAACAGGCCGAGAAAAACGAACAGCGGCACCGCGAGCAGCACCAGATGCGACATGCCCTCGTCCATGCGGCCGACCATCACTTCGAGCGGCGTATAGGTCGACAGGCCGAGATAGCCGAAGGTGGCAAGCGCGAACGAGAAGCCGATCGGCACGCCGGAGAAAATACCGAGCGCCACCACACCGACAAAGAAGATCACCAGATTGGCTTTGCCGAGCGTCTGAAACCACGGTCCCGCGAACACCGCCACCGCGCCGATCAGTACAGCGATGCCGCACACGATCAGCACGTCGCTCCAGCGGCTCACCTGCGCAAGGCGAATCAGTCCGACCAGCAGCATCAGCACCGCGCCGATCGGCAAGGCAAGCGCGCGCCACGCGTTGCTGATCTGCAATGCCGGCGTAACGATCGCCGCTTCGCCGGACGCGTAGTCATAGGCGGGCGCAACCAGCAGCGCGAGCAATGCAATCGACGCAACGATCGCGAGCGTATCGACGAACGCGCGCGAGCGCGGCGACAAACGGCTGACGAGCGCGGTCATGCGCATATGTTCGCCACGTCGCAACGCGAGCACCGCGCCGAGCATCGCGAGCCACAGGAACAGAATGCCGGCCAGTTCATCGGACCACACGAGCGGCGCATGCAGCAGATAGCGGGACACCACGCCCGCGAGCATCACGACGATTTCGACCGCGAGCAGCACCGCCGCGCACACTTCGACGAGCGCGATCAGCCCTCGATCGAAGGTACGCAGCCAGCGGCGCGGCAGGCTCGCGGCCTGCAACGATACAGCGGCTTCCGCCGGATTCAATGCGTGATTCGACATGCTGCTGTCTCCTTGCGGCCGCGCGCCGCGCGCGGTCCGATGCTCGCCTGACGGCGGCACGCTCACGCGAGCTTGCCGACCGATTGCTCGAGCAGATCCCACGCTTCGTTGCCGAAGCGGCCTTTCCATTCGCCGTAGAAACCTGCCTGACGCAAAGCCGTACGGAACGTATCCGGTGCCGGACGATTGATCGCGAGACCCTTGCTTTGCAGATCGGCGACGGCGGCATCGTTGAGCTTCTTTACGTCTTCGCGCTGCTTGAGTCCGGCCTGATTGAACGCGTCGCTCAGAATACCTTGCAGATCTTTCGGCAAACGCTGCCACGCGCGCTGGTTCAATACGAACCAGTAGCCGTCCCACATATGATTGGTCAGCGAGCAGTACTTCTGCACTTCATAGAGCTTCGCGACCTGCACGATCGGCAACGGGTTTTCCTGCGCGTCGACGATATGCGTCTGCAGCGACGAATACACCTCGCTGAATTGCAGGCTCGTCGGCGCGGCGCCGAGTCCCTTGAACATGTCGATGCTGAGCGGGCTCACCGGCACGCGAATCTTCAGCCCGTGCATGTTCTGCGCGTTGACGATCGGCGCGGTACTGGTCGTGGTCTGACGAAAGCCGTTGTCCCACATCTTCTCGAACGATTCGAGCCCGGCCTTCTGCATCGCCGCGCGCACGTAGGCGCCGAGCTTGCCGTCCATCGCGCGCCACACCTGGTCGTAATCGGCAAACGCAAAGCCGACCGCGTTGATCGCCACCGACGGCGCGAGCGTCGAAACCACCAGCGCCGACGGCGTGAACATTTCGATGCCGCCGCTGCGCACCTGCGCGAGCATGTCGGTATCGCCGCCCAACTGGTTGTTCGGGAATATCCGGATCTCCATGCGCCCCTTGGACGCCTCGCGGACCTGATTCGCCGCCTCCTGCGACCGCACGTTCAACGGATGCGTCAGCGGCAGGTTGTTGCCGTACTTGAATACGAACTCCGGGCCGGATGCCGCGCGCGCGATCGCTGGGAAGCCCAGCGCGCTGGCTACCGGCACGGCGGCCGCGGCACGCAGCAGGCTGCGTCTCGCGAGGTTTGTCATGAGCGTCTCCTTGCTTATAATTGATGTGACTGTCGAATCCATCAAAATCCATCACCACTTGCTGCAACGCTTTGATTTCCGGTCGTGAGCGTTGAGCCACAGCGCGATAGCTGCAAGACTAGGCGTGTGCGGTAAGGGCTGTCAAACCGCCAATTTGATGTTTTTTGATGGACTTCAATCTAGCAGGGACAACCATGTCCGACCCGGTTCGCCTCACCGCCCCCGCGCGCATTCCCGATATTGCGCGAATTGCCGGCGTTTCGACCGCCACCGTCGACCGCGTGCTCAACGGCCGCGAAGGCGTGCGGGCCGTCACCGCGCAACGGGTATTGCACGCGGCCGCGCAACTCGGCTATCTGCTGAGCGCCGATGCACCCGTCGTGTCGACCACAAAGCCGATGCGCGTCGCGTTTCTGTTGCCGGCGGGCACCAATCGCTATCTGCGCATGCTCGGCGATTACATCGAATTCGCACACGAGCAATGGAGCGCGCTCGATATGAAGTGCCGGGTTCACTACGTCGAGAGCTTCAATCCGAGCGAACTCGCCGACCGTCTGCTGCATTACGGACAGCGCGCGGATGGCGTCGTATTCATGGCGCTCGAACATCCGGTCGTGCGCGATGCGGTGAATACGCTCGCCGACCAGGGCGTGCCGGCCATTACGCTGATTTCGGATCTGTCGAACGCGCGGCGGCTTGCGTATGTCGGTATCGACAATCGCTCGGCCGGCCGCACGGCGGCGCTATTGCTGGGCCGCTTCATGGGGCCGCGGCCGAGCGGAAAGATCGCGATGCTAGCGGGCAGCCTCAACTATCGCGGGCACGAAGAACGCGAAATCGGCTTTCTGCATCTGATCGAATCGACCTTCCCGCAGGTGCGTGTGATCGGGTCGCGCGAAGGGCACGACGATAGCGAACGCAACTATATGCAGACGCGCAAGCTGCTGGAAGAACATCCCGACCTCGCCGGTATTTATAACAGCGGCGGCGGCTCGGACGGCGTGGCGCGCGCGATCGTCGAAGCGCGTGCCGAACAGAAGATCCTGTTCGTCGGCCATGGCCTCACGCCTGATACGCGCGCATTGCTGATCGACGGAACGATGGACGCCTTGATTACGCAAACGCCGCAGGCGATGGTGGGCAACTGTCTGCGGATCTTTCGCAATGTGCGGGAGAAACGCGAGGCGCTGAGCAACGTGAAGCCCGTGCAGTTCAGCATCGTGTTGCGGGAGAACCTGCCGTAATTGCAGCAGCGGTAGTAGCGAGTTCGTATGAGGTAACGCGTGGCGGGAGTACTGCATTCCGCGCGGGCGGCCAGCCGCTCGATTTTCGGCTCAGGCACGCAGCGTGCTGAATTCCGTACGTACCAAAACTCGATACGAAAGGAGGTCGCATCATGCCTTATCTACTCGGCTGGCTGCTTGGCGTTCCGTTGATCGTACTCGTTATCCTGTACCTCATTTTCCATTGATAGCTCGCGGTACAGGTAAGAGTGTGACGGTGGTCTTTGAACGAGATGGCGGCGGTATGCGGCTGATTCGTGGTCGGCATACCGCCGCGATGTGCGTTTCTGGATGAAGCGAAACGTTTAAGGTTTCGTGTAGTGATAGCGGCATTGCATCACATGGATGATGCCGTCCTGCACGATATACACAAGACGGTCCACCTTCGTAATGCGGCGCGACCAGAAGCCGGTCAGATCTCCCCGTAGAGGCTCCGGCTTACCTGTTCCCCTGAATGGATCGCGGAAGATTTCCTCGAGCAGATCGTTGATCTCTCCGACTATCCGCATGTCGTGCTGCTGCCAATGAAGATAGTCATCCCACGCATCGGACGACCAGGCGACCTTTACTTCACTTTTTGCTTCGGCCTTGTTTCTGGCCTTCCTGCGTTGTTGATTCATTCTTCAGTAAGCCTCGCTCCGAAGTCTTACCAGCCTTGAATTCGGCGACGGACCGACGCAACCGCTCCGCGTTTGCAGGCGAACCAAGCAGATGCAGTGTTTCCTGCATGCTGTTGTAATCGTCCAGAGAGATCAATACGACATGTTCACCGCGCTGCCGGGTAATGACAGTCGGTTCATGGTCCCTGCAGACCGCGTCCAGCGCCTGCTTAAAGCTGGCTCGCGCCTCACTAAAAGTCAGGATATTCATGGAAACCATACCTTAGCGGACCCTGTTCGATCCGCGACGAATGGTGATGACACCAGGATTGAAGATAAAGATAAGACGGCTGGCGATTCAACGCCGACCAAAACGAGTGGCCCGCGTGAATCACCATCTACGTCATTGTACTAAAGATTGTACAAGTCGTCAATTCGGCGCGGCGCCTGCATCGACATGCGTCCACGCCCGGCGAGCGCGTCTTCCGGCGCTGGTAACGCCGGAATTCGCTCGCGTGCGGCCCTCTGATGCGAGGGCGGCGAGACTCCGAAGCGCAGCTTGTGGCCGCTATGGGCCGCCGGGCTGGAGCCCTCGGCCCGGACGGTTGTCCCGGGCATGAATGCATGGAGAAAATATACCGGGAGCCCCGCTGGATAGGCTTCTTAAAGGCAGTGGGTTCAGATGCGATTTCGGAACGATCTACGCCTATAATCGGATTTTCCGGAACACTCTTCCATCCCATGCCATGACCGCCCGAAATCGCCCGCTCGACAACCTCGATCGCAAGATCATGCGTCAGTTGCAAAAGAACGCCCGACTCAGCAACGCGGAGCTGGCCGAGCTGGTCGGCATGTCGACCACTGCATGCTGGAATCGCACGCGTCAGCTCGAAACCGAAGGCTATATCCGCGGCTATGTTGCGTTGCTCGATCAGCAGAAGCTCGGCTTCGCGGACATCGTGCTGCTCGAAGTCACGTTAGACCGCCACGACGACGATGCGCTCGCACGCTTCGGCGCCGAACTCGCGACGCTCAGCGAAGTACTCGAAGCGTATCTGGTGTCGGGCGATTACGACTATCTGGTCAAGGTCGCGGTGGACGGCACAGCCGGCTATGAGCGCTTTCTGCGCGAGAAGCTGTACAAGATCGCGGGCATTCGCCATAGCCGCTCGATGTTCGCGCTGCGCTGCATGAAGAGCATTCCGTCGATTGCGATCTGAACACGTGGGGCGCAACGGACTATTCGGCATGCGTGCAGGCCGCCCGCGTCGATAGAAGACGCGAACGAACGGCCTGTCACACCGCATCGATTACAAATGCGCGTAAATCGAACCGAGCCCGATGATGTTCGAGCCGTCGTTTGTGCCCGTATTCGTACCCGCATTCGTATCATTCACCGCCGCATGATTCGTCGGTGCGCGCGAGCCCGAAGCCGAGCCGCCTTTCGCAACGCCACCATAAGCGCTGAGCGTTGCATCATGGCCCGCATCGACGCGCGCCTGCGCGGCCTGGATGTTTTGCGGGTATTGCGTGTTGTCGCTCGCCGGGCTGTAGCCGGCCTTCTCCAACTGCACCAGTTCCGCGCGCACATCGGCGCGCGTCAGCGCAGGTTGCGATTGAGATTGCGCGAACGAAGCGACGGGAATAGCAACGAGGGCAGCGACGATCAGCGATTGAACGAGTTTCATCATGTTTCTCCGGTTTCAGCATTGAAGGATCAAGGACTGAGCGAAACATGAAGCCGTCGATATCGATACGCGTTCATGTCCCGCCTGATTCACGCAACGTTGCGAATCAACCTTGCGTGACGACATTTGAACGCGCCAACGTATCCGCAATGTTTTCGTTACCCCCCGTTTATGCAAGCGTGTTTGTCTGTGTACCGGATGGATACATTGCGATACAAAGAGCGCTTTCGCGTGTGCCTTGCACGCGGTCCATGAAAAAACCCCAGCAGCCGAAATTCGGTTGCTGGGGCTACGGTGAGCGAAACGACCCGGGCGCAAGCGCCCGCCGATCAAAGACGCGTGACGTCCAGAATAGCTTGCGCAAACGCCTTCGGCGCTTCCTGCGGCAGGTTGTGACCAATGCCGCCGCTGATGTCGCGATGCTGATACTTGCCGGTAAACTTCTTCGCGTATGCTGCCGGGGCAGGATGCGCGGCACCGTTCGCATCGCCTTCCATCGTGATGGTCGGCACCGCGATCGTCGGCGCGGCGGCCAGCCGCTTTTCGAGTTCGTCGTATTGCGACTCGCCCTGAGCGAGCCCCAAGCGCCAACGATAGTTGTGAATCACCACCGCGACATGGTCCGGATTATTGAACGATTCGGCGCTGCGCTCGAACGTGGCGTCGTCGAAATTCCACTTCGGCGAGGCGGTATGCCAGATCAGCTTGTTGAAGTCGTGACGGTTCGCTTCATAACCGGCACGGCCGCGCTCCGTGGCGAAATAGAACTGATACCACCAGGTCAGTTCGGCCTGCGGCGGCAACGGCGCGCGGTTCGCCTCAGGGCTGCCGATCAGATAACCGCTCACCGACACCATGGCCTTGCAACGCTGCGGCCACAGCGCCGCGATGATGTTCACCGTGCGCGCGCCCCAATCGAAACCGCCGAGCACCGCCTTGTCGATCTTCAGTGCGTCCATCAGATTGATGATGTCGACCGCGACCACCGACTGTTGACCGTTGCGCGGCGTATCCGCCGACAGAAAACGCGTGCCTCCATAGCCGCGCAGATAAGGCACGATCACGCGATAGCCGGCTGCCGTCAGCAGCGGCGTCACGTCGGCGAAGCTATAGATGTCGTACGGCCAGCCATGCAGCAGAATGACCACTGGACCGTTTTGCGGCCCCGCCTCCGCATAGCTGATGTCGAGTGTGCCGGCCTTGATCGAGCGAATATTCTCGAACGACGCGACACGCGAGCCCGCTTGCGCATTACCGCTCGTGCCGGCCGACTGTGCGTGCGCGAGTCCGCCCAATCCCAATTCGAGCAGGCTGAGACCCGCGACGGTCGTGCCGAGAAAGCGACGGCGCCGGCTATTGATCTGATCCGACATGGTTGTTCTCCTTAATCAGGTGATGCGAAGCCTCGCGCAGACGCACGCAAACCGCTGTGCGAACAGAACGGACATACAAGGCGATGGAATCGAACGAATGAAGCGAATATGAAAATCCGCATGCTTCGACGGCGGCACGGCTGTTCGCTGCTTGACCGCTGTCGCAACGCTTGAGTTGAATAGTGACAGTGCAAGCCCTTGACAGCAAGAGCAACTAAGTTCACATATCGTTGCTTTAAGAGCAACGCACTAACCGTAGTCGGCCAATAATATGCGAGAGATCAATCAGCAACGTCTTCGGTATTTCAACGAGGTGCTCACGCACGGCACCATTCGCGGTGCCGCCGAAAGCATCAATACGTCGCCATCGGTAATTACGCGGCAGATCAAGCTGCTCGAAGACGAACTCGGCGCGGTACTGTTCGAGCGGCAGCCGCGCGGCGTCAAACCCACCGAAGCCGCAACGCATCTGCTCGAATTCTGGCGCGGCTATCGCTCACAGCAGGAAAAGCTCGAAGATCAGCTGCATGCGCTAAAAGGCCTTCAGCGAGGGCAAATCCGGCTCGCCGTCAGCGAAGGCTTCGTCGATGTACTGGTCGACGAAGTACTCGCGCCATTCTGCGCCCAATATCCCGAACTCGAAATCGGCCTCGATATGCTCGCGGTGGATGCGATTCAGGAAGACGTCGCCGAAAGCCGCACTCATATCGGGCTCGCCTACAATCCACCGCCTCATCCGCGTATCGAACATCGCGCGAGTTCGCTGCAGCCGGTCGTCCTGCTGTTGAGAAGCGATCATCCGCTTGCGAAAAGAAAGAAGCCCGCGACGCTCGACGATCTGCGTGCCTATCCGCTGGCACTGATGCCGCCCACGTTTGGGATCGGCCACGTGATCAAGATGACCGAGTTGGCCGAGAACATGTCGATTCGCGCGACGCTGACGACCAACTCGCTCAGTGCCTTGAAGCGCTTCGTGACCGCTGACAACTACATGACGCTGATCGGCGAATTTGCCGCCTACCGGGAAATTGCGAGCGGCGAATTGACGACGGTGCCGATCGATCATCCGCTGTTCTCAGGCGCGCATGCGCGCGTGCTGGTGAAAACCGGTCGGCCGCTCGCACCGGGACCGCTCGAATTGCTGCGCTGGATTCAGGAGCGTATGCCGATGTTCTCGGCTTCCAAATCAAATGCGACGCGAAAGCGCAAAACACGCTAACGCACATACGCACGCGCACGCACATGTACATAAAAAGGCCCCACCGGTAGTCGCGCAAACAAGCGCATCCATCGAATTGTGTCGTAGTGTATCCACGCTATACGCAGACACAAAAGCTTGCATATTGCCATCTGCGCAGACATAAACCAGATACGCGCGGGCGTTCCAATACGGCCATACCAGCCAACGGAGCGCCCACCATGCACAGCACTCTAGAAACGCCGCTCGCTCTGCTCGCCGGTTTGCTGACGATCGCGTCGCCCTGCGTGCTGCCGGTCATGCCGATCCTGCTCGGCACCTCCGTCGAACAACCAAGCCGCACACGGCCGCTCTTTATCGTCGCCGGCTTCATTCTGAGCTTCGCGTCTTTTGCGTTGCTGCTCGGCGCGGTGTCCAGCACCGTGCATATCGCGCAGCAGGCACTGCGTAATACCGGCATCGCATTGCTCGCGCTATCCGGCCTGCTGCGCCTATGGCCGCGCCCTTACGACTGGCTCGTCGCGCAACTGCAAGCGCCGCTCGAACGCATCGGCGCGGCTATTGCACCGGGCACTCCGGCAGGTACCCAGCCTGGCACCGGCAACGCCGGCGGCTTCGTGCTCGGCATGTCGCTCGGCGCGGTGTGGACACCGTGCGCGGGACCGGTGCTGGCATCGATTCTGGTGCTGGTGGTGAAAGCACAGGATTTCGGCTGGTCGGCGCTGCTGCTCACGTTATATGCGCTCGGCGCGGCCATTCCGATGCTCGCGATCATCTACGGCGGACATTACGTGACCCGCCATGTACGCGTGGTGTCACGTCACGCGCAACGCCTGCAACAGATCTTCGGCGTACTGGTGATGCTGACCGCACTCGCCATCTATCTGCAATACGACGTGCTGCTGTACGCGCGGCTCGCCGCCTTTTTCCCGTCACTCAAAGGACTCTGACATGATCGCCCGATTCAAAACCTTCGCGCTTTCCACCGCGTTCGCCGCCTGCGCGGTCATCGGAGCAAATACTGCCGCCGTCGCCGCGCCGCCGCAAAGCGGTCCGGTCGCGCCGGAACTTACCGGCATCGCGCAGTGGCTCAATAGCGAGCCGCTGAATCTGCAGCAATTGCGCGGCAAGGTGGTGCTGATCGACTTCTGGACCTATAGCTGCATCAATTGCCTGAACACGCTGCCGTATGTGAAGAGCTGGAATCAGAAGTACAAGGATCAGGGGCTCACGGTGATCGGCGTCCACACGCCCGAGTATCCGTTCGAGCGTGACACCGGCAACGTGAAGACTGCGCTGAAGCGGCTCGGCATTACTTATCCGGTTGCGCAGGACAATCAGTACGCGACGTGGAGTGCCTATAACAACCAGTACTGGCCCGCGTTCTATCTGATCGACAAGAAAGGACAGATCGTCTACTCGCACTTCGGTGAAGGCGCCTATGCGCAGACCGAAGCGAAGATTCAGGAACTGCTCGCACAGAAGAGTTGATGTTGCATGGGCATGAGCCATGCGTCCAATAGAGCGAGCTTCACTGCTCACTCAATGAAAAAGCCCACATGTACCTGAGCTATCGGTTCATGTGGGCTTTAATCTTTGCGGGCGCGCACGCGTCACGCTTTCGCGCGAACGCCTTCACTACTTCTGCTTAGAAGAGGTAATTGCAGAACAGGCCATAGGTGATCTGACTGGTCTTCTCGGTGATCGGGCTGTCGGTTGCATCGCCGCGCAGCCACGCGAACGACACGCTCGCGCCGATGTTCCAACGCGGTGCAATCCGGTAAGCGCCGTTCAACGAGAAGCGCAACTGGTTCAAACCGGAGCCGGCCGAATACGTTGGCAATCCGGAACGCGCGCTTTGCTCGGAGTTCACGCCGAAATAGGTTTCGTTGTATTTGCTGCTCGCCCATGTGAGCCCTGGTCCGGCAGTCAACGTCAGTTGCGGAATCGGTTGATAGCGGCCGAGCAGATCGAATGTCGCGACGGTGCCGCGATCGTTGCCGGCGATATCGGTCAAAACGCTCGCGCGCGCCGTAATGAACTGATAGGTATAAACACCGAACAGTTCGGCGTGCGCGGTCCGCTTCACGTCGCCGAGCCCGCGCAACCGCGAATCGTCCGACTCGCTGCGCGGCTGAATGAAATCGTAAGTAATGGCTGCGCCGACACGCCAGTTACTGTCGCGATACAGATAGGCGCCGAGTGCCAGCGCCGACGCCGCGTCCGGATTCGCGCCGATAAAGAAGCGGTCGTAGTTGGCACTCACCACGGGCAGCACTTCCCATTTGGTGCCGCTCGAACCGGGAAACTTCGGCATGTTCACCACACCGGCGCCGACCGAAAAGTGCCACGGGCTCGCATTCGGAGCGGGCGCCTCGGTGATTTCCGGCGCGCCGATGGAAAACAGGCTTTCGGACAGGCCAAGCGTATCCTCCGCCATTGCGGCAACGGCAAACATCGACAACGCGGCGCCGGCCAGCACCTTGATCACACGCGGCATTGATACGTCATTCATCTTGGTTTCTCCGTGAAAAATAAGCAGGACAGATGTCATAGCGCCGGTCCCGACGCTTATTGCGCAATGCCGATACGGGGTAAGAACTGAATGCCGAATGGATGGTTGTTCTTATTGGAAATACGGAGTGCCACAAAGATGCGTTCACCAATAAGTTCACGATAATGTGACAAATATGACGCTGCGACAGGACTACGCGGCCGACCAGTGCCGAAAAGATTAACGATCGCGATACACATAGCACTGTTGCGCACTGCAACAGCCTCGCTGTGACGTTCGTCCGAACCATCCTGCCGCCTTGATACGGTTGCCTGTGCCGCCTTTTCCGGGAGGTTCACGGGCTTCGTGAGTGGCATGAGCATAGCCCGTTTATTTCAGCAGTCGCAAGCAGATTTTTTTTAATTGATTGCTGTAATAGGGCAATTACGCAACAAGGTCGTGCTGATATAGCGGGTCACTCTCATATCACGGCTTTAATGGAAAAGAGTTTCGCGTTGCGAGTTCACAATTGTTCACTTGCAATGTAATTTGCCATGCCTGGGCGCAGGCGATACTCTTGCTCTCGATTGACACACTTCGCCGCAGGTTGTCGTCCGGCGGCGGCTTTCGATGCACGGTGATCTACGTTACGGGTGAGCTATGCCTTCAGGAAAGTACCTCGGCAACAAAAAAGTCAGTCCTGCGATTTCATGTCTTTGCGACAAGGCGCAAGCGCAGTACGCGAACCGCCGCATCAGTGCCGATCTGTCGCGCCGCGGCTTTGTCGCCGGTCTGGCGGCGTCGATGCTGAGCGTCGTGCTGCCCGGACTCAGCCATGCTCAAAGTACGTTGCCGCCGACCGCGCCCGCCAAACCGGTGCTATTCATCAACTTCCGCCTGTTCGACGGCAAATCGTCGACGTTGCGCGATGGCCTCTATATGGTCGTGGAGGGCAATAGCATCAGTCAGCTCGGCCAGGGTCAACCCGCCGCGACCGATGGCAAGACGCTCGTCGATTGCGGCGGCAAGGTGATGATGCCGGGCATGATCGACATGCACTGGCATGCGCTGCTCGCGGCATTGCCGATTCAGGTGATCCTGCAATCCGATATCGCGCTCGTGCATCTGGCGGCCAGCGCCGAAGCCGAACGCACGCTATTGCGCGGCTTCACGACGATCCGCGATGTGGGTGGCCCTGCCTTTGCGTTGAAGCAGGCGATCGACGCCGGCATGATTTCCGGACCGCGCATTTATCCGTCAGGCGCGATGATCACGACCACCGGCGGTCACGGCGATTTCCGTTCGCTGGCCGAATTGCCGCGCACGAGCAGCCAGGTCAGCCAATCGGAGCGCGACGGCGGCAGCGCGATCGCCGATACCGAAGACGAAGTCCGTCTGCGGGTGCGCGAGCAGTTCATTCAGGGCGCGACGCAGATCAAGATGGTTGGCTGCGGCGGTGTCTCCACGCCGCGTAGTCCGCTCGACATGCTCACTTTCACCGAAAAGCAGTTACGCGCCGCGGTCGAAACGGCGGCGGATTGGGGCACCTATATCACCGTGCATGCGTACACGCCGGAGTCGGTTCAACGCTCGGTCGCGGCGGGCGCGCAATGCGTCGAACACGGTCATCTGATGGATGAAAAGACCGCGGCGTTGATGGCGAAAAACGGCACATGGTTGAGCATGCAGCCGTTCCTGAGCGAAGACGACGTCGCGCCGCTTGCTCCCGCGAGCCGCGAGAAATTTATGGAGGTCACGGCCGGCACCGACAACGCGTACAAGCTCGCGCGCAAGCACGGCATCAAGGTCGCGTTCGGCACCGACCTGATCTTTTCGCAAGCGGTCGCCACGCGTCAGGGCACGATGCTCGCGCACATGAAGCGCTGGTACACCGCGCCGGAAGCACTGGGCATGGCGACGGGAACCAACGGACAACTGCTCGCCATGTCCGGTCATCGCAATCCGTATCCGCGCAAACTCGGTGTACTCGAAGAAGGTGCGTACGCCGATCTGCTGCTCGTCGACGGCAATCCGCTCGAGAATCTCGATCTGATCGCCAACCCCGAGCAGAACCTGCGTATCGTGATGAAAGACGGCAAGTTCTACAAGAACACGCTCAAAGCGTAAGCGGCATTGCGCCGGGCGCGCAACCTGCCGCGCCCGGCTTCGCCTCATCGCAACGCTGTTCAGCTATGCCCTTGCAGACGGATATCGCGCGACGACGCACCGACGTACACCGTACTGCCCGGCACGTACAGCCAGCGGTTGTTCGTCGTATCCCACACGCTCTGCATGCGCGGCGTCACGACCAGATGCACGCGGCGCGATTCGCCGGGATTGAGACCGACCTTATCCCAACCCACCAGACGACGCGGCGGCTCACCCTGATACGGCACACCGAGGTACACCTGCGGCACTTCCGCGCCTGCCATGCGGCCGTCGTTGCGCACGTTGAACGATACGTCGATCAGGCCGCCCGGCAGATGCACGACCGACAGACCCGAATACGCGAAGTGCGTATACGACAGTCCGTAGCCGAACTCGAACATCGGCGTGATGTTCTTCGCGTCGTACCAGCGATAGCCCATGTTCAGCTGTTCCGAGTACACGGGGTTGGTCTGGAACGCGCCATTCGTACCCCACGTCGGCGTATCCTGGTCATGCATCGGGAACGTGACGGGCAGCTTGCCGGATGGATTGACCTTGCCGAACAGCACGTTCGCGATCGCCTTGCCGCCCGCTTCACCCGGATACCACGCTTCGACGATAGCCGACACGCTGTCCTTCCACGGCATCAGCACCGGGTTGCCGCTTTCGACGACGACGACCGTGTGCGGATTGGCCGCCGCGACCGCTTCGACGAGCGCGTCCTGGTTGGTCGGGTTAGCGAGACTCAAGCTCGTCAGATCGCCGATATCCTCGCCGGCCGGCTGCGCGACAACGACGATCGCCACATCGGAGTTCGCCGCGAGCGTCGCTGCCTGCGTGATCTCCTGCTGCGTGTACGCACGGAACGGCGACTGCTGATCGCTATTGCCGGCGAAGCTCACCTGGGCATTCGGCGCCAGTGCCTGAATCGCCGACACGACCGGCACGTTCAGTTTGATCCACGGATTGGTCCACCAGCTGCAGCCATTGGTCGTGCCGAACTGCAGGCCGCCGCACCCGGAGAACGCACCGGTCACCGGATCGCGCGTATTGCCCGAACCGCCGCCCGTCAGCATGCCCGCGTCCGCGTGTCCGCCGATCACCGCGATCCGCGATAGCGAACCGGCGGCGAGCGGCAACTGGTTGTTCGCGTTCTTCAGCAGCACCATCGATTGCTCGGCGACCGACTGCGTGAACGCATTCGCGGCCGCGTAGTTGATCGTCGCACCACCCTTCGGCGGATCGTCCATCACGCCGGTGCGAATCATCACGTACAGCTTGCGCTCGACCATGTCGTTCAGACGCGCGGTCGACACCGAACCGTTCGCGATCGCCTGCTTGACCGCATCCGGCGTCAGATAAACGGTCGTGCCGACGTCCTCTTCCTCGTCGAGACCGGCGTTGATCGCGGGTGCCGTGCTATGCGCCGCGCCCCAATCCGATTGCACCTGCCCCTGGAAATTCCAGTCGTTCTTCAGCACGTCGTTGAGGATATGCGAGTTCTCGCACGCATACGTGCCGTTCACGCGGTTGTAGCTGCACATCACGCTGCCCGGCTGTGCGCGCCGCGCGGCGATTTCGAACGGCAGCAGATAGAGTTCGCGCATCGTGCGTTCGTCGATCTGGCTGTTGCCTCCGCTGCGGCCATGCTCCTGCTCGTTGCCCATGTAGTGCTTGATCGTCGCGATCACCTTCTGGCTTTGCGTGCCATCAGTGCGTTCCGCGAGCATTTCGCCGGCGAGCACCGGGTCTTCGCCGAGGTACTCGAAGAGCCGCCCGCCGCGCGGTTCACGCGCCAGGTTCGTACCGCCGCCGAGCCCCATGCCGAAGCCCTGTTCACGCAGCTGTATCGCGATCTGCTTGCCGAAGTTCGAAGCGAGGTCGCGGTCCCAGCTTGCAGCGACGGCAATCGTCGCGGGGAACGTCGTGCTCGCCTGCGTGGTGCTGCCCGAACCCGTTGCGGAGTCGACCATGTTCAGATCGGGAATGCCCAGTCGCGGCACACCCTGGATATAGCCCGCGCCGCCGCCTGGCACCGCGGACATCGCGTACTCCGAGTGAATGAATTGCAGCTTCTCGTCGAGCGTCATCTTGTTGACGAGCGTTTCGGCGCGCCGATGCGCGGCCGCCGATGCGAATGCGTTGAGCACCGTCGATAGCGGAGCAAAGTCGAGCGGCGAGGTGGGGATTTCCGCGTGCGCAGCAACACTCACGGCCGCCGCGATCGCGACGGCCGGCCATAGTTTCTTCTGCATAGGTGTCTCTCCGAAATGGGGCTTTTTCTGGGGGCCAGCGGAGCGCGTCGAGGGGTGGACGGCGGACGCGAAAGCAGGCAATGCAGCGGTGACTGCAAACGTTTGCCTGCCGGACGGAGCATCGTTGCAGCGGATGGGCTGTAGCGGCGCTCCGTGGGGAGTAATGTAAGAATGTAGTCTGACTACAGCATCAGTATTTTTACCAATATGCGTGTTTTTATGCGCAATGGGCAGTCAGAATTTTCTTACATATAGGTAGTGAATACCGTCAGCTCTGGATTGAATGTGAATTCAATCTGAACCGGCAATTTCTATACGATTTCTTATTCGCGGCATTGAATACGGAAAAATATGCGATATGCAATCTCATACGCTTGCTCACTCGAGCACGGGCCTGAAAAAGCTGCGCTCATAGCTCAACACGCAGCGCGTCTGAGCCGCATACGCAAAGGCTTTCAGACATTCCGCATCGTGCTGTGATTGATGCCGGTACTGTTCGTATGCGGCAAGACTCGAAAAAGAAAACAATGCCAGTGCAATGTTGTTTGCACCTTCCGCGGGCAGAAAATAGCCGTGATGTTGACCGCCAAATTTCTCGACCAATGGAATCCACATCTTTGCGTAGGCCTCGAATTCCGCAATCAGACTCGGCTCAATCACATAGCGAACATGGCAGGTAATCATCGAAATAGAGATCCGGAAATATTTAAGCCACGGATTGTAGCGATTGCATTGGCACATCGACGTCGCCTGTCGACGCACTGCTATTAGCGGTTGACAGCAAAAAACGTCTCATCTAGTTTACTGGAAACGCCATCCTTTAAACTGGAACACATGGACATCAATGCCCTGATCGCACGCCGCGTCAGAGCGCTGCGCGATGCGCAGAACTGGTCGCTCGACGCACTCGCCGAACGCAGCAAGGTCAGCCGCTCGAATATCTCGCTGATCGAACGCGGTCAAAGCAGCCCGACCGCGACCGTGCTCGACAAACTCGCCACTGCGTTGAACGTGCCGCTCGCGGCATTGTTCGAGCAGGACACCACGCCCTCCGTCGAACCGTCGCCCGTGAGCCGTGCCGCTGATCAGGCCGTGTGGACCGATCCGACTTCCGGTTACGTGCGGCGTCATCTGTCGCCGACCGCGCGCTCGGCGATCCAGTTGGTGGAAGTCGACTTTCCGGCCGGCCAACGCGTGAGCTACGAAACCGGCGCGCGCGACGCGGAGATTCATCAGCAGATATGGATGCTCGAAGGCGTGATGGAAATCACGTTCGGCGATAGCAGTTGGCGGCTCAAAGCCGGCGACTGCCTCGCGATGCGGCTCGATAGTCCAACCGCCTTCAGAAATCCGACCCGCAAACGCGCGCGCTATCTGGTGGCGCTCACCACGTCGCCCATCATGTCGCCCATCAACGAACGGAGAAACGGATGATCGAGCCGATAACCATACGCCGCCTCGGCGGCAACGAAGCATCGGCCTGCGTCGACGCACTCGCCGACGTGCTGATCGACTGCGTCGAAGGCGGCGCATCGGTCAGCTTCATGCTGCCGGTCTCGCGGGAAAAGGCGCAAAACTTCTGGCGCGGCGTGGCCGAAGGCGTGGCGCGCGGCGAGCGCGCGCTGCTGATTGCAGAAGACAGCAACGGCGACATCGTCGGCACCGTCCAATTGATTACCGCGCAGCCCGAAAACCAGCCGCATCGCGCGGATGTCGCGAAGATGCTCGTGCATAGAAAAGCGCGGCGGCGTGGCGTCGGCCAGGATCTGATGAGCGAGATCGATCGCATCGCGCGAGAAGAAAACAAGTCGGTGCTCGTGCTCGACACGGTCACGGGTGGCGACGCCGAGCGGCTTTATCAGCGCGCCGGCTGGCAACGGGTGGGCAATGTGCCGAATTACGCGCTGATGCCGGACGGCGAATTCTGCGGCACGACGTTTTACTGCAAGCAGCTTTAATGAAGGCGTCACCATCGCCTCGCTGGCACGAGACAGCGCCGGATTCACGTCGTGGCGATGGTATGCGCGTTTCTCCACGGTAGCGACGGCGCCAAGGCCACGGAGGCCGGTCTTTTCAACATCCGACGAATCCGCTGTCCGCCTTGCCGGCATTGCCTTCGCGCTGTCCGGCCACGAACTTTCAAGTCCCTTTTGACGCGTCGCCGCACCCCGCGCGGTGATGCCGGAATCCGCATGTTCGATGCGGTTTTCGTCCAAGCCCCGTCTATTTCGACTCCCTATACTCGTTTGACGATGCCTCGGCGCCACGGCGCTCCTCTTTATGGAAGGAACCTTGCTATGTCGACGATTCCCGCTCGCATAGAGCGCCTGCCGTACTCGAGCTTTCATCGGAAACTGTTGTGGCTGGGAGGATTGGGCTACGTTTTCGATGCAATGGATGCGGCCGTGCTGGCCTTCATGCTGCCGGTGCTGCGCGAGCAATGGCATCTGACCAGCGTGCAGACCGGCGTGCTCGGCAGCGGCACCTTCATCGGCTACTTCTTCGGCGCCGCGCTCGCCGGCATCCTCGGCGATGTGATTGGCCGACGCAAAGTGATGGTGTGGGCGCTGGTCATTTATTGCATCGCATCGCTGGTCAGCGCCACCGCGCAGGATTGGCCCTTCTTCATGGCGACGCGCATCGTCGCCGGCATCGGCACCGGTGCCGAAAGCGCGATCGTCGCGCCCTTTCTTTCGGAGTTCTGCGCGCGCAAATATCGCGGCACCTTCACCGGCAGTCTCGCCGCGTTCTTCTCGTTCGGCTTCGTGTTTGCCGCGATACTCGGTTATCTGGTCATTCCGCTGGCGCCCGGAGCGTGGCGGGTGGTGTCGGTGATCACCGCGCTGCCGATCGTCATGCTGCTGTGGTGGCGGCGTGCGTTGCCCGAATCGCCGCGCTGGCTCGACAGCCGCGGCAGAACCGCCGAAGCCGCGGTGATCGTCGAGAAGATGGAAGCGGTCGTGCATGCGGCCGGCTTGCCGCTGTTGCCCGAGCAGGAAGTCGCGACGAGTGCCCCGGCTCCCGTTGCGAGCGGCTCGCCGATCGCCAAGCTCAAGGCGCTGTGGTCGCGCCAGCTTGCCGGCATCACCGCGATGGCGTGGATGATGTGGCTGTCGATCACATTCAGCTACTACGCGTTCTTCACGTGGATTCCCGGCTTGCTGGTGCAAAGCGGCATGACGATCACGCGAAGTTTTTCCTATTCGCTGGTCATGTATCTCGCGCAGATTCCCGGCTATTTCTCCGGCGCGTGGCTCAATGAAAAGATCGGCCGGCGCGCGACCATCGTCACGTATATGGCACTCGGCGGGGTTTCCGCATTAGGCCTCGCGCTCACGCACAGCGATGCCGAAATTCTGACATCGGGCTTCTTACTGTCGTTCTTCATGAACGGCACTTACGCCGGCGTCTATGCGTACACGCCCGAAGTGTTCCCCACCGAAGTGCGCGCGACCGGCATGGGCGTCTCGTCGGCAATCGGTCGCCTCGGCGCGATCGCCGCGCCGATCCTGGTCGGCTTTCTGTATCCGCGCCTCGGCTTCGGCGGCGTTTTCGGCGGCACGACGCTGGTGCTGATCATCGGTGCGCTCGCCGTTCTGCTGATGGGCGTATCCACCCGTGGCCGCTCGCTGGAAGAAATTGCCGCGATGCGTCTGAACCGCTGATTCGCCGAACCACTGACCGTGGGCGTATCGCGCGCCCGCCCCTGCAACCCGAGGAAGAAATCAATGGACCGCATCCTGTTCAAGAACGGTGCTCTGCTCGATCCGCTGCAAAAAGCCTTGCAGCCCGGCCATAACCTGCTGGTCGAAGGCGGCACGATCAAGGAAGTGTCTCAGCAGACGATCGACGCGCCCGACGCCAAGGTCATCGATCTGAACGGCAAGACCATCATGCCGGGGCTGATCGATCTGCATGCGCACATGGTCGCGACGCAGTTCGATCTGCCGAGCCAGGTGAACATGCCGAACGTGTTCGTCACGCTGAAGGCGCTGCCGATCATGCGCGGCATTCTGCGGCGCGGCTTCACGACCGTGCGCGACGCGGGCGGCGCCGGCTTCGCGCTGAAGCAATCGGTGGAAATGGGCCTCGCGCAAGGGCCTCGACTGTTCGTCGCCGGACGCGCGCTCAGCCAGACCGGCGGCCACGGCGACGGACGCGCGCGCACGGACTTCATGCCCGGCGACGCGCCGTGCAACTGCTGCGTGCGTGTCGGTGCGTTGAGCCGGGTCGTCGACGGCGTCGATGCATTGCGCCGCGCGGTGCGCGAAGAACTGCAGATGGGCGCCGACCAGATCAAGATCATGGCCTCCGGCGGCGTCGCGTCGCCGACCGATCCGGTCGGCGCGCTCGGCTATTCCGAGGACGAGATCCGCGCGGTCGTCGCCGAAGCCGAGGCACGCGGCACCTATGTGATGGCGCACGCGTACACGGCCGAATCGATGCGTCGCGCGGTACGCTGCGGCGTGCGCACGATCGAGCACGGCAATCTGATCGACGAGCCGACCGCCGATCTGATGGCCGAGCACGGCGCCTACGTGGTGCCCACGCTGGTCGCTTACGAGGCCTTACATATCGAGGGCGTGCAGTTCGGCCTGTCCGCCGAGAGCGCGGCGAAGATCGACATCGTGCGCGAAGCCGGTTTGAAGTCGCTGGAGATTTTCAGAAACGCCGGCGTCAAGATGGGGTTCGGCTCCGATCTACTCGGCCCTGGGCATCGCATGCAAAGCGACGAATTCGCGATCCGCGCGAAAGTGCTGAGCCCCGCCGAGATCATCGGCAGCGCCACTACCATCGGCGCCGAAATTCTCGGCATGACCGGCAAGCTGGGGCGTCTCACGCCGGGTGCCTATGCCGACGTGCTGGTGGTCGACGGCGATCCGTTCCGTGACCTGAACTGCCTGACCGGCCAGGGCGAGCATATTCCGCTGGTAATGAAAGGCGGCCGTATCGAGTTCAACGAACTGCATTAAACCGGCGCCGCGCGCCAGTCGCTCATTGCGCTGCAGATAGCGCATCCGCAAGCGGCTGGCACGCGCTAAAGCCGAACCCCGCATCACACACCCCGCGCTCCGCCATGTAGTTGAAAGCTGCAACTACATGCCTATAATGCGTGCGTGCCCGCCCTGGGCACGCAACCGCCAGCGGAGCAATTCTTGTATTCGGACTTCCTGACTTTCAGGCTCGATCTGACCAGCGCGTTGTTGATCAATCGCGCGAACGTCGTCTATCGCGAGCGCTGGAACCTCGACGTGCGCGCACTGCGCGTGCTGCGCCTCGTCTGCGCGGAGCCCGACATCACGCCGAAAGCGGTCTCGCAACGCGCGTTGATCGAGAAAACGCTGCTGTCCAAGGTACTCGCCGAACTCGAAGCGCGCGGCCTGCTCGAACGCAACCCGCATTCGACCGACCGCCGCAGCGTCGCGTTACGCGCCACCACGCAAGGGCTCGACATCGCGCAGGCATCGGAAGTATTAGGCTCGATGCTGGAAGCCCGACTCTCCGACGCGCTTAGCGCGAACGAACGCCAGATGCTCGAACAACTGCTCGGCAAGCTTTCGAGCAGTCTGCTCGCCAGCGAAGCCGGCGCCCTGCCCGCTCAACTCGATAAATCACTGTGAATTCACACGCCGTCTATACCTTTTTCGATCTGGTCGGTACCTTCACGTTCGCGATCAGCGGCGCGGTGGCCGCGCGGCAACGACGGCTCGACCTGTTCGGTATTGCCGCAGTCGCGTTCATGGTGGCGTGCGGCGGCGGCATCGTGCGCGACGTCTGCATCGGCGCGATTCCACCGGCGGGGCTGTCGAACTGGCGCTATCTGGCGAGTTCGCTGGCCGCCGCGGCGGTCACGATTCTCGCGTATCCGCAGGTGCGCCGGCTGCGTCAGCCGGTGCTATTTTTCGATGCGATCGGCCTTGGCTTATTCGCGGTGGCGGGTGCGCAGAAGGCTTTGGTGTACAGCCACAATGCCGAACTCGCGATCCTGCTCGGCACCGTCAGCGCAGTGGGCGGCGGTGTGATGCGCGACGTGATGCTGTCGCGCGTGCCGGCGATTCTCGAACGCGAAATCTATGCATCGGCGGCGCTGTTCGGCGCGGGGGTGCAGGTCGGCTTTTCGTATGCAGGCTGGACCGACTGGTGGACGCCGTGGTTCGCGACGCTCGCCTGTGTGATGGTGCGGCTCGCGTCGATGCGTTTCGGCTGGCGTCTGCCGATTTTTCAGGGAAGGCGCGCGGCTGATCGGCACGACATGCCGTGACTCGCGCGCACGCATTCACTGCGCGGTCTGCGGGATCAACCGCGGCTTGGTCAAGCTGTAGGCGATCTGGGTGAACAACGTATTCAGACTGTTGGTGCCGCCCGCCGCATTCGAGCAGGTATCCGAGTAGAAGTATGACTGGCTGGTTGCAATCGCTTGCATCGTGCCGCAGGCAGTGCGCACCTTTGGCGTGGTGTCCTGCCCACCGCTGCCGTCGTCGCAGTTCGGTGCCGACGACGCTTCGCCGCCAAGATACGCGACGGTATAAATCAACGTACTGGTACCGGTACTGGTAACGGCTTTCGCCGCGGCAGCGGCCTGGATCGCGGCATAGCACTCGCTACCATACTGGCTGGTATAGGTGCTGCCCAACTGGGTCTTTGTCGACGAGGCAATGCCGTCGCTCAACAGGATGATTACGTTCTGGCCAGCCGGATGCTGGGTCGACGAAGTCGCTTGCAGCGCCGCCTGCGCGGCCGTGATCGCCTGCGCGTAGAAGGTTCCGAGCCCGCCTGGCGCCGGCATCCCGCTACAGTTGCCACCACCGAGCGCCTGCACGATGCTGGAGGTCGTGCTCACCTTACCGTTGCTGCCGAGATACCCCGTACCCAGCTGCGAAATCTGATAGCTCAACCCCGACGCCGAATAGCTGCTCGCGACAGTCGGCGACTTACCGGTGCACGAGAAGTTGTACGAAGACGAAGTCTGCGGCGGAAACGCCATCAGCCCGACGTTGTCTCCAGCGTTGGTCAGCCCCGTCAGCAGTTTCAAAGCGCCGGCCTGCGCGCACTGCAGTCGGGTCTGCGAGTTGCCCTTCGAGTCCTTGCAATGGTTGTCGGTCGTCGTCGCCATCGAGCGCGTAGCGTCGAGCACGATCATCACGTTGTACAGCGCCGGTTCCGCGCCGCCGCCGGCACCCGCAGTCGATGTCGCCGAGATCGTCTGCTGGGTCTTGCCGAACACGCGCGCAAAGTAGAGCGGCACCGTGGCCTGCTGCGTGACCTGAATCCCGTTGTTGCCGGAGACCGCCTGCGCATACGGCAACGTAACACTCGCGAGCTTCAGCCCGGTGACCACCGCGCTCGCCGGCACGACACCAGCGGGCAGCGTATTGTTGCGGCCCGCCGAGAACGCTTGCGCGTCGCTCGAAACGGTATCCATCGATTGCGTCCACAAATCCACCGCGCCCGCGAGCGCCGCGGCATCGGTCGCACTTTGCAGACGCCGTTGACTGTAGGCCAGATAGCCATAGTCGACGCCGAGCGCCGCGAATCCCAGCAACACCACCATGGATATCGCCACGAGGACGGACACCGCGCCGCGCTCACGGCGACGCGAACCGCGCAAACCGAGGTATTTTCTTTTCATGGTCCCACGCTCTTGAAGTCGGTTGTACCGCTTCTGCTTCTGCTTTTTTGTTTCTGCTTTTGCCCGCGCTGTGATCGCGCGATGCGTTATAGGGCGCCTCGTATCACGGGCGCCCTTGTTTGATGCTCTGCTATTGCACGCGCTCCACCGCGCTCGCGCTGAGCGAGCTTGGCATCAGCGTATAGAGACGCGACAAACTGCCCTTGAACAGCGGTGCAAACGTGTAGCTGACCGTCACGGTCGCGGTGCCCACCGCCGAGGTGCCACCGGCACTCGTCAGATCGGCGGCGCAGCTCGAATCGCTGCTGCACGCGGCACCGTTGACCGAGGTCGCGATCGTCAGTTTCGATGTCGTCAGCAACGCGGCCGATGCGCCGACCTGGGTTTGCGTCGAACTGTACGGATTGGTGGTGCCGCGCTGCGCCGCGAAATAGCGCGCGCCCGACGACGCGGCATTGGCCACCATCAGATAGTTGCTGAACATCCAGCCGAACTGCGCGATGCCGATCACGATCGTCATCAGCAGCGGCGTGAGCAGCGCGAATTCGACCACCGCTACGCCGCGTTGTTTCTTCAGTTTCAGTTGCCGAGCGCCGCGGCCGCGCATTGTCGTTCTCGAAGGATTCATTGCACCAGCTCCGACATGGTGGCGCTCAAACTGGTTGGCATGATGCTTTTGAGCTTGTACAACGAGCCACCGAACAGCGGCATGAACGAATAGCCGAGTTGCACCTGTGCCTGCGTGCCGGTGGCCGGCGCCTGAGTAGTCGAACCCAACGCGGACGCACACGCGCTGTCGCTGGTGCACGACGAGCCGCCCACGCTGATCGAAATCGTCAGCGCGCCCTTCAGATTCCGGGTCTGCTCGGTGATCACCTTTTGCGTGTCGGTGTACGGCGCCGAGTAGCCGCGCTCCGACGCGAGCAGATGCGCGGCGAGCGAGGCCGTGTTGGTCAGCACCAGATAGTTGTTGATCAGCCAGCCGAATTGCACGACGCCGAATATCAGCGCAAGCAGCAGCGGCAGCACGAGTGCCACTTCCACTGTTGCCATGCCGCGCTCCCTGTTTCGTTTCATCCGCTCTCTCCGCTCGTCCGGTGCTTCCCGCGCTTACGCGCCGCCCGCCATGCTCGGCAACAGCTCCCGGTAGATATGAATCATCGCCGGCCCCATCAGCACGACCAGCAGCGCCGGGAAAATGCAGAAGATCAGCGGAAACAGCAGCTTCAGCGCGATCTTCGCGGCCTTCTCCTCCGCGCGCATGCGGCGCCGCGTGCGCAGCGTATCGGACAGCACGCGCAGCGAAGCGCCGATACTCGTGCCGAAGCGTTCGGCCTGGATCAGCATCGCGGTGAACGCGTCGATGTCTTCGACGCCGGTGCGCAGCGAGAAATTGCGCAGCGCCTTTTCTTTCGAGAAGCCGGAGCGCATTTCGAGCAGCATCAATTCGAGTTCGCTCGCCACCACCGCGCTGCGCGCACGGATTTCCTCGCCGACTTTCATCAACGACGCATCGAGACTGAGGCCGGCCTCGACGCACACCGTCAGCAGATCGAGCGCGTCGGGAAAGTCATCGGTGAGAGCGCGCTTTCGCGACGCAATCCGCCGCGACAGCACCACGTTCGGCAGGTAGTAGCCGAACGCGGCGAGGCCAACGAGCACGAATGCGCGTTCAAGCAGCGAAGTCGCCACCGACGAGCTATACATCACGCCCATCGCGATCAGCGGCAAGCCCAACGCGAGCGCGGTCTTCGCGGCCAGATAGATCGGCCCGGCATTGGCCGAGCGCCATCCCGCGTTCATCAGTTGCACGCGCAACGCGGATTGCTCCCAGCCGTCTTTCGGCACCGACAGTTTCGAGATCGGCTGCGAAATCTCGACGAGCTTTTCGTACCACGGCGTCTCGTCCGTGCCGACCACCTGGCCCGGCGCGGGGCCGGCAGCCGTGCCGCCGGCCTGCTCGATGCGGCGGCTCATGTCGCGCGGCGTGGCCAGGTGCATCGCGCCGAAAGCGGCGGCGAAGACGATGGCAAACACGCCAACGAGCAACAGAATCTGCGTGATATTCAGCGTTTGCATGGCCCCTCCTTGATGACGTGTGTGGCGACTCGCCGCGGCGTGGCGTACTCAGACCCGGATCTTCACGATGAAGCGCATCCACAGCACGCCGAACAGCATGGCGCTGCCCGCCACCGTCAACATCTTGATGCCGCCGGGGTCGCGCCACAGGATGTCGAGGAAGTCGGGGCTCATCGTGAACATCGCGCCGCCGACACCGAACGGCAGCAAGCCCAGCACCCACGCGGACATCTTTCCTTCCGCGCAAAGCACGCGAACCTTGTCGAACAGCTTGAAGCGCTCGCGGATCAGCGTCGTGATGCCGTCGAGCACTTCGGCGAGATTGCCGCCGGTCTCGCGCTGGATCACCACCGCGATCACGAAGTAGCGCAGATCGCGAATCGGCACGCGCGTCGCGAGATTCGTCAGCGCCTCGGCAATCGACACGCCGTAGTTGATCTCGTCGAACACGATGCGGAATTCGCCGCTCATCGGCTCGGCGAACTCGGTGCCGACCATATCGATCGCGCCGGTGAACGCATGCCCGGAGCGCAACGCGCGCGCGAGCATGTCGCAGACGTCCGGCAGTTGCCGTTCGAGCTGACGAATGCGCCGGTTGCGCCGCCGCTGCACGTAGACGATCGGCAGCAGCGCGGACAGCGCGGCGGCGCCCACCGTCGCGTACCACGGCAACGACAGGCTCGTGCCCAGGATCAGCACGAACGGCGGGAAAGCCAGACAGGTGCCGATCAACCGGCCCACCGACCACGTGAGCCCCGATTGCAGCAGAAACAGATCGAGCGCATGCACGCGCGGCACGCGCAGCAGCAGCCGCGTGACCAGCGCCGAATCGGCCAGCATGCGCTGCTTCAGAATCGTCAGCCGTTGCTTGCTGACCTGGCCGCCCGCGGACACCGCGCGAATACGCGAATCGACGCGCCGCGCAACCGGGCCGTGGCGGCTGTTCCAATACTCGTACACCGTGCCGGTCGCGAGCACCACCGCGACGAACAGCAGAATGATTGCCGCATAGAAGATCGGGTTCATGCAAGTCTCCTGAAGCACCGGATGCGTGTCATGCCGTTTCGAAGCGCCGGGCCGGATCGTAGATCTGATCCGGCGGCGCGACGCCGAATGCCTGCAAGCGCTCGGCGAACTTCGGCCGCACGCCGGTCGCGCAGAAATGTCCGCGCACGTTGCCCTTCGAATCGACACCGGAGCGGCGGAACACGAAGATCTCCTGCATATTGATCATGTCGCCTTCCATGCCGGTCAGCTCCGAAATGCTGATGATCTTGCGGCGGCCGTCGGTCAGACGCGCGGCCTGCACGATGACCGAGATCGCCGACGAGATCTGCTGCCGCATCGTGCGGGTCGGCAACGGCAAACCGCCCAACGTCATCATGTTTTCGAGGCGAGTCAGTGCATCGCGCGGCGTGTTCGCGTGGATCGTCGACAGCGAACCTTCGTGGCCGGTGTTCATCGCGTTCAGCATGTCGAGCGCTTCGGCGCCGCGCACTTCGCCGAGGATGATGCGATCGGGGCGCATCCGCAGCGCGTTGCGCACCAGCGTGCGCTGCGTGATCTCGCCGCGCCCTTCGATATTCGGAGAACGCGTTTCGAGCCGCAGCACATGCTGCTGGCGCAGTTGCAGTTCGGCCGCGTCTTCGATCGTAACGATGCGCTCGTCGCCGGGAATAAAGCCCGACAGCAGGTTCAACAGCGTGGTCTTGCCGCTGCCGGTGCCGCCCGATACCAGCATGTTCACCTTCGCGCGCGCGAGTGCGTCGAGCACCTCGGCCATCGGCGGCGTCAGGCTTTGCAGTTCGATCATGTCGGCGACCTGCAGCGGATTCGCGGCGAAACGGCGGATCGACAGCAGCGGACCGTCGATCGCGCACGGCTTGATGATCGCGTTCACGCGCGAGCCGTCCGGCAAACGCGCGTCGACCATCGGGCTCGATTCGTCGATATGCCGGCCGACGCCGGATACGATCTTCTCGATCACCTTCATCAGATGCGCGTCGTCGTAGAACGTGACGTCGGTCTCTTCGAGCCGGCCGCGCCGCTCCACATAGGTATGACGGTGCGTATTGACGAGAATGTCGGACACGCTCGGGTCGCGCAGTAGCACTTCGAGCGGGCCGAAGCCGAACATCTCGTCGTACACGTCGATCACGAGCTGCTTGCGTTCGATATCGTTGGCCGGCGCTTTCTGGTCTTCGAGAATGCGCCCGATCAATGCGCCGATCTCGTGGCGGACCTGATCGGTCGGCAGCCTTGCAAGGCGCTCCAGCTCGACGCGATCGAGTACCGCCTGATGAATCTCGCGCTTCAACTTCTGATACGCGCTGCGCAGCATGCCGGCACCGGCCGGGTCCTGGCGCTCGCCGAGCGGCTGCGCGCGTTGCGCGGAAATCTGTTCACGTAGCGACATGACGGCTCCCCTTGTCTGGTAGGTGCGGCGTTACAGTGGTTCGAGTTTCGGCGGCGTCTGACGGCCCAATAGCCGCCCGAACAGCGAGTCGCCCTTCGCCTGGCCACGCCCCGGTTTGGCCGTGCGCGCGCCGATGTTTTCCGCCAGCGTCTGCAGGCTGCGCGAGACGCCGCTGCCGCGCGCGATCTTCGCAACCGGCAGGCCCTGGTTCATCGCATCGGTCACCGTGTCGGCATCGTCGGGAATCACCTGATACGCGCTCATGCCGAGCACCGATTCGAGCGCCGCGCGCGCGCGTTCGCCGTGGCGCGTGTAGCGGTTCAGGATCAGCCGCATCTGGTCCTGCGCGTAGCCGAGCGAGCACAGGATTTCCTGCAGCCGCCGCCCGGCTCGCACGTGCGGCATGCTCGCCTGCAGCACGATATGAATCTGATCGCTGCGGTCGAGCGCGATCATCGACAGGCGGTTCAAGGTCAGGCCGAGGTCGAACAGCACGAAGTCGTATTGCGGCGACGCGACGCCGAGAATCCATTCGAGCCGGTCTTCCTTGATCTCGCCGGCCTTCACCGGGTCGCCGGCGCCGGCGAGGATATGGAACGTGTCGCTCACGTGCATCAGGCTCGTGTCGAAGAACGCGGTATCCATGCGTTCGATCTGCGCGCAGATTTGCGGCAGCGTGGACGGCGGCGTTTCGTCGGAGACCAGGAAAGCGGCATCGGCGAACTGCTGGTTCAGGTCGATCAGCAGCACGCGCTTTTTCTGCGGCAGATGCGCGATCGCATGCGCGACGTTCGCGGCGATGAAGCTGGTGCCCGCGCCGCCCTTGCACGAGATGAACGACAGGAACCGCGTCTCGCGCGCGCTGCCTTGCGCGCTTTGCGATTGCGCGCGCTGCAGCGCGTCGCCGAACTGGCGCGCGTCGAGCGGCCAGTTCAATACGTCGCGAAAGCCCGCGCGCATCGCGGCGATCAGCGTTTCGGGCGACGCATCGGGAATCAGCAGAAGACAGGTCAGGCGGCCATGCTCGCGATGCAGACGTTCGACCACCGCGAGCTGCGCGTCCTGCAGCGACAGCGCATCGACGATCAGCACGTCGAATGCATCGAGGCTGTCGCCGCGCTCGCCGAGCAGCGACGGCGTGCCGCTCGCGCGCGTGACCCGCGTGGTCCGGTCGTCGCCGCATTCGCCGATCAGATGCACGATCTGCGCGAGCCGCGCGCTGTCTTCAGAGAGAGCCAGGATGTTGATCATGATGTTCTCAGCCGAGCTATCGAGGTTAACCGGCGGACGTTGCCGCCCGCCGCTGCTGCATGCTTGCCACCGCGCGCATCACTGACTGCCCGCGCCGATGCCGATCACGAACGGATTGGACGACGTGACGGGCGCCTGGAACGATCTGTCGTACTGCTGCTGCGCGGATACCGCGGCCTTGCCGTCGATGCCCGGCGTCGACGGCGTGTGCTCGCCGGCATGCGGATCGATGATCTGCATCTGCGACACGGTGCGCACGGCGTCGCCGACATGCGCGTCCCAGATCGGCGAGCTGGACATGCAGCCGCTCAACGAGCCGCCGGCCATGGCGCACAGCGACAGCAACAACGCCGCGCGGCGCGTCTTCACAAGTTGTTCGAGTTTCATGAGAGTCCCCTTCGCGGCGCGTTACTGGTTGGACTGAGCGGCCGGATTGTGCTGGCCTGTCGCATCGGCTTTGGCGAGCGCGGGCTCGCCGCCGCTCGCGGTGCCCGGCGCGGCATCGGCGGCGGCGCTGGGTGCCGTGCCGGATGTCGTGCTGGTCATTGCGGCCGATACCGCGGCAGGTGCTGCTTTTGGCGGTGCACTGGTTGCAGGGCTGGCCGCGTTGCCCGGCATAGTTGCGACGATCTCGCCGCCCGCCTGCGGCACGGCCGATACGATCGGCTCGGCCGACGGCTGCGCCGCCGACGGCGCGGGCCGGTCCACCTGGGTATCGCGCGGCAGCAGCGCGGCCGGGGCGTTGGTGCCTTCCGCCGGTGCGGGCGCAGGCGCCGGAGCCGGTGCGGGCGCCGGTTGCATCTGCGGCTGGCTCTGCGGCGCATTCGGGTTCGCGGCACCCGCTGCCGGCTGCGCGACAGGCCGGCGGCCTTCCATGTTGCCGGTCGCGTAGACCGCCGCTTCCGAGGTCTGCGCGAAGCTGTCGGTCGGCAACGGATAGTCGCCAGCCGGCAACGGCTTCACCAGATGCACGGTGATGATGAAGATCAGCTCGGTGCGATCCTGCTGAAACGACGTGCTGCGAAACAGCGCGCCGAGCACCGGCACTTCGCCGATACCGGGCAGCGCCTTCAGCGCACCGGTGATGTTGTTCTGGATCAGCCCGCCGATCGCGAAGCTCTCACCGTCGTTCATCTGCACCGTGGTCGACGCGCGGCGTGTCGTGATCAGCGGCAGGATCGCCGCGCCGTTGATGTTGGTCGCCGATACGGTGACGCCGGTCGGCGACAGCTCCGACACTTCCGGCGCGACCTTCAGATTGATACGGCTACCCGCGAGCACGGTCGGCGTGAATTTGAGCCCCACGCCAAACTCTTCTTCCTGCAGCGTGATCGTCGAGCCGCCGGTGCCGTTGCTTTGCGGCACCGGAATGAACACCTTGCCGCCCGCGAGAAACGACGCTTCCTGACCGCTCAGCGTGACGAGGTTCGGCTCGGCGAGAATCTTGCCGAGGCTGTCGCTCTTCTGCGCGTCGAGCGCGAGATTGAACGGCCTGTTGTTCGCCTTGCTCGCGACGATGCCGTTGCCGACGCCGGCGAGCAGGCTGCTGACCAGCGCACCGGTCCACGAACCGAAGCCGCCCTGAATGTTGACCGCCGAGCCGAGCTGGTTCAGCAGCGTCTTCGATACTTCGGCGACCTTCACTTCGAGCATCACCTGCTGCGGCGAGTCGACGGTCATCATGTTGATCACTTCGGCGCCCTTGCTGACGCTCGTGCTCTGCTGCGAGATCGAGCCGCCGTTACCGAAGCTCGCGGTGCTGGCCTGCTGTTGCTGGGTCGGCTGCGAGCCCGCATAGGCGCTTGCGATGCCGATCGCCTGCGCGGCGGCCTGCGCACTCGACACGCGGCCCGCGAGCACGAGGTTGCCGGCCGCGCTCGATACGCGAATGCCGCGCTCGTTCGGCAGCAGTTGCTGCAGCGAGCGTTGCAGGCCGTCGCCGTCGACGGTCACGCTCACGTTGATCATCTGGCACGCGCCGCTGCGCCCCTGCACGATCATGTTGGTGGTGCCCACCGACATGCCGACCAGGTACAGCGTGCGCTGCGATACCAGCGCCGCCTCGGCGACCGACGGATTGCCGAGCGTGCGATTGCGCGCCGGTTCGAGCAGCGGCACCAGCAGCGACTTGCCGACCGGCACCGATACGCTCGATTCGTCGCGGATCTCGCCGGTACAGTTCGGCCCGGTCAGTTGCGCGGGTGCGACCGTTCTGCCGCTCGACGCGCCGGTCGGCATCGGCGTGTTGCTGACCAGCATCGGCACCGCGCCGCGGCCGATCGGCAGCGGTGCGCTCTGCGTGCCCCAGCCTTGCGGCATCGGGGCAGCGGCCATGGTCTGCGCCGCGCAGTTCTGCGCGCTCGCCAGCGCGGCGCACAGCGCCGCGGCGAGCACCGTGTTGCCGAGCGCGCGACAACGCGTGCCGCCGCCGGATGAGAACCCCTGTTCTGTTTTCATGTTCCTGCCCCCGTCGCTCGATGCGTATTAACCGAGACGTTTTTTGCTGCCTTTGTTATTCCGACCACGGCGCCTGCTGCCAACCGGCGCGCCGCGACCGCGCTAGAAACATTCGACGCTGCCCGTCACCCCCGACAGCACGCCGACGCAATCGCGTTTCGGCGCGGGCTTCGCGGCGTAGTGCGTGCGCACCGGATGCACCGGTTCGGGCGCCGCCGGCACCGATGCCGGCACCGGCACGTCGAGCAAGGTCAGCTTGGTCGCGCCGCCGGTGCTCGGTGTCTGCTTGTCGATCTGGTTGCGCAACACCAGCGACAACGTGCCGACGCTGCGCGCGAGGTCGAGTTTTTCGGCCTGGTCGGGCGTCACTTCGAGCGTCACCGCGTTGACCACTTTCGGCGCGGTGTCGTCGCGGCTCACCTGTTGCGCGACCGCCAGCACAAGAATCTTTTCGAGCACGATCTTCGAAATGCTTTGCGGCGAATCGGCCTTGTTCGCCTGCTGGGTATTCACGATCACGTCGACGTAGTTACCCGGCAGCGCGAAGCCCGCGACGCCAACCACGTCGTTCACGCGCACCGTGATCGCGCGATGGCCTTCGCCGATCACCGCGGACAGGCCGCCCTTGGTGCCTTGCGGTGCGAGCTTCGATTCGAGCACCGGCTCGCCGGGCGCGAGACTCGTCAGCACGACGCGGCCGTCGAGTGCCTTGCCGTCGGCGAATGCGCCGGGCGGCACACTCGAAGTCGGCCAGTTGACCATGCGGATCAGGTTCTGATTGAGCGGCTGGCCGAGGCTGATGTCGCCCGAGGCGACCGCCACCGCCGTCACCGCGCTCGACGACGTCTGCAGCAGCCATCGCGACGCGAAGCTCACGGCCGCGAGGCCGGCCAGCACGGCGATCGACAGCATGACGAAAGCGCGACTGTTTTTCATGGCAACACTCCTGCATGGTTCAGGGAAGCGTTCATCCGCCTCTACATGGCGGTGGCGAACAGCGTCCCGAGGGTTCCGGCCGCGATCGCGACGCCGTATGGAATGGTTCCGACCGATGACGCATGCGCATCGATCAGGTCCGGCTGGCGCAACGGTGCCGCGAGCCAGCCGTGCATCAGTTGCCGCAGATTGGCGAGCAATCTGCCGATGCTGCCGCGACAGATCACGAGCCCGATCGACCACACGCCGCCGATCAGAAACGTGGCGAGCGCGATATGCCAGGTCATCGTCACGCCGACCCATGCGCCGACCATCGTCAGCAGCTTGACGTCGCCGGCGGCCATGCCGCGCAGCAGATAGAAAGGCAGTAGCAACGCGAAGCCGCACGCGGCACCCGCGAGCCACTCGAGCGAGCCGGCGAGCGGCCCGAGAAGCCAGATTTGCACGGCAAGCGCGGCGGCAAGCCCAAGCGCGATCACGCGATTGGGAATGCGCCGCGCCGTGATATCCGTGCTGGCCGTCACGATCACCAGCACGATCACGCACAGCGGTACAGGATGTGGCGGCAGAGGTGGCAGCGTCATGATGGCCTCGTTGCGTAAGGTCGAACGGTTCAGATCGACGTAGCAATACTGCTAAACAGCGTGCTCAGGTTCGTCCCGAGCGTGGTGACGGCACCGATGATCGCAAGCGCGATCAGCGCGGCAATCAGACCGTATTCGATGGCGGTAACGCCGTCTTCGTCGCGAACGAAACGTGCTGCGTTGGCAATAACGTTTTGCATCACAGGCTCCTTTCGAGGCAATGGGAAGTGACGGACGAATCTCAAAGTTCGTCCGTCGGCAGGGAGACTTAAACTTCCGTGGAGAGGCTGGTGAACACGGAGTTCAGATTGGTGCCGAGCGTCTTGACGGCGCCGAGGATGGCGAGCGCGATCAACGCGGCGATCAGGCCATATTCGATGGCGGTGACGCCGTCTTCGTCGCGAACAAAACGGACTGCGTGAGCGATGACGTTTTTCATGGTGAACTCCCTGTCGATATCTAATTGATGAAAGCCCTTGACCAGGATTGGCCTCAGGGAAGGCACTGCGGGCACTGCAAAGCAACAGCGGACAGCAGGCAGGTTTTCGTCACCCGGTCGTTGTCGTGGCACGGGTATGGACCCGCACCGGCGCAACGCTGGGCGATACGAAATCGGCGTAACGGAAGGAATGGAAATGCAGGCGCGCAGCGACGACAACGTCGGCATACGTGCGCAGCCGGCCGGCCAGTTGATTCATTGAGGCCGCGAGCCATTGGCGTGGCATCGGCGAGCGATGCGCGTCGCACTGGCGGCGGTTGCGTTCTCGCGTGAGCTGGTCGTTCATGGATCCCCCGTGTACTGTGTTCTTCTGCGATTCTTCTGGCGTCCGGTCGAAGCCGGCCGTCTTTTCTCTCGCTTCTCTCTTGCTTCTCTCTTGCTACCTGTTCTTCTCGTTTGTTCTTCCCGCTTGCTTGCCGCTGTTCTGGTCCTCGGCATCGCGTGAGCGGAGCGGCCTCGTATTCGTTATCGATGTCCTTCGTGATTTGTGCCCGTTCTGCGTGAGCTTCGAATCGTCCGGTCATCGTGTCGTCGATTTGCCGCGCCCTCTCTATCGCAAGGACAGGGCCAGCTGCGGGCGAATCTCGAAAACATGCGGGTTCCCGCTCGATGCCCCTGCGAGTGATGCCGCATTGCCGTCCTGAATGTGCTGATTGCGCGACACGCTGTGTGCGCGGCCGAACACTTCGCGATGCGCGTAGAAGCCGCGCCAATTGAGGCTCGGGACTTTTTTCTCAGGACATTCCCTGGCTCGGTAAGAAGCAGATTTGCGTGGGAAACGGAGTGTGCGGAAGGGAGCATTTGTCCAAAGCGTCTCATCGGCGAGACGCGTTGGTGGGGTGGCGCACATAAGTCACTGCCTTTGGGCCGAAATCTGGCCGAATTGGCATGAATCCCGGCGGACGCTGAAAAGCGCGGGCTTGAAAGTCAGACAGATTTCCGCCAACAATGAGCTCACCGGTTCAGCGCTAACGACACAGTTTTTTGATTCGATGTCGCGCGCGGGCGATCAGAAAGGCAGACCAGAAAACGCCAGCAAATAGCGGTCAATAAGCGACCAATAAACAGAGCGAACGGATGGTCGACACGATTTCATCCGGATCACGAATCACACGGGGGCGGGGATCATGTACGTTTCACAACTGCAGATGCGCGGCGGCGAGAACCCGGTTCGCAACTGGCTCACGCCCGCGCGCATCGTGTTCTACTGCATCGCGATGATCGTGCTGTACGTGGTGATGATGACGGCGTGGGTGGTCACGAGTCACGGCTTCACCGTCCACACCGCTTCGCGCCCCGGCGCCGATTTTTCGATTTTCTGGTCGGCCTCGTATGCGCTTCTGCACGGGTCGGCGGCGCAGGTCTACTACCATCCTTCGTTCGACAGAATCCAGCAGACGCTCTTCACGAATCTCGGCCATGTCAGCATGATGCCGTGGCTCTATCCGCCGACGTTCCTCGTGCTGATCGCGCCGCTCGCGCTGCTGCCGCCGCTCGCCATGTACTTCGTGTTCACCGCCGGCGGCATCACGCTGTTCACCGCGGGCACGCTGCGCGTATCTGGGCTCGTCTCTAGTCTGAAGGGCTCACGCTTCGCGTGGCTCGTGGTGGCGGCAATGCCGTGCGCGTTCGTGCCGGCCATGTTCGGACAGAACTCGCTGCTGACAGCCGGCATCGCGGTGTTCGCGCTGTATTGGCTGCCTCGCAAGCCGGTGCTCGCGGGACTATGCATCGGCTTGCTCGCGATCAAGCCGCAATTGGCGCTGCTGTTTCCGCTCGTCTTGATCGCCGCGCGCGCATGGCGTGCGCTCGTCGCGGCCGCATTCAGCGCAACGCTGTTCAGCGCGCTCAGCGTGCTGGTGTGCGGCGTGCAATCGCTGCGCGACTTTCTCGTCAACACCGGCATCGCGCGCGAAACCCTGCTCGAACATCAGCGCTCGTATTGGCTCTCGTCGCCGACCACCTTCGCGGCGCTGCGCGACAGCGGCGTACCGATCGCGGCGTCGTATGCGGCGCAGGCCTGCGTCGCGCTGATCGCGGCAACGGCCGTGTGGCACGTATGGCGCAAGTCGCGCGATATGCGCCTGCGCGCCGCGAGTTTCACCATCGCGACACTGCTGGCCAATCCCTACGTCTGGCACTACGAACTCGCGTGGGCCGGCATCGCGATAGCGTGCATGGTCGCGCTCGGTCTCGACAAGGGATGGCTGCGCGGCGAGCAATCGGTGATCGCGCTGCTGTGGCTATTGCCGGCTTACGAACTGTTCAATCGCATCTTCTCGTTGCCGCAGATCGGACCGGCCATTCTGCTGCTGATGCTGTTGATCATCGTGCGCCGCGTGCGGCTCACCGGCGACGAGCGCGACGAACGCGCCGCCCTCATCTATTCGCACGCCATTCAAACAATTCGATAAACGGGGAAGCGCCATGTCGACACCTATCAACAAGCCACTGCTCTCACTGGTCGCGCCGTTCTACAACGAACAGGATGCAGTCGAGCGCTTCTTCGCCGCGGTCGTACCGGTGCTCGAATCGATCGAGGGCACGCGCTTCGAGATCGTCTGTATCAACGACGGCAGCAGCGATGCGACGCTCGATCGTCTGGTCGAGGCGAGCGCGCGCGACCGGCGCATTCGCGTGATCGATCTGACGCGCAACTTCGGCAAGGAAGCGGCGCTGACCGCGGGCATCGACGAAGCGTCCGGCGACGCGGTGATTCCGATCGACGCCGATCTGCAGGACCCGCCGAGCCTGATTCCGGTGATGGTCGAACACTGGCGCGCGGGCGCCGAAGTGGTGGCCGCGAAACGCACCAACCGCGCCTGCGATACGTTCGCCAAACGCACCGCGGCCGCGCTCTACTATCGCGTGCACAACGCGCTGTCGGAAGTGAAGCTGCCGGAGAACGTCGGCGATTTCCGGCTGATCGATCGTCAGGTCGTCAATGCGCTGCGCAGCCTGCCGGAACGGCGCCGCTTCATGAAGGGGCTGTTCGCGTGGGTCGGTTATCGCACCGTGATCGTCGAATACGAACGCGAGCCGCGCAGCGCCGGTCACTCGAAATTCTCCGGCTGGCGGCTGTGGAATTTCGCGCTCGAAGGGATCACGAGTTTCAGCACCGTGCCGCTGCGTAGCTGGACCTATATCGGTCTTCTGATCGCGACGCTTGCGTTCATCTATGGCGGCTATGTGATCGGCCATACGCTGTGGTCCGGCAATCCGGTGCCCGGCTATGCGTCGACCATTTCGGTGATGCTGTTCATGGGCGGCATCGAGCTGATCGGCATCGGCGTGGTCGGCGAATATATCGGCCGCATTTACTACGAGTCGAAAGAGCGGCCCGTGTATCTGGTGCGCCGCCGCTATCAGGCGCGGAGCAAGGTCAGCATGCTGCCGGGCGTGCGTCCGGATATCCGTCATGAAGCGCGCGCGCCGCATGTTGCGCGGGTCGAGATCGCTCGCAGGCGCGCCGCGCCACGTGTGCGAGTAGTCGGCCATTGACGACGAGGAGCCCATCATGTCCCCTGACGCCTACCTCGAAATGGCGGAGACCGAAGCCGAACACTGGTGGTTTCGCGCGCGCCGCGACGTGCTGCAGACGATGCTGGACCGGCTCGCGCTGCCACGCGGCTCGCGCGTGCTCGAAGTCGGTTCGGGCACCGGCGGCAATCTCGACATGCTGGCCGGCTTCGGCACGGTCAGCGGCCTCGAAATGGATCCGACCGCTCGCGCACTGAGCGCGCGCAAAACCGGCGCGCACTTCGATATCCGCGCGGGCCGTTGTCCCGACGACGTGCCGTTCAACGGCGAGCGCTTCGATCTGATCTGCTTCTTCGATTGCCTCGAACATATCGCCGACGACACCGGTTCGCTCGCGCGCATGCAGGCACTGCTGACGCCGCGCGGACGCGTCGTCGTCACTGTCCCCGCCGGTCAGAAGCTGTGGAGCGCTCACGATGTGTTTCTGCATCATCACCGCCGCTACAGCCGCGAATCGCTGATGCGCTGTGCGGCGGCGGCCGGCTATGAGGTCGAGCGCATCACCTACTTCAACACGCTACTGTATCCGCTCGCTGTCGCTGCCCGCTGGGCCGACCGCATGCTGCAACGCAAACGCTCGACCGGCGATGCGATCCCGCCGCGCGCGCTCAACGCCGCGCTGTACCGGATCTTCAGCGCGGAACGTCATTGGCTCGCGCATGCGCCGCTGCCGTACGGGGTGTCGCTCCTCGCGGTGTTACGCAAGCGCCAGGGTGAGCCGAATGAATAAGGTCGATCGCGTCAAGCTGCTGCGCTTCGCGTTCAGCGGCGTGTTCGCGACCGGACTGCATGTCTGCATCGCGATGACATTGATCGCGCAGGCCGGCATGTCGCCACCGTGGGCCAACGTGATCGCGTTTACGTGGGCGACCGCGGGCTCGTATCTGCTCAATACGTTCTGGAGTTTTTCCGCGCTGCCCGCGCTGACGAACGCCGGGCGTTTCGCGCTGGTGTCGCTGGGCGGCCTTGCGTTGACCGCGCTGGTCTCTCACGCGACGCAGGCGGCGGGCGGCACGCCGGGCGTCGGTATCGCGCTGGTCGTGTGCGTGGTGCCGCCGATTACTTTCATCGCGCACCGGTGTTGGACTTATCGCTGAGTTGCGTTGCCGCGCGACGCTCGCATCACGCGTCGCGCAACGCCTTCTGACAGGCAGCGGCCACGGCGCCCGCTGCGAGCAACGCCGCCGAATACACGAGACCGCGCGCGAGCCCCGCGCCGTCCGATACCCAGCCGATCACCACCGGCCCGACGATCTGCCCGAACGCAAACACGATCGTGAACGCGCTAATGCCCTTCGCCCAATGTGTGACGGGCAGGTTGTGGCGCACGAAGGCGGTCGTCGAAGCAACTGCCGACAGGAACGTCGCGCCGAACAATATCCCCGACACGAACGCGACCCACGGCTGCGCGAATAGCGCGGGCAGCAGCGTCGCGACCGCGAGCAATGCGTTGAGCACCGCGAGCGCCTGGCCGCCGCGCATGCGATCGAGCAGCGTCGACCAGATCCGCGCCGACACCACGGTCGCCACGCCGAGCAGCAGATAGAAGGCCGTCACGACCGCCGCGCTCATGCCCGCGTTGCGCAGCAGCGCGACGATGAAGGTCATGTAGCCGATATAGCCGACGCCGAACAGCCCGTATGCCGCGAGCGCGGCCGCGTAACGCGGCCAGCGCGGCGCATCGTCGCTGGCAGTGGCATGTGCTGAGGATGCGGCGCTCGCATGCGCGCTGTCGATCCGCCTCGCCGCGCCGATCGCGACTGCCGCGCACAGCGCGCAGGCGGCGGCAAGCGCGAACCACGCGACCTGCCAACCGTGCGCACCGCTGACGATCGTGAACGGCACCAGCAGCGACGACACGACGATGCCCCACCCAGTGCCGCCGTAATACAGACCGAGGATCAGCCCCGCGTCACGCGGCCGCGCCGAGGCGAGCCGCGCGGCCAGCACGCCGCCGCTGATAAAAATCGCCGCGCTGCTCGCGCCGGTGATCACCCGCAACGTCAGCAGCGAATTCGTATCGGCGATCAGGCCGCTGCCCGCCATCAGCAACGCCGTGAGCGCGCAGCCGCTCGCGAACAACGCGGCGGCGGTCCAGCGGCGCGCGAGCCGCGGAAACACCAGCGCGCCGAGCAGGTAGCCGAGCGCATTGGCGGTATTCATCGCGCCGGCCTGCGCGAAGCTCCAGCCGAGATCGAGCTTCATCGACGGCAACAGCAGTGCGTAAGCGAAACGGGCAAAACCGAGCGCTATCGCGCTGCCAAGCGATAGCGCGGCGGCGAGCCGCAGCGTCGGCAAGCGCTGCGCCGAATCGGCGGACGGGGGATTTGAAGCGGTCTTGAGTGACGAAGACATGAGTGGGCGGACGTGGGCAGCGATGCTGCTAGCCGGGTCTGGTTCGGTGGATCGAAGCGGTTCGACGCGGATCGATTCGGTAGCTCGTCATCATAGCCGGAGGCGCCGGGCGGGGCTGACGATTAGTTGCATTATGGGCGACGCCTGTGAGCCTATGAATGATTTTCCAATACCTCGCAAATGAGAATGATTTGCATTTGAAAGAGATTTGCTCCATGATTCATCGCATGGCAGTCCAACCGAAACACACCGAACGCCGGCGCCCGCGCTGCGTCACCGCCGCTTTGTCGCTTGCGTGATGCGCCGGCCGGCGCACCTCCGGACTGTGTCCCATCAGGAGCAACGATGAACTTCCGCTCACAACACGGCAGCCGCCCCGACCTGATCGACGATCATCCGGCCGACACCGCCCACGCGCCCGATCACACCGTACTCAGTGCGGTGCGCACATGGCTGCGGCCGGCCTGCGAATCCGCGCGTGGCAGCCTGCACTGGCGCGACATCCTGAGCGACGCCGGCTTGCGCAAGGACGGCATCGAGCATTTCGATCTGCTGATGCGCTCGCTAATGCACGTGTCGTATCGCCCGCTCGACATGCGCTGCCGTTGCGCGATCGAACTCGGCAAGGACGAAGCGGTGATGCTGCAAACGATCGCGCTGCTGCAGAAAACCCATAGCGGCGCCGCGTTGCGCATGCTCAGCGAGTGGCTGCCGGCGCCCGCGGTGAGCGGCGTGCTAAAGCTGCTTCGCTGGTTCGCGATCGACCTGCTGGACGCCGGCGTTGAACTCGACGTGCACGCGCGGCGCGTCACGTATATGCACTGAAAACGCGTGCTTATGTGCGTGCCTATGTCATTGGAACCGGATCTCGACGTCGTGGCATTGCCGTCCGTGCAAATCGTGTCCGGACGCTCACGCACACGCTAGCCCTCGATCGCCCCTTCGCGCGCGCAGCGCATCGCTTCGAGCAACGTCGTGTGATCGCCGATATGGTTCGCTAATAGCAGAATCAGCTGTGCGTTGGCCGACTGGCTTTGTGCATCGTCGAGACCGCGATGCATGTCGATCAGCGCTTCGTAGAAATCGTCGGCGCGTAACAGATTGGGTTGCGTGTTCAGTGCCATGTTCGTTTCCTTTCCCGTTCGTCAATGCGCTGCCGGCATCGCGTCCGCGCTTGCGCTCGGGCTCACATTCGCGCTGATGTTCTCGGCCCCGCCTTCCGCACACAGCGCACGCCTCATCGCATGCTCGACCGCGTCCGCGTCGAGTTTCCGCCAGCGCGCGCAGACGTGCTGATCCGGCCGGATCAGATAGAACGTGCCGGGCTTTGCGTCATAGCGCGCGGTGGCAAGACCTTCGATATCGCGCGCGACCCGCATGTTCATGCACGCATCGGCCGGCGCATCGCCGTCCACCACGACCATCAGCTTCAGCGGAATCGGCCCCGCGCGCAGCGCATTGAGCGCGGTACGGGTGGCCTCGTCGATAGCACGGCCATCGCAGAACAGCACACCGGTGAACTGCTCGCCGAGTTGCCGCAGCAGCCAGGCCGGATGGCCTTCCATCTGCACCGGGGCATCGACGCAGGCCGCGCCCGGCACCATCGCGCCGTCGAAGCTATCGCAATCCGGCGTATTGAGCGGCGAATCGCGCAACACCGCCGGCACCGACAGACGCCCGCTATTGGCTAACTGACGCGCAAACGGATGATGCCTCGACAGCTTCAGCACGGCATCGCGAAACACCCGGCTGACCGGACTCTTCGGCGTGATGAAACCAGTCGAGCGCGTCGAGTTGCGGATGTTTTCGTCGGCAGCGAATTCGCGTTCGCTCGCATACGTGTCGAGCAATGCATCGGACGCGCTGCCGTCGAGCACCATCGCCAGTTTCCACGCGAGGTTTTCCGCATCCTGCACGCCGCTATTCGCGCCGCGCGCGCCGAACGGCGATACGCCGTGCGCAGAATCGCCCGCGAACAGCACGTTGCCGTGCCGGAAACGCTCCATCCGCGTACACGAAAACGTGTAGACGCTGACCCATTCGAGTTCGAACTTCGCGTCGGCGCCGAGCAATGCGCGTACGCGCGGGATCACGCGTTCAGGTGTTTTTTCGAGCACCGGGTCGGCATCCCAGCCGAGCTGGAAATCGATACGCCACACGTTATCCGGTTGACGATGCAACAGTACCGACTGATTCGGATGAAACGGCGGGTCGAACCAGAACCAGCGCTCGGTCGGAAACTCGGCTTCCATCTTGACGTCCGCGATCAGGAAGCGATCGCGAAACGTGACGCCCTTGCTGTCGAGACCCATCATGTTACGGATCGGGCTGCGCGAGCCATCCGCGGCCACCACATAACGGCCGCGCAGCGCATAGATGCCGTCCGGTGTTTCGACACTCAGCGTGACGCTCGCATCGCCCCCACTCGCGCTCGAGCCCGACGTGCCGTTCTGCTGCACACCAACCACTTTGCTTTTCCAGCGGATCTCGAGATTCGGCAGTTCCTGCGCGCGTTCGAGCAGAAAGCCTTCGACGTAATACTGCTGCAGATTGATGAAGGCCGGCCGGTGATGCCCCGCTTCCGGCTGCAGATTGAACGTATAAACGAGGTCGTTTTTCAGGAACACCTTGCCGACGTTCCAACTGATGCCCTTGTCCACCATGCGCTGACCGCAGCCGAGGCGATCGAAGATATCGAGCGAGCGCTTCGAGAAACAGATCGCGCGCGAGCCGGTGGATAGCGAGCAATCGTCGTCGACGAGCACGACCGGCACGCCCTGCTGCGCGAGATCGATCGCGGTGGCGAGGCCCACCGGGCCCGCGCCGACCACGATCACCGGATAGGGCGCGGCTTCTGTCTGCTGGCTTTGCTGCGTCGTTTGCTGCGCTTGCTGCGTATCACGCTGCGTTTGCTGTTCACGGCACGGCCGGTATTCGAACGACAGCGCCTGGTAGTCGATGGTCATCTCGTGTCTCCGTCGCGCCGCGTTCTGCGCCGCGGCGTCTCCATCCGGTACTGCTCGTTGCGTCAGACTTGCAGCGCGGCCCACATCTCCTTGTCGCGCTGCGCGGTCCAGATACGCGGATGCGTAATGCCGCTCGCTTCGTCGAACGCGCGCGACACGTCGAACGGCAAGCAATGTTCGTAGATGAACACATGGCCAAACTTCGGATCCATCGCGGTGCGCGTGTGCGCCATCGCGGCCTTCAGATCGAGCTTTTGCGCGACCGCTTCACGGCCGCTCTGCAGCAGCGTGGTGACGAAATCCTTCGTGTAATCGAGGCCTTTGTCGACTTCGGCGGGCGAAAGCAGCGCGGGACCGCGGCCCGGCACGAGCTTGTCGGCCTTCAGCGCGCGCAGTGCTTCGAGCGTCGCGGGCCACTGTTCGAGCTGCGCGTCGCCGCAATAGCAGGCCGCTTCGTATTCGACGAGATCGCCGGAAAACAGCACCTTCTGCGACGGCAGCCACACGATCGTGTCGCCCTTCGTATGACCGGCGCCCACGTGCGCGATGCGCACTTCGAGCTTGCCGAGAAACAGCGTGATTTCTTTTTCGAACACGAGCGTCGGCCACGTGAGGCCGGGCACCGTTTCGACGCCCGCGAAGAGGCGCGGAAAGCGCTCGATCTCCGACTTCATATCCGCTTCGCCGCGCTCGACGATCATCTCGTAGGTGCCGCGGCTCGCGATGATCTGCTGCGCGCCCTCGTCGAAGTACGCGGACGCGCCGAGCACGCGCACCGCGTGGTAGTGCGACAGCACCACGTATTTGATCGGTTTATCGGTGACGCTGCGGATCTTCGCGATCAGGTCCTGCGCCATGGCCGGCGTCGCGGTCGTGTCGACGATCAGCACGCCGTCGTCACCGATGATCACGCCCGAGTTCGGATCGCCCTCGGCGGTGTACGCGTACGCGTTCTCGGACAGCTGGGTCCACGTGACTTTCTTCGCTTCGAGGTCGGCCTGCGATGCAAATGCCTTTGCCATGCTTGTCTCCGTCAGAAGTTGGACGAGAGGCGAGACGGCCTGCGGCATCGGCCGGAAGTCCGGCGGGCAAGCGGTATTGGAGGGTTGTCTCGCCCCGTTTGTCGATTGGATCGCCGCGCTTGTTGCGCCGATGTTGTCGGGGTAGAGGCATGGTATGGCTGTCTCGTTTTATTTGTCAATAGCGAAAAGTATCGCTATACGCAAATTTTCAGACGAGACATGATCTTTGCCGTTTCTGACGTTTTTCCGTCGGGTTCCGATGTAATTTTTCCGCACCTGCTTACTTGCCTCAGGCAAAGTCACTCAACGCGGAGACGATATGTCGTTTAATCTCGCAACGGGACCTGGCGAACGTTGCACGCTTTACTCGCTCAGCGAATATCAACAACGATTTCCCTCGGATGCGCCAACCGAGTCGTTTGGCCGAAAGACGATCAGCGCTATCAGTCCCTTCGCGTTAGCACTGGATGATGCGCAGTTGGCGCGCTTACGCGACTTTCTTCGACGCTGTGTGCATTACCCGTTGGACGCAACCGCGGATAGTCTGATTCGCGCGCTGAAACGAGCGATAGACCGTCGCGATGTGTTTGCGGTCGCCGAGGTGCGCCGGGTCTCATCGGGAGGCAAAAGGAGTGGCGACGAACCACGAACACGGTCGATTACCTTCAGCCCTTCGCAGTTATTTCGCGGCGCTGCGAAATCAGCCAGCGTCGCACGTGCGTTCAGACCGTCCGCGCGCGCATTGCCGAAGCTCCCAGCCGACGATGGCATCGCGATATGGTTTGCAAAACCGGGCGATGTGCTACCCGATGGCACCATCGCGACACCGCTTGCTACGCCTCTGGCCGACGCGCAACCGTTTGAGTACACGCCGGATACGGTAAGCGATGACCTGCAGGATCTGGCCGCGCGTGGCGTCAGCGAAAGAGATGAGGCAGACTGTTTTGCTCAATACGAATTCGATCTGGATCAATGTAATTTCGTTCGAGCGATGACTCAAGATCCCCGTGCGTATGCGATGTGCAAACAGACGGCATTCAAGAATTACCAGCAATGCAGAGGTTTATGACATGACAAAGCGCCTCCGCGCCACCGTGATTTTTTATAACGAGGAAACGCAGCAAGTCCAGTTGTGTACTGTGCACCGGGACGAAATCAAAGGCGCGATAGATCGGCAGATCGCGCGCGGATCGGTCATGAATTTGCCACTTGGCTCCGATGACCCAACGGCTCCGCTTACCGATGAAACGTTGCGGCAAATTGGTGGCATGGCTGTTCTTAACCAGGCATCCGTACATCCCGAGTTGCGCGACCGCTTACAGATCTCGCTGCAATATCCAGTCGACTGGGCACCAGCGAAACCGCCCACGGACTGATGGCGAAACGCGAAGCTTCGAAGCTGGCGCGGAGCGTGCGTCAAGTCAGAACAACGCTTGAGGGGACGTGATGTCAGTGCCTGGCGTCAGGACAGTTGCGGCCCCTGGTTGGCAACGGCTTGGAGCAGACGTGATCATTCGATTAACATGGACCGCTTTTTACGGGCGATTGCGGGTGTGAGCAAAGCGATGAAATCGACAGCAGACGCGGGCACCACTGCGGTTGCACGTGCCGCCAAAGGCAAAGGCGCGAACGGCATTGGCAACAGCACCCCCGCCACCGAACCCACCAAACCCCAACGCGGCATCCAGAGCGTCGAGGTCAGCGGCCGTGTACTGCTCGTGCTTGCTGCTGCGCGCGCCCCGCTCGCGCTATCCGATCTCGCGAGCGCCGCGCAACTCGCGCCCGGACAAGCGCACGCGTATCTGGTAAGCCTGAGCCGCCTGGGCCTGATCAAGCGCGACGAACTGTCGGGCCGCTACGAGCCGGGGCCGCTTGCGCTGCGGCTCGGTTTGCTGCGCCTCGAAAGCCAGCCGGCGTTTCGCGCCGCCGTGCCGCGCGTCGCGGCGCTCGCCGAGGCGATCGGCTTTAGCGTCGCGATCTGCATTGCCGGGCCGCAAGGACCGACCATCGTCCGCTATGAACATGCGGGATTTCCTCTGCACGTGAATCTGCATGTCGGCACCGTGATGTCGTTGCCGGCGACATCGACGGGGCGCGTGTTTTGCGCGTATCTGCCCGATGACGTGCTCGACGCGATGTGGGCCAATCAGTCGGGCGACGCCGGCATCGCGATGACACCGCCCGCCGAACGCGCGGCCTTCGATACGACGCTCACGCGCATCCGCGCGCGCGGGCTCGAAAGCAGCGTCGATGCGCCGAGCCCCGGTATCAGCAGTCTGAGCGCGCCGGTGCTCGATAGCGAAGGACGCCTCGCGCTCGCGCTGACGGTGATCGGATCCACCGGCGCGATCGATGTCGATCCCGACGGCAAGACTGCCCGCGCGCTGTTGAACACGACGCGCGACATCGCGGCCGAACTCGCGGTCGCCACCGCCGTGCTTGCACCCTCCCTGTAACGCGTCTCTGATCGTGACCGACTCCGCCAAGCTCCCCTCCGATTCCGCCGATACGAAACCGCAGCGCGGCATTCAATCGCTCGACAACACCGGCGAACTGCTGACGGCGCTCGTCGCCGCCGCGCGTCCGCTGAACCTGCGCGATCTCGCGGCCGCCGCCGGCATGCCGCCCGCGAAGGCGTTCCCGCATCTGGTGAGTCTGCTGAAGATCGGCCTGCTGAGCCGCGATGCGTCCGGCTGCTTCGAAGCCGGCCCGCTCGCGCTCGAACTGGGTTTGATCGGCTTGCAGCGTCTATCGCCGACGCGCGAGGCCGAGCCCGAAGTGATCGACCTCGCGGCGTCGACCGGCATGAGTGTCGCGATGGCGGTGCTCGGTCCGCTCGGACCGACCGTGGTGCGCCTGGAAGAATCGCCGCGGCCCTTGCATGTGAGTCTGCGCGTCGGCACCGTGATGTCGCTCGTCAATACGGCGATTGGCCGTGTGTTCGCCGCCTACGTTGCAGACGATGTACGCGCGGGTCTGCTCGCGCAGGATCATCTGCGTCTCGCGGGAGCCGCTACCGCCGATATCGCCGCGCGCAAAAACGCTTACGCGCAACGGCTCGCGCAGATTCGCGCGGACGGCATCGATACCGCTTTGAGCAAACCGATTCCCGGCATCAACACACTCGCCGCGCCCGTGCTGGATCACACCGGCAGCATCTGCGTCGTGCTCGCGTTGATGGGGCCCAGCGGCAGTTTCGATTGCGAGCTGTCAGGGCAACCCGCGCTGACATTGCGTTCGGCGACGTCGAGATTGTCGCGGCGATTCGGCTGGATCGCGGCGGCGAGCGTCGCAGAAAACAGCGACACGTAAGCGCTTTTCTGATGTTTCAGCGGTTTGAAGTTTCGAACGCGACGTGACGCGGCCGCTAGCCGCCAGCCCCTTCCGGCTCATGCGATGCAAGCCGCGCCTTCGCATGCCGCATCTTCTCCAACGTCCGCGGCCCGGCCTTCAACGCGACGCCGATCGCGAGCGCATCCATGATGCACAGATGCACGAGCCGCGACACGCCCGGCGTATTCGGATCGACGGGACTCGGCACGCGCAGCAGCAACGGAATATCGACGAGCCACGCGAGCCGCGAGCCGACATTGGTCAGCGCAATCGTCGTCGCGCCGCGCTCCTTCGCGATCTGCATGCTCTCGTTCACTTCGACGCTGCGCCCTGAATGCGAGATCGCGAACGCCACGTCGCCGGGCTCCATCAGGCCCGCGTAAAGCCGTTGCAAATGACCATCGGTGAAAGCGGCCGCCGCGATATCGATGCGCAGAAAACGCAATGCGGCATCCTGCGCGACGAGACCCGAACCCGACCCCACGCCGAAGAAAAACACTCGCCGCGCGCTGGACAGCGCCGCAATCGCGCTCTCGACCACTGCCGGATCGAGCGCGCCGCGCGCATGCGTAATGCCGTCGACGGCAGCCTCGCCGACCTTGTCCATCAGCGTCTGCATGTCGTCGTCGCGTGCGACCGCGGTCGACGCATACGGCAATCCGCCCGCGACGCTCTGCGCAAGCTGCATCTTGAAGTCGCGCAAACCATGCGCGCCGATCGCGCGGCAAAAACGCGTGACGGAAGGCTCCGACACGTCAGCGCGCTGCGCGAGTTCGGTGATGCTCGCGCGCATCGCGAAGTCGACGTCGGCGAGCACCATGTCGGCGACCTTGCGTTCGGCGGGCCGCAAACTGGTCAGCGCGCTGCGGATATGGGGAATCAAGTTCGGTGCGGACACCCGGTATTCCTTAGGGCCTGTTTACATAGGGAATCCGCGTCGCTCGCAGCCTGTTCGGATTTCGATCGGCTCGATCGTTCGAAGAGGCTACGAGCGCCAACACGCGGTTCAGACCAGCCTGCGTCCACTCTCCGTATCGAATAGATGAATGTGTTCGGCCGGCAAACGCAGCGCGACACGCTGACCAGGCTCGATCTTCGAGCGCTCGCGCGTGGTCACGCACCACGTGGAACCGCCTATTTTCCCGTACAAATGTGTCTCGGCGCCAGTCGGCTCGATCACTTCGACGTCGAGCGCGGCATCCGGTATCTGCGTGGTGACCTCGACATGTTCGGGACGCACGCCGAGCGTGACCTTCGCACCGGGCGCCGCCGACGCGGGCGCGCGTTCGAGCGCGATCTCGCTGCCGTCCGCGAGCTTGAGCGCGAGGCCCTGGCCTTGCGTGCGATTGACGATCGCGCCTTCGGCGAAATTCATCGACGGCGAACCGAGGAAGCTCGCGACGAACAGATTCGCCGGACGGTCGTACAGTTCGAGCGGCCGGCCGATCTGCTCGATACGCCCCGCGTTCATCACGACGATGCGATCGGCCATCGTCATCGCCTCGATCTGATCGTGCGTAACGTAGATCACCGTATTCTTCAGACGTTGATGCAGCGCCTTGATTTCAGTGCGCATCTGCACGCGCAGCTTCGCGTCGAGATTCGACAGCGGCTCATCGAACAGGAACAGCGACGGTTCGCGCACCACCGCGCGGCCCATCGCGACGCGTTGCCGCTGGCCGCCCGACAGCGCGCGCGGCAGCCGGTCCAGATAGCCGCTGAGGTTCAGCATCTTCGCGGCGGCATCGATACGCGGCTTGAAGCTCGACGATGCTTCCTTGCGAATGCGCGGACCGAACGCGATGTTCTCGTAGACCGATAGATGCGGATACAACGCGTAACTCTGGAACACCATCGAGATATTGCGCTGCTGCGGCGCGAGCGTATTCGCGCGCGTGCCGCCGATCATCAGATCGCCGCCGCTGATTTCCTCGAGCCCGGCCACCATCCGCATCAGCGTGCTCTTGCCGCAGCCCGACGGGCCGACCAGCACGACGAACTCGCCGTCGTCGATGTCGAGATCGATGCCGTGCACGACCTGCGTGTCGCCATAGCGTTTGAAGATGCCGCTCAGTTGCACTGCTGCCATGCTGTCCTCATTGCATTGTGTTTGCTGCGTGTTGTGTTGCGCTTGCTGCTGGCGTTGTTGGCGTCATCGTGCGCGTTGCGGCTCAGAACGATTCGAGCGTCAGCTCCTGCGCCATCAGACGATTGCCAGCCATCAGGCCGCCGTCCACCGGCAGTGCGACGCCGGTAATCACGCGCGCCATCGGCGATGCGAGAAACAGCACCGCGTCGGCGATATCGTCGGGCGTCGCAAAGTCGCGCAACGGGTACCACTTCTTCAGATCCTCGAACACCTGCGGGTTCTTGTCGACGCGCGCCTGCCACGCCTGCGTCTTCACGGTGCCCGGACACACGATGTTCGCGCGAATGCCGTAGCGGCCCAACTCGATCGCGAGCGCCTTCGTATAGCTGATCAGTCCGGCCTTCGCCGCGCTATACGCGGGATGCCCGAGCGCGGCGAGCCCGTTCACCGAACCGATCAGCACCAGCGCACCGCGCTGCCGTTCGATCATCGACGCACGCACCGCTTCCACCGTGTGATACGTGCCGTTCAGGTTCAGATGGATGTCGCGCTGCCAGCTGGCGGCGTCGGTGGTTGCGAGCGTCGTCGCAAAGGCCGCGCCCGCGTTCGCGACCAGCACGTCGACCGGCCCGCGCGCGGCAACCGCGGCGGCCACCGCCTGCTGCACCGCGGCGGCATCGCCGAGATCGACCGCAATCGGCGTGACCTGCGCCGCGCCCAGTTGCGCGCTCAACGTCTGCAATGCCGCCGCATCGATGTCGAGCGCGAGCACGGTGTCGCCCTCGTCCACGAAGCGTTTGCATAACACGCTGCCGATGCCGCCGCACGCACCCGTTACCAACACCACACGATTCATCTGAGCCTCGCTAATCCGCCTGCCGGTGATTGCCTGCTTCGCGCTTGAGCGCGTGGTCGCCGCCCACCTGCGTTGCTGGCACGCCCGCGCCGCCATCCGGCCCGCAACGCCCACCCCGCTTACCTCGCGTGCGGCTGACCGGCTCTCCGGCCTGTAAATTTCCTACAAAACTGACGATCACCAAATCTCGAAAATCCCGAAGAGTGGGTTTTCACGTGACCGCACGATGCAGAATACCCCATGTTTTACAGCATCTTATGCACAAAACTCGCCGAGAAGAAATATCGCAGACCCTACGTGACAAGCGATTTTGCGTCATGTAGGATTTTTTCAAACAATCAACCCAAGGCGGCCGGCGACGGCGGCAAACCACCCACAGGAGAGAGAGAAATGTCGTTGCATGCCCGTGCTTCCCTCGCGCTAGGCAAAGTCGCCGTGGCGCTCGCGTTTGCAGGTATCGCCGTGTCGGCCCATGCCGAGACGGTGCGCGTGACCGTCGCTCACTACAGCGACGCCACCGCGCCCTACTTCGAAAAAATGGCCCGCAACTTCGAGAAGGCCAACCCCGGCACGACGATCAAGATCGAAGACGTGAACTGGGACACGCTGCAACAGAAGCTGCAAACGGATATCTCCGGCGGCGCCAACGCCGACCTCGCGATCGTCGGCACGCGCTGGCTGCTCGACTTCGTGAAGGACGATGTCGCCGAGCCGCTCGACGGCTACATGGACGCGAGCTTCAAGGGGCGCTTCATCGGCCCGTTCCTCGCGCCCGGTCAGATTAACGGCAAGACCTATGGCTTGCCGATCGCCGCTTCCGCTCGCGCGCTGTACTACAACAAGGATCTGCTCGCGAAAGTCGGCTATCCGGACGGCCCGAAGACGTGGAACGACGTGATGGACGCGTCGAAGAAACTGAAGGCTCAGGGCATTGCCGGCTTCGGTCTGCAAGGCAAGGAAATCGAAACCGACGTCTACTATTACTACGCGTTGTGGACCCAGGGCGGCGACGTGGTCGGCAAGGACGGCAAGGCCGCGTTCAACTCGCCGGCCGGCGTGAAAGCCGCGACGATGTACAAGCAGATGATCGACGAAGGCCTGACGCAACCGGGCGTGACCGGCTATAGCCGCGAAGACGTGCAGAACCTGTTCAAGCAGGGCCGCGTCGCGATGGTGATCTCGGCACCGTTCCTCGCCAAGCAGATCAAGAAGGAAGCGCCGAACCTGAAATACGGCATCGATCCGGTGCCGATGGGCACGACGCACGCCACCTATGCGGTCACCGATTCGATCGTGATGTTCAAGAACTCGAAGGTGAAGAAGACCGCGTGGAAGTTCCTCGACTATCTGTTCACGAAGGAACCGCGCGTCGAATTCACGACGACCGAAGGCTTCCTGCCGACCACGAAGGCGGAAGCGGCCGACCCGGCATTCAACGATCCGGACACCAAGGCATTCGTCGCGCTGCTGCCGACCGCTCACTTCGCGCCGACCATCACGGGCTGGGAAGACACCGCGAAGGCCGTGACCGATGGGATGCAGGCGATCTACCTCGGCAAGGCGAAGCCGGCTGACGCGTTGAACGCGGCGGCCGCGCAGGCGAACAAATCGCTCGGCCACTGATACGCGGTTTTCAACGCTTGTTTTGTGCAGCTTTTTGCGCCGTAGTTCTTTGAAGGTGATGGGCCGATACGAAACGCGTGCCGCCGTTGCGACGGCGGTGCGCGTTGCGTTTTGCTCTCCACCTGCTTCACCCGCTACACCCGTTGATGCACTCTCCGGCCCATCCCGTCGCGCTCGCTGCTGAATGCAGGCGCGACTTACGATCGAGCACGCATGAGCCGTTCCGTTTCTTCGCGCCCACACGCGCCCTGGTTGCTGATTGCGCCGAGCCTCGTGCTCGCGCTGTTCATCATCAGCTATCCGATTTTCAACATCGTGTGGCAATCGCTGCACGACGTGTCGCGCTTCGGTGCAATTCGCGATTTCACCGGGGTGCAGAATTTCATCAACGTGTTTCAGGACCCGGTGTTTCTGTCGTCCGTACGTCGCACGATCGTCTGGACCGTGTGCGTGGTGGGCGGCACCGTCGCAATCTCGGTACCTGTCGCGCTGATTCTGAATCAGGACTTTCACGGCCGCGGCATCGCGCGCACGATCGTGATGCTGCCGTGGTCCGTTTCGCTGACGATGACCGCCGTCGTCTGGCGCTGGGCCTTCAACGACGACTACGGGATGGTCAACGTCACGTTGCAGCGCCTCGGTTTGATCGGCGGCCCGATTCATTGGCTTGCTACGCCTGAGCTGGCGTTTCCCGTCGAGATCGCAGTCGGCATACTGGTGTCGATTCCATTTACGGTGACGATTTTTCTCGGTGGGCTGTCGTCGGTGCCCGGCGATATCTACGAAGCGGCGCGCATCGATGGCGCGAGCGCATGGCAGCAGTTCCGTCAATTGACGATGCCGCTGCTGCGCCCGTTCATCAACATGGCGATCCTGCTGAACGTGATCTACGTGTTCAACTCGTTTCCGATCATCTGGGTGATGACGCAAGGCGGCCCCGACAATGGCACGCATATTCTCGTCACCTATCTTTACGAACTCGGCTTCCGGCTCGGACGCCCCGGCGAGGCCGCGGCGGTTTCACTGATCATGCTCGTGATGCTGTTCGTGTTCTCGATTGCTTATCTGCGTCTGCAACGCACGAAAGAAGGAGTGCCGTCATGACGCTCGACGCCAAAACAAAGCGTTCGTTGTGGTGCTGGCTCGCGCTGTCGCCGCTCGTGGTCGTCGTGCTGTTTCCGTTCGCGGTGATGTTTTTCACCGCGGTGAAACCGGCCTCCGAGATCTTCGTTTATCCGGCGCGCTGGCTGCCGATGCACTGGCAATGGCGCAATTTCATCGACATGTGGGACGCGGCCAACTTCGGCGTCGCGCTGCGCAATAGCGCGATCATCAGCACGCTATCGACACTGCTCGCGCTCGCGGTCAGCCTGCCCGCCGCCTACGCCCTCGCACGCTTTCCGTTTCGCGGACGCGGCTTATATCGTCAGTTCCTGCTCGTCACGCAGATGCTGTCGCCGATCCTGCTGGTGGTCGGTCTGTTCCGTCTCGCCGCGATGATCCCATGGGGCGACGGCAACCTGGTCGATTCGAAGATTGGCGTGATCGTGTCGTATGCGGCGTTCAATATCGCGTTCGCGGTGTGGATGCTGTCGTCGTACTTTCAGACCGTGCCGCAGGATCTCGAAGAGTCTGCATGGCTCGAAGGGTGCAGCCGCACCCGCGCGGTGTTCAAGGTGTTTCTGCCGCTCGCGGTGCCGGCGATCGTCGTGACCGCGATCTTCACGTTCATCAATGCGTGGAATGAATTTGCAGTGGTGTACACGCTGATCCGCTCACCGGAGAACAAGACGCTGACCGTGCAGGTGACCGATATGGTAGCGGGCAAGTATGTGGTCGAATGGCACCTGGTGATGGCTGCGACGCTGTGCGCGACGTTGCCGGTTTCCGTGGTGTTCGCGTGGCTGCAGCGCTATATGGTGAAGGGGCTGGCGCTGGGGGCGGTGAAGTGAGCTAGCTCTGCGCGGCAACGGCGGTGATGCGAATCGAAACCGCCGATACCGATGATGCCGCGCAGACCTCAAGTTTCATTGCGCGCAATGCGCGTCAATCATTCTTCGTGCAATAAGCGGTCTGTTATTCCACGCCGCGCACGATGCGCAGATCGCGCTCGACACCATCGCCCAATGCGGCAAGTGCTTTCTTGTACGCTTCGCTCTCATAGGCAGCAACGGCCTGTTCGTAAGTCGCGAACTCGATCACGACGGTGCGCTCCTTCAGGCCCTGCTCATGCGCCTCTTCCGCCACGCCACGGACGATGAACTTGCCGCCCGCCGCCGCCACGGCCGGCGCGGCCAGTTGCGCATAGGCGGCCAGTTTCTGCGCATCGTTCGTCTTGCGGTACGACGTCACCCAATAACCTTTGCTCATTCGAATCTCCTTGTGTGATGGTTCAAAGCAGTCGCGGCTTTACATAGTAGCAAAGCGGCATCGACATGCGAGACCATCAACACAGATTCCCGCCGCGGCTCAGCCGGTTGCGGCCGACCACCGCGAAACTGACCGGCACCGCGCCGCCTCGCACCGGCGCTGAAGTCCGCGAGATTGCCGGCGCCTGATTCTCCGTTTGAGCCAGTGGGCCGTACAGTTCCGGGCGGCGGTTTTCGAGCCATTGCCGGCCGGCGCTGGTGTCGATCAGCGTCGAGTCCAGTTCGGCTGAAACGAAGGTGCGGGTGTTTGCGGGGCTATTGGCGCTAGCGGCGTTGCCAGCGTTGTCGGCGAGAACGCGGCCGTTGGGGTCAACGATCATTGCGCTGTGCGGTTCATCGCCGGCTTCGTCACCAGCTTCGTCGCCCGCTTCAGCGCTGTCGCTGAACGCGACGAACATGCCGTTGTCCGCCGCGCGCGCCGGCAACCAGCGGTGCAGGTCACCCGCTTCACCGGAATCGTTGCCCTCGCCTGCGTTCGAGTTTTCAACGTCTCGCGCGGCATCCGCTCGCGACGCATGCCGCGCGGAAATCGGCTGAAGCTCGCAAGCTCTGTCGCGATTCATTCGATACCGTCGATGCGGCGCGACCAGCAGCGTCGCCCCCATCAGCGCGGTCATGCGTACGTTCTCGATCAGATAGTTGTCGCCGCCGATCAGCACCGCAATGCGAACGCCCCACGCGGTGTCGAAAACAGTGAAACGGTTGCCGCATTCGATACGCCGATGTTCGAACGCGTACAGCTTGCGATGGCAGTAGCGCACACCACCCGGCATGCACACCACGTAGCTGTTGAACAGGCGCCCATCCGGCGTCCGCTCGATCAAGCCGACACCCGCGGCAACACCGGTCGCATCGACCGCATCGGCCACCGCGCTGACCGATGGTCCATCGATTGGTTCGGCTAGCTCGTCCAGCTCACGCCGGGGCAGCTTCGCGAGATTCGCGCACTCGGTAAGACAGGCTTCGGGAAACACCGCCAGCGTGATCCCCTCGCGAGCGGCAAGCACTAACCGATCCGTCACACGCGAGACGTTCGTCACGTTCGACGAAATTTCGCCACCCGGCGACACGAGCGGAATGGCGGCAACACGCAACATCGGAGCAGACACGGCAACGACCTCATCAACGGACAACTGGAATGAGGACATTGGACCCTTGATGGTTCGATAAGTAAAATGAAAGTTTTGACGTATTCGATAGGAGCAAGGAATGGAACTGAAGCTGCTGCGTGCCTTTCTGAGCGTCGCCGAACTGCGTCATTTCGGGCACGCGGCCGAAGATCTCTGCGTGAGCCAACCCGCGCTGAGCAAGCAGATCGTCGCGCTCGAATCGAGCCTTGGCGCACGGCTTTTCGTGCGCGGCAGACACGGCGCGGAACTGACGACGTTCGGCGAAGGTTTTCTCGCCGACGCAACCGCGCTCGTGCGCGATGCCGATGAAATCCTCGCGCGCGCTCGCGAAGCGGGCGGAGGTAAGCGCGGTGCGCTGCGTATCGGCCTGGGGCTGTCCACGCTGAACTTCGCGCCGCCGCTGATCGCTGAATTCCGCCGGCTCTATCCAAACGTCACCGTTACATTGAACGATCTGTCATCGGCGGAGCAAACCAGGCGTCTGCTCGCCGGCAAACTCGACGTCGGCTTCGTACGCTTGCCCGCCGAGGCGGAACTCACGGCGTTTGCCGTGCTCGACGAACAGTTGGCATTGGCACTGCCGCAACGCGCGGGCCTAAAGCGCCTGCTGGCCGATCTGAACCGCTTGAATGACCCGGGCTTCATTACGCTTGCACGCGGACGCGGGCCGGGCCTCGCTGCGCAAATCGATCACTGGTGCGGCGCGCATGGTTTCGTGCCGCACGTGATCCAGCAGGCCGACGATATCCAGTCGGTGCTCGCGGCGGTCGCGGCCGGCGTCGGCGCGGCGTTTCTACCATCACGTGTGCAATATCTGCTGCGCGATGCCACGGTGATGCCGTTGCGCGATGCGGCGGCACGCTGGCGCGTCGGACTCGCATGGCAGTCCACGCGCGACGATCCGGTCACGAAGCGCTTTGTCGAGTTCGTGCGCGGCGCGGCGAAATCGGCGAAACGCGCGGCGAAATAATCAATGAAACGCGCGGCAACGCCAAACTGATGCGCATAGCAATGCCACATGTTTGCGGTTAATCGAAAACACACGTTAGCTATTAAGCGTTTTGTGCACTACGATTGCTTTTGCACTTTCTGGGTGAGGATCAGCAAATCAAACGATAGCCAGCGGACTAAGGAGACACCGAATGAACGAGCAATATGGGTCGTTTTGCCCGTGCTGCGGCAGCGCGGAACATCGGGCGATGAGCCGTCGAACTTTCATGAGTCTGATCGCCGGCAGCGCCGCCGGACTCGCGATGCCATCCGCGTTCGCGGCGGACACACCAGCCGTGCCGTCGATCGCTTACGACTCGATTGCCAATCCCGTGCGTTTGCCGAACGACATGTATTTCGGCGAATGCTCAGGTGTCGCGCTCAATTCGCATGGACACATCTTCGTGCTGTCGCGCGGCAACAGCACCGGGCCCGCGTATGGCGCGGCCGCCGCACAACTGCTGGAGTTCGCACCCGATGGACGTTTCGTGCGCGAAATCGGCCACAACCTGTACGCGTGGTCGTTCGCGCATACGGTCAAGGTGGACCGGCACGACAACATCTGGGTGACGGACAAAGGCTCCGATATGGTGATCAAGTTCACGCCGGAAGGACGCGTCGCGATGGTGTTCGGCCGCAAACAGGAAGCCTCGGACGAGGACACCGCGCCGCTCAAACATCCGAATCCGCCGCTGCCTTCCGAGCCTGGCCGCTTCCGTCAGGTGACCGACGTTGCATGGGACAAAGCGGGCAACACGTACATCAGCGACGGCTATATCAACTCGCGCGTCGCAAAGGTCGATCGCGACGGCAACTGGCTCAAGTCGTGGGGCGATCGCGGCACGGGTCCGGGGCAATTTCACACGCCGCATAGCATTGCCATTGACGCGCACGACAACGTCTATGTCGCGGATCGCAGCAACCGGCGCATCCAGGTGTTCGATACCGAAGGCACGTTCCTGCGCCAGTTCACGATCGACGTGCCGGTCCCTCCCGACGCGCGTCCCGCGATCGGCAATATGCCGAGCGAAGCCGATATCGCAGCAGGCACCTTCGCACCGGGTTCGCCGTGGGCGATCTGCATTTCACCGGGACCGAACCAGGTACTCTATAGCGCCGATGCATTTCCGGGCCGCATCTACAAGCTATCGCTCGATGGCAAGGTACTCGGTGTGCTCGGCAAAGCGGGCAAGCAGCCGAAGCAGTTCGGCTGGATTCACGAAATGGCGTGTCCGGCGGACAACGTGCTGTTCGTCGCGGAACTGCTGAACTGGCGAATTCAGAAGCTGGTTCTGCATGCGTGATCGACTGCGATCCTAAGCAAAACGGCCTGCTGCAACATTGCAGCAGGCCGCTTCGTTTTAATCCGGTACACCGTTGCGATACGACGCGCCGATGGTCGACACGCGCATGCCGCTTCAATCGTAGTGACGATGCTTGTGATGACGTTTGCCCGAATAGTAGCCGCGCGAGTAGTCGTTAGCGTAGGAGTTCGAGCGCGACACGTTGCCGCCGAGCGCCGCACCCGCGCCGCCACCCACTGCCGCGCCGATCAGGCCACCGCCACGGCCACCCATCGCATTGCCAGCCGCGGTGCCCGCGCCGCCACCCAGCGCGCCGCCGATGATCGCGCCCGTGCGTTCGCGGCGATTCGACGTCACCGCGCCACCCGCGCCACCCGCGCCGCCACCGACCGCACCGCCGATCACCGCGCCTGTGCTGCCGCCCACTGCGCCGCCGAGCGCCGCGCCTGCTACACCGCCCAGCGCGCCGCCGAGCATGTTGTTCATATCGCCGGCCATCGCCGGCAACGAAGCGGCGGCGATAAGCGTTGCAGCGGCAACCATCTGAATGATCTTCTTCGACATAACGGCTCTTTTGTTTTGTTGAGTTGGCGCCGAGTATAGCGAGGCTTTCGAAAGGTCTTTGTAACCATCACGGTGCCCCGCAGTAAGACGTGTAACAAAATGAAGTGAGAGTTGTCGCGACCCAAACTCTGCCTATAAAAAAGCGCGGGCCGCTCGTTATAAGCGGCCCGCGCCGGTCTGCTAGTGAGTCAGTCAGTCTTCAGAAAACACCACGCATTCGCGCGTTTATCCGCGCCGCTTCTTTTTCAGCTCGATCGTTTCGAACAGTTCGTAGTCGGGCGTCGGCGTCTGATCCGCGCCGGGCGCGTGGTAATAGCTCATCGTGATCGTCGTTTCACCGTTGTGCTGTCCCGGATCGTAATCGAACACCGCGATGCCGTAGCCCGTGCCGGTGTCGCGTTGCGCGGACCAGATCGCATCTTCCACCGCGTCCGCGTTCGCGCGCACGAATGTCCCCGCCGTCGTCGATGGAACCGGACGGTTGGGCCGCGTGAAGATACGCGCTTGCGGCAAGCCCGTGCCCGTATCGACGCCGTATACGTCGAGCGGCGCGCTGGTGCCGCCGCCACCGAGAATCAGGTGGATCGTGCCGTGGCTGGTATCGAACGTCGATGCACCGGAGGAAACCGCCGACATGATCGGCTTCGGCTGCAACGTATCGACCGGGCGGCCCGTCGCGATGTCGGTGCCTTTGTGGTGATTGCAACCGCGTACCGGATAGCTGCGCTCGTAGTCGTGATCGTGACCGCACAGCACGAGGTCCACGCCATAGCGATCGAATAGCGGCAGCCACGCTTCGCGAATGCCCTTGTCGGAGCCATTGCCGGTCTTCGACGAACTCAACGCGTCCTGATGCATCTGCACGATGATCCAGTCCACGTCGTCATCGCGCTCGGCGTGCTGCAGTACTTTCTCCAGCCAGCGAGTCTGCTCGCCATTGCTATAGCCGCGCACATACAGCGACGTGCCCGGCGGAATCGGCGGATTGCCGGTGCTTGCAACCGGCGTCAACGGTGTGGGGCCGGCAACGAACGCGGCACCATCCTGATAGATGACGTCGTCCGCATCGAGCGAAACGAACAGCACCGCGCCGACGCGGAAGGTATACCAGCGGCCCTGAAAACGCGTGTGGTTATCCGGCAGCGTATAGCGCGACAGATAGGACGCGAGCCCCTGCTCGCCATTGTTGAATTCGAGTTCGTGATTGCCGGGGCATGGCATCCACGGCCGTTTCGCTGCGGACGTCTGCGCGTTATTACCGAAGTCGCGCCACACTTCCGGCTGCTGCATCGGGTTCAGATTCGCGTAGCAGAGGTCGCCGTTGAGCAGATGAAACAGCGGCTGAAAGCGTTCGACCGCCTGCACCGCGAAGCGGCTTTGCGGCGACGACAGCACCCAGTTCGTATTCGGCGTCGCGAGATCGCCATAGCTGGTCCAGCGAAACGGCGTGCGGCCGCGCGGCGCGGTGCGAAAACTCGCGCTGAAAGGCTGCGATGCGTTGCTGTCGTTATCAGCCGTCACCTCGTACTGGTAGTTCGTATCGGGCTTCAGGTCGCGCAGGCGCGCGTGGTAGTTGAACACCACCTCGCCATTGATGCCATCGGTGTACGTGCTTTGCACCGCATGCACCGTGTGCCTGTTGCGGTCACCATCATTGAAGCCGCTTACACGTACTTGCGGATTGAGCGCAGCCGCGGGCGACGACCACGACACCGTGACTTCGCTGGTCGGGTCGTTGCCCCACGTCAGATGAATCTGTTCCGGTGTGCCGTCGGGTGCACCGCTATTCGCGGCGCGCGCACTCGACGACAGTGCGCTCGCCGCGGTCGCGAGACTCGATGCGCCCGCAAACTTCAGGAAACCTCGACGCGAGACGATAGATGCGCCCTGCTCATCGGCCGGCGCTGCATTGACGATTTTTCTGTTCGACATGTCCGTGTTGTTGTTGAGGTGGAAGGACGCCAGCGCAAAACAACGCACCGCGGTGCGAGCGCGGACGGAAGTGACGGACGATCGTAGCCGGACGGCGATGACAGCCCGATGAAAACATCGGACGGGATAAGTGGAAACACGGGATACCGAAACGAAAGCTCGTTCCAGCGGCGCTGCAGGGGTTTTGAAAAGATCGTAACAACGCGGCGGTTCGTGGAGAACCGCCGCGATTCAACGCAAAGTTACCGGTGCATTGCGTGGTTCAAGCCCTCGCCTGCAACCGGAAACTAACTCCGTGTGCTTTGCTCAGGTCTGCGCGCTCGTGTCGTCCGCGGCCTGCGCGTTGTCGGCGTCGTCCTGCTTGTCTTCGTCTTTCTTTTCGACCATCGATTCCAGCTTGCCGGCACCTTCGAAACCGGCGATAGCAGCGATGCCTTTCGTCAGAAGACCCGCTTCCGGATCGACTTTCTCTGCTGCTTCAACGGCGGCAACCGCGCCAGCAATCTTGCCCACTTCGTCCAGAAGTCCCATGTCGCGCTCCAACAAAAAATAAGTGAAATGGGATCGTCTCACGAACTTTCGGCCGTGTCGTTAAATGTCAAACATTTTTACTTTCGACCTTACTGTTAGCCTCTTTCGTGCGATGAAGACCGTAAAGAAGGTGAAAGAAGCTAGTGCGCGGGTGGCTGTGGATTGTTCGCAGGATTGGTATCGAAGCGCGCAACCCGCAGAATTCCGCGCGTATCGCCGAGCTTCGACAGGCCCGCTTCCAATGCGTCGGCAACATCCTTGTCATAAACGTCAGCGCCGTTCACATAGATCGTGAACGATTGCAGATACTTCGCCTTCTTCTGCGGATTCTCGATGGTTTGCCGCGTCCATTCATAGAGTGGATAGTGCTGCGTGCCCATTCTTTCCGCTTCGCTCACATAGTCCGCGAATGCATCGAACTGACATTTCAATGTCGCGTGATGCGTGCCCAGCAGTTCGCGCAGCGCGGCATACGACGTACAGCACGGATCCGCGCGCAACGCATTCGCCAGTTCGGGCGACGCGGTGATCCTCAGTTGATATTCCAGCGGAGAAGACATACTCGCCTCGCCAGCGGATTTCACGAACTAGTGCGCTCGGCCTTCGCGGCAAGGGACGCATCGAATATCGCTTCGCTTTGTTCGATCTCATCGCCGCGCATCGGCTTGCCCAACAGATAACCCTGCGCGTGCGTGCAGCCGCACACACGCACGAAATTGAGTTGCTCCTGCGTTTCGACACCTTCCGCAGTGGTCGGCATGCCGATCTCGCGTGCGAGCGCAACGATACCGCGCACAACGGCCGCGGACTCGCGGCCATGCACGGCCTCCCTGACGAACGAGCTGTCGATCTTCAGCTTGTCGAACGAGAAGCGCACCAGTGTCGACATTGTCGAAAAGCCGGTACCGAAATCGTCGAGTGCGAGCCCGATACCCAACGCACGCAGCCTCGTGATATTGCGGCGAGTCACTTCCTCGTCGTTCAGCAGCGCCGTTTCGGTAACCTCCAGATTGAGTCGCGCCGGCGACAGTCTGGTTTTACGCAGTATCGCGGCGACTGTCGATGCAAACGACTCCTCGCGCAATTGCACTGGCGACACGTTCACCGCGACGATCACCTTGTCGCGCCACGTCGCCGCTTCCGCGCACGATCGCAGCAGCACCCATTCGCCCAATGCGAGAATCAGCCCGGTACGTTCCGCGATCGGAATAAAGGCCGATGGAGCGAGTTCGCCGCGCGTGGGATGCGTCCAGCGAATCAGCGCCTCGCGACCGCACACCATGCCGTTGCTCAGATCGATGATCGGCTGGTACTCCATGCGCAAGCCGTTGAACGACTTCAGCGCACCTTCGAGATCACTGCGCAACAGGCTCAGGCTTTCGTCGGAAATGTGCTTCTCGTAGTCGAAGATTGCGAACGCGCTTTTGCCGCTGCGCTTGACCGCATATAACGCACGGTCGGCGCAGATCAGCAATTGTGGGCCCGTGTTCGCATGCTCCGGGTAGATCGCAATGCCGACGCTCGCGCCGATATGCACGAGCGCGTCGCTAAGCGCGAACGGCCGCGCCAGCGTTCTGACGATGCGATCGGCCAGCACGTGCACATCGCGAATCTGCGCAGCGCCGTCCACGATCGCAACGAATTCGTCGCCCGCGAGACGGCCGACCTGGTCGCCGGCCGGCAGCAGATCGCGCATACGGGTCGCCGTTTCCTGCAGAATCTGGTCGCCCGCGGCATGACCCAGACTATCGTTGATCGCCTTGAAGCCATCCAGATCGATCAGCAGTACGGCAAACGGCTGACCCTGCCGCGCCGCCCCCTTGTTGGTGCGATCGACCAGCAGTTCGCTGATACGCGCGCGATTCGGCAAGCCGGTCAGGCTGTCCTGACGTGCAAGTCGATGGCTGTTTTCACGTGCGAGCAGCAACGCGACGGTATCGCGATTGCTGCGCAACGCGACCGTGAAAAAGCCGGCCGCGCAAAACGGTGCCTGGAATAGCAGCACGAGCTTGCCGTCACCGGGCGACAACGCCGCGCCGATGCTCAGAAAGCTGAGAATAAAAACGATCTGCAACAGCGCGAGTCTTGGCGTGCTCGCATTGCGTCCCGCCAATCCACCGATCACCCCGACCGCGCAAACATTGCCGAGCAGGAACAGCGTTGGATCGCCGCTGATGTTGCACAGCAAAGTGCCGATGCCGAACAGCACGCTCCACAGCAGGCTTGCGAACAGAAACGCGGAAGTCGGCGTGGTGCGGCCTTGCGCGCTACGCGTGCGGCACAGCCAGATCAGCGCGAGCCGCGCGATCAGCAATGCAACGACGGCAATGCCCCAGGCGGCGTAAAGAGGAATCGGATAAAGGTAGTACGCGGTGACGCAAACGCTGATTTCGCAAATCGACGCGAAGATGATCGAAGCAGTTCGCGTGAACAGATTGGCAAGCAGAATCTGCCGGTTGTCTGGGCTCAGGTTCTGAGCGGAAGACACGACCCACTTGAAAAATGGAGACCTTGGTTCGGTAAAAGCCATGACCTGCGCATTCGACGGTTAGTGGGTCCGCTCCGGGTGCGAAATGGACGTGAGATGCAAGATTTAACAAATGTAAAATATCAGACCAATTCGCGCAATGGCTGGAAATGACTAACGCACGAGGAATTTGAAGCGCCGTACCATCCGCTAGTCAATGCGCCCGGTCTGGGCGTTGCGAATGTTTGACGCTGGAGTTGATGCGGCGCCGCAGGCGGGATCGTGTGGTAGCGCGTTTGACGTTGCTTGCGCGACGACGCGAGCGGCGGCAACACAACGAGATAACTCGCGGGACAAAGCCGCAAATAAAAAGAGGAAGAGCGCACTCTTCCTCTTTTAGCAGCTTGTTAACAACGTTGCTCCAGTCGTCTAGTCGTATAGCACCGCTGCGATCTTCGGATCGTTCATGTTGGTCTTGTCGTACCAGTAAAAGCCCGTGTCGACTTTTTTCGGCAGCTTTTCGCCGTGCAGCGCCTTCACCGCCGAATCGACCACGCATTTGCCGATTCCGACCGGGTTCTGCGTAATCGCGCCGGCCATCAAGCCCGACATGATGTTCTCTTTTTGCTCCTTGCCGGAGTCGAAACCGATCAGCACGAGTTTCTTGCCCGATTCTTTCACACCGATCGCAGCGCCCTCCGCCGAGCCTTCATTTGCACCGAAGATGCCTTTCAGGTTCGGGTTCGCCTGAATCATCGCCTTGGCGATTTCCGCCGACTTCAGGTGGTCGCCGGCGCCGTATTGCACGGAGACGATCTTGATGTTCGGATGCTTCGACTTGATCTGATTCACGAAACCATCACGGCGATCGACACCCGTGCGGCTCGTCTGGTCGTGCACGATCACGCCGACTTCGCCCGAGTTGCCGATCAGCTCGGCCATCTTGTCGGCGGCGAGCGCGGCGGCCGCGAGGTTATCCGTCGCGCAGGTGGTGAGCGGAATGTCGCTATCGACGCCCGAGTCGAATGCGATGACCGGGATCTTGTCGTTCTGCGCGCGCTTGAGCAGCGGAATCGCCGCCTTGCTGTCGAGCGCCGCGATACCGAGTGCCTGCGGCTTCTTCGCGAGCGCGGCCGACAGCATATCGATCTGCTTGTCGACCATCGCTTCCGTTTCCGGTCCCTCGAACGTGATCCTGACGTTATTCGCTTTTGCGGACTGCTCCGCGCCCGATTTGACGGCTTGCCAGAACTGATGCTGGAAGCCCTTCGAAATAAGCGGAATATAAGGCTCGTCCGCATACGCGAGACAGCTTCCGCCGACGAGCGCGCCGACACCGACCACGACACCGATGAGTCTTCTCTTCAACATGGGGCCTCCTCCTAAGGATGGGCTATCAAGCCATTGAGGGAGCCTCCACGTGCTCCCCTTTCTCTTGCTCCTGCGTTTCCTGTTGTTCTTCCCGCGTGTTCTTCCCGCGTCAGCTTCTCCGGCTGCGTCGCAGAATGTCCGCATACACGGCCAGGATGATGATGAGGCCAGTGACCACGATCTGCCATTCCTGCGCGACCGACATGATGCGCAGTCCGTTGGTCAGCACGCTCATGATGAACGCGCCGATGATGGTGCCGAGAATCGTGCCCGAGCCGCCGCTCAGCGACGTGCCGCCGATCACCACCGCGGCGATCGCATCGAGTTCGTAACCCTGGCCTAGCGCCGGCTGCGCCGAATTCAGGCGCGACGCGATCAGTAAACCCGCGATGCCGCAAATCGCGCCGCCCACGCCGTAAATCGCGACTTTCCAGCGGTCGACGTTGACGCCCGAAAGCCGCACCGCTTCTTCGTTACTGCCGAGTGCGAACGTATAGCGGCCGAGTGCCGTGCGATTGAGCGTGATCGAACTCACGATGGCGAGAAAGAACAGGATCAGTACCGCGTTCGGAATCGGCACGCTCGGCAGCAGATAACCAATTAGCGAGTCTTGCGAGATCCGGTAGAAGTTCTCGGTATCGGTGAAATAGATCGGCTTATCGGACGACACAACGAGCGATAGTCCTTTCAGCAGCATCATCATGCCGAGCGTCGCGATGAAAGGCGGAATCTTCATCTTCGCGACGAGCGTTCCCGACACGGTTCCGCAAACCGCGCCCGTCGCAATTGCCGCAAGCACGCCCGCCCACATCGGCAAATGCCAGAAGGTCAGAAACACCCCGCAAATAACGGCGGTAAACGTCATCAATGTGCCGACCGACAGATCGATGCCGCCGGTGATGATCACGAACGTACTGGCAATCGCGAGTACACCGTTCACCGCGGTCGCTTGCAGAATGCCGAGGATGTTGTCCATCTGCATGAAAGCCGGCGACGCGAAACTGAAAAAGATCAGCAGCAGAATCAGGCTCGCGAATGCGAGCATCTTTTGCAGCGCGGTGGGCGCGAAGATCCGGGCTTTCAGGCTGGAACTGCGTGTTTCATTGTCCAGCGCCGCCGTATCCGTTTGCAGTGTCATGTCGGGAACCTCTTCAGGCTTGCGCCGGTTTCTGGATTTCGCGCTGCGTCGCGAGATGCATGATGCGCTCCTGCGTCGCCTCACTGGCGGAGAGTTCGCCGGTAATACGGCCCTCGCACATCACGACTATGCGATCGCTCATGCGCAGAATTTCGGGCAGCTCCGATGAAATCATCACGATCGCCTTGCCCTGCGCCGCCAGCGAGCGCAGCAGCTTGTAGATTTCGCTTTTCGCGCCGACATCGATACCGCGCGTGGGTTCGTCGAAGAACAGCACATCGCAATCGCGTTCGAGCCATTTCGCAATCACGATCTTCTGCTGATTGCCGCCGGACAGAAGCCGTACCTGCTGTGTCGCGGAGGGCGTGCGAATAGCCAGCAGATCGATAAAGTGCTGCGCTCTTTTGCGGATTTGCGCGCCGCGCAGGAACATGTTGAACGACAGAAACTTGCCGAGATCCGACATCACGATATTCGATTCGACATCCATGCCTGTCGCGAGGCCGAAACGCTTGCGATCTTCCGATAGATAGCCGATCCCGCGTTTGACCGCATCGCTCGGCCGCTTGATCGAGGCCTTCACGCCTTTCACCAGAATTTCGCCGGATTCGACCGGATCGGCACCAAACACCGCGCGTGCGACCTCGGTGCGGCCCGCGCCCATCAAGCCCGCAAAGCCGAGTATTTCGCCCTGGCGCAATTCGAAGCTGACGTCGCGCACCAATGGGCCCGCGACGAGATTCTTCACCTGCAGCGCGATATCGCCCGTCGCCGGCGCGCTTTGCGCGGGATTCACGTCGGTCAGCGTGCGTCCGACCATCATGCCGATGATCGTTTGCACGCTGGTGCCTTCGGTCGGCACGGTTGCCACGTATTCGCCGTCGCGCATCACGGTGACGCGATCGGTGATCTGCTTGAGCTCGTCCATCTTGTGCGAGATATAGACGACGCCAACGCCACGCTCTTTCAATTGCCGGATGATACGAAACAGCTCGGCGATCTCCGCGTCATTGAGCGCGGACGTCGGCTCGTCCATGATCAGCACGCGCGAATCGAAAGACAGTGCCTTCGCGATTTCGACCATCTGCTGGCTCGCCACCGTCAGCGTGCCGACCATCTTGCGCGGATCGAGCTTCACATGCATGCGCGCGAGGATCTCGCGAGCCTGCGCATTCAGTTTGTCTTCGTCGAGAAAGAGCCCGAAACCCTTGCGCGGCTCGCGGCCGATAAAGATGTTCTGCGCAACACTCAAATGATTCATCAGTTGCAGTTCCTGATGAATGATGCCGATGCCGACTGCCTGCGCGTCGCCCGGGCTTTGAAAGTCGACC